>CAREUR010000013.1 GCA_948968885.1 uncultured Eubacteriales bacterium | reverse complement strand
ACCAACTGAGCTAATGGCCCCCACTTACAACACAAGCCTCACCGCTACAAATACAAAACAACAAATATGATTATACCAGCTCTGCTTTACTTTGTCAAGCCCGGCCAAAAAATATTTTTTCGATTTTGGCGCATTTGCATGTCAAAATTTTATAAAATATGATATAATTAAAAAGATTTTAATGTTTAATAAATTAAGAGGGATTTTTTTGAAAAACACTGTGCCCAAAAAGGCTCCCGGCGAAATTATCATCGGCAAAAACTCGGTTAAAGAGGCTATCGTCGCCGGCCGTAATATAGATTCTATTTTGATTTCTAGCAGCATGCACAAGTCTTCCATCGCCAGCATTTTGCAAAAGGCCAAAGAGCTTAAAATTCCGGTAAAAGAAGTCGCCCCCAAAAAGCTGAACTCTCTGTGCGATAACGCCAATCATCAAGGAATCATCGCCACGGTTGCTGCACATCGGTATTTTAGCGTTGATGATATCTTAGACGTCGCTGCGCAAAGGGGTGAGCCCCCCTTCGTAATCGTGGCGGACGAAATTGCGGACCCGCATAACCTCGGAGCCATCATTCGCACGGCAGAATGCGCCGGTGCTCACGGAGTTATCATTCCGGCTCGGCGGGCAGCCAGCTTGAGTTTTGCCGTTGCTAAGGCTTCGGCCGGCGCGCTCGAGCATGTAAAAGTTGCCAGAGTTACGAATATTCCTTCTGTTTTAGAGCTGTTAAAAAAATGCGGATTGTGGATATACGGCGCGGATATGGATGGTCAACCTTACTGCAAGGCTGATTTAACTGGATCGGTTGCATTGGTCATTGGGAGCGAGGGCTTTGGACTGGGGCGGTTTGTTAAAGAAAAGTGCGACTTTATACTGTCACTGCCGCAGCTTGGCAAAACAAACTCGCTAAATGCCTCCGTAGCGGCCGGAGTCCTTATGTACGAAGTCGCGCGGCAGCGGTTGAGCCTGGCTTTAAAGTGATAAGTAACGTATATTCGGGGATTAAGGGGTGAATTTTTAGTTTGAAGCAAGTTTTTTCTAAGCTAATGGGCTTTTTTTACACAGGCAAGGGGCGGAGTTTTTCGCGGTATGAGGAAATTTTTAGCACCACAGAAAACAAGGTGAATACTCAAAACACAGACCCTCTTAAAATTGCGGATGAGCTTTCTTCTCCGAATTCTCTTAGGGTTAAGTCGTTTTTGGAGGATAACTTTTGCAGCGAAACGCGAAACTCAGAGTTTTTGTTGGACGAAGCTTTTGACGCTTACCCTGAATATAGCACAGAAAACCCCGTTGAGTCTGCCAAAACTATAAAAAATAAATTGAAAAAAGAAATTAAAGGCCTAAACATCAAGTTCTGCGCGATGTTTGCCATCTTCGTTTTTTCACTCGCCGCGGACAGCGTGCTCTTTAACTTTCTTAACTCTTTGTCTGCACCTATCGACGTGAATTACTCGGCCGTGTACCTAATTACCTCCAACGTGATGCTGATTTTGAGCTGCATTATTGGCTTTAGCTTTATCCGGTCGGCCTTTAATCACATTTCGTACTTCGTTTTTGCCGCAGATACCGCAATATTTTTGCCTTTGACTATAACTTTTCTGCACTGCTACGCCTGTTTGCTGTTTCACCTTCGCCACCACGCCCATAGCGCCTTTTGCTCCCGCACTTACGTAAGTTTGCTGCTTTTTAATTTTCTGCTTGTGATTTTAAATTCTTTGACTGCCAAAAAGCGGATGCTCAACAACTTTAAGTTTGTTGCGGCCTCAAAGCAAAAATATAACGTCGATATGTACCCCTTGAGCGACGTTGTGCCTTCGATTACTTCTCGAACTCCCATTCTGACGCCTTATGCGCACAAAACAAATTTCTTGACGAATTTCATTAAGAATTCTTGTTGCGAAAATTTTACCGAATCCATGGTCGCTAAGATTATCCCCGCAAGCCTCATTTTTGCTTGCGTTTGCGGTATTGTGAGCTTAGTTGGCACGATGTTTCACCACTTTTCTAACATGAGCATAATTGGCGTCCTTGCCTGCTTTGACGTTGTTCTGCTCCTTTGCACGCCATTTGCGCTGCCTTTTACGGTTAATTTTGTTGTGTCCTCTTTGTGCCGACGTGTACTCAAGTTTCGGGCCATGGTTGTGGGCGAGAACGCGATCAAAAAGGTCGCCAAAACCAAAAGCATCGTTCTAAACGACGCGGACCTTTATCCGCCCAATAATATCGTGCTTCGCGGGATCAAGACATTTAATGGTCAGCGAGTGGATGAAGCTATCCTTGCAGCGGCTTCTGTTATATGTCGACTGAATGCGCCTATCAGTCAGGTTTTTGACAAGATTATTATGGGCAAAAGGGCCATTTTAACGAAGGTTTCGGACATTACTTATAGAGAGAATAAAGGAATCATCGGATGGGTCAATGGTAAGCGGATTTTGGTTGGGAACCGAGAGCTTTTAAAGGATTTTAAAGTTGACCCTCCTAGCCGCGACTACGAGAAAAAGTACCGGGTTCCGGGCTGCGAACTAACTTATTTCGCCATTGGGCAGGACTTGGTGGCGATGTTTGTCTTGGAGTATACACCTTCTAAGAGCCTGTCGGGCGCCCTGCTGGCCTGCGCTCGGAGCAATATAAAAATTTTTGTTAAGACTGTTGACTGCAACTTGACTCTTTCAAAAATTGCCTCGGACTTCAACGTGAATGAGAAGTTTTTGACGCTGCTTTCTTACGACGACTCGCAGAAAATTAACACTCTGTGTGATAAAATTGAAGATAGCTCAAACGCCTTTGCTGCAACATTTGGCTCGTGTGCTTCCTTCGTTAAGCTAGTTTTGGCGTGTTGTTTCACAAAGAGCAATATTGCTTTGGTCACCACTATTCAGGTGTTTCAACTGATTTTTAATATTTTTTTGGTCTGCGTCCTGAATTTCGATATTAGCAAAATCAGCATTTTCGCGCTTATTTTGTACGCTGCCTTGTGGTTTGTTTTTTCTGTTTTGGCCTCTAGGATGCGAAATTTTAAGTAAATTTTAAAAAGTTTAAGGAGAAATTTTATGTCGCCTAAAAATAAGAATTCTGATTATAACGATAATTTTGAGGGTTTTGGTAGCGATGGCCGCGATATTTACAGCAGTTCTAAAGGGCCTAGCTCTGGGATGCCCCGGCGTTCTGCTAATTCTAAAAAGTTGCGAAAAAGGAAAATTATTTTTGCCTGTGCGATTATGCTTTCGGCCGTTGTGGGGCTTATTGGCGGCGCGATGATTTATACTTACAGGATGCTGGATTCGCTCAATTATCAGCCCATTCAAGACGGCGGAAGCGAATACGTTGCGAGTTCTGCTTGCGACCCGATGATTTTGAATGTTGCTCTTTTTGGTGTGGATCGGCACGAGGAGTCGGACGTTCATAGTCGAAGCGACTCTATTTTGATTTTGTCGCTCGATAGCCGCCACAAAAAGATTAAGCTGACGTCGTTGATGCGCGACCTTTGGGTGCATATCCCGGGCTACAAAGACAACCGGATTAACGCCGCTATTGCGCTTGGTGGCGAGAGTTTGGCGATTAAAACCATTGAACAGAATTTTGGGATAAAGATTGATCGCTTTTGCACGGTCGATTTTGAGGGCTTTAGGGACATTATCGACATCATCGGCGGCTTGGATATGGAGATTACCGCAAAAGAGGCGCATCACATAAACCGGCTCCTCTTGGAGCTGGATAGCGCCTTCATCCAAGGTGGCATCAAGCCGTTTAAGTCGCCTTTGCTTAAGGAAGTCGACGGGATGCATCATTTGAACGGTGCTCAGTCCTTGCAATATGCTAGAAGTCGCAAGGTGTCTACTGCCGAGGGGCTTCACGACGATTACGCTCGAACTTTCCGGCAGCGTCGCGTTATCTCTTTGCTGATTAACAAATTTAAATCTAGCAGTTTGCCGCAGATTTTGGCCGTTATCGAGAAGGCCGGCCCCTACGTTAGGACGAATCTTAAGAAAAGCGAAATTATAACTCTGGGCAAAAACGCGCTAAAATACTTGCAGTACGAGTTTGTTGAGTTCCGGATTCCTCAGGACGGCAACTTTAGCGGCCAGAATATAAATGGCGCCGCTGTGCTGGTTATAGACGATCTAATCAAAGCCCGCTACGAATTGGCTAAGTTTATCTACGAGGACTCCGTTAAAGAAAGCTCATACAGCACGGCAAGGGTCCGCACTCCCGCGACCCATCAAAATGCTCAAACTTCTGCGCAAACCACATCTGCTAGCAGCACAGCTTCTACACAACGCACGGCCACTAATCGGACAAGAGATAATAATGCTGCTCAACGCACTACGACCAATTCTGCTGCCAGTAACCATCCTGCAACTGCGGCACCCAATCGATCTAGACCCAGGCGCACCGCGGGATAAGTTCCTTTAACCTCTTTGCCAGGCTGGTTAATTGACTTTTTTTCGGCGCGAGAATATAATTAATCTGTAGCAAAAATCTAGTTTTGTCGCCTTTTATTTTATTTGATATTTTTATTGGATGTGAGAGAAACGTGAAGTGGACGGGTCTTAACGAATTGCGCGAGATGTTTACGTCTTTTTTTGAGTCGAAAGGGCACCTTAAGTTGGAGAGCTTCTCCTTGGTTCCTCAAAACGACAACAGTTTGTTGCTTATAAACTCCGGTATGGCGCCGATGAAGAAGTATTTTACCGGCGAGGTTACTCCGCCTTGTAAGCGAGTTACGACGTGCCAAAAGTGCATCCGCACGCCCGACATTGAGCGCGTTGGGATTACTGCGCGGCACGGCACTTTTTTCGAGATGTTGGGCAACTTTTCTTTTGGAGACTACTTTAAACCCGAGGCGACGGCTTGGGCTTGGGAGTTTTGCACCAAGGTTTTGGAGCTGCCTATCGATAGAATCTGGGTTTCTATTTATGAGGAGGACAACGAGGCCTTTGAAATCTGGACGAAAAACGTTGGCGTGGCGCCGGATCATATTGTCCGTTTGGGTAAAGCGGATAACTTTTGGGAACACGGCGCCGGCCCCTGTGGGCCTTGCTCGGAGCTTTATTTCGACCGCGGCGAAGCCTATGGTTGCAGCTCTCCAGACTGCAAAGTGGGCTGCGACTGCGATCGGTACATTGAATTTTGGAACTTGGTGTTTACTCAGTTTGAGAATGACGGGAACAACAATTATTCTCGGCTGGATCACCCCAACATCGACACTGGAATGGGCCTGGAGCGCTTAGCTTGCATTATGCAGGGCGTGGACAACCTGTTTCTCGTTGACAGCGTGCAAAATATTATGCAGCATGTTTGCAGAATATCTGGCGTTAAGTATGGTGACGATGCTAAAAATGACGTTTCTTTGCGGGTTATCACCGATCATATTCGAAGCGTTACCTTTTTGATCGGCGACGGCGTTATGCCTTCCAATGAAGGTCGTGGCTACGTTTTGCGTCGGCTTCTGCGTCGTGCTGCCCGTCATGGTCGGATTTTTGGCATTCGCGGAACTTTTTTGTCAGACTTATGCGAGACTGTGATTAAGGAAAATCAGCAAGCTTACCCCGAGCTCGCGCAGAAACAGGGCTTTATCAAAAAGATGATACAGGTTGAGGAAGAAAATTTCGCCAAGACAATTGATCAGGGCTTGGATCTTTTAAATGATATGGTCGCAAAAGCTGATGGGTCGGTGCTTTCTGGCGAAGCTGCCTTTAAGCTTAACGACACTTTTGGCTTCCCTATTGACTTGACGAAAGAAATCTTGGCTGAACGCGGCATGACTGTTGACGAGGCTCGCTTTGATGAGTTGCTTCTTGAGCAAAAAAATAAGGCTCGTAAGGCTCGATCTAGCGCAGAAACACAGGCCTGGGCAAATGACAACTTGAACTTTGGCGGCATTGCGCCGACTAGCTTCGTTGGATACGATGCTTTAAGCACTCGGACTGCCATTCTAAAGATAATAAAAGGCGGCGAATTTGTGGACTCTGCCGCTAGTGGCGATGAGGTCTATATAATCTTGGACGAGACTCCCTTTTATGCACAAGGTGGCGGTCAAGTTGGTGATTCTGGCGCACTGATACTTGGCGACGCTAGGGCGGCCATCATTGATACAGTCAAAAACGCCGCTGGAATCTACTTTCATCGCGCTAAGATTTTGCAAGGAATCCTTCACGTTGGCGATAAAATCGAGGTTTGTGTTGATGCCGCTAAGCGAGAAAAAATCAGGCGAAACCACACTGCAGCACATCTTTTGCAGGCCGCTTTGAGGAAGGTTCTGGGCTCACACGTTGAGCAAGCAGGCCAGCTCGTTAATGAAAACCGATTGCGGTTTGATTTTACGCACTTTTCTGCTTTGACTTCTTCAGAATTGCAACAGATTGAAACGCTTATAAACGACGAAATTTTGCGCTCGGATGAGGTTGTGGTTCGAGAAATGCCCATTGTGGAGGCCAAAAAGATGGGTGCTATGGCTTTATTTGGCGAAAAATATGGAAGAGTTGTGCGTGTCATTAAAATTGGCGACTTTTCGCTGGAGCTTTGCGGCGGAACTCACGTTAATAACACCGCTCAGGTGGGACTGTTCAAGGTTCTCTCCGAAAGCTCGGTGGCTTCTGGCGTCCGGCGCATAGAAGCGGTAACTTCTGTGGGCGTTTTGCGCCTTTTGCACGATAAAACAGCCATCTTGAGCGAATGCCAGCAGGTTTTGAAGGTTAATCAACAGGCCGAACTCGCGTCAGAATGCGCTCACTTGGTGGAGGAACTTAAAAACAAAGATAAAACCATTTCCAAGCTGGCTTCGGAGCTAGCCGTGTTTAAGGTGAATAATCTGCTCGACTGCGCTAAGGATATTGGCGGACTCAAGGTCATTGTGTCCCGGCTTGATAACATGGAAGTTGGCGAGTTAAAGCTTATTTGCGATGATTTAAAGTCTAAAATTGCGAACGCGGTGGTTGTTTTGGCCAGTGTTGGTGCAGAAAAGTCCAATATTATCGCAAGTGTTGGCAAGACTGCTATAGAAAATGGCATTAACGCGGGAGTTTTGGTTAAGGAGATTGCTCAACTGACCGATGGAAACGGCGGCGGACGCAAAGAGATGGCCATGGCGGGCATCAAGAATGTTTCTAAAATCGATGTGGCTTTGAATTCGGCTTATGATTTGATTAGTGATATGTTGAAAAAATGACGTAACAATGCGGTTTATGACCGTTTAATTTGGAGGTTTTGTGCTATGGATTGTGTTTTTTGCAAAATTGCGAGCAATGAAATTTCGAGCAAAAAAGTTTATGAGGACGGTCAAATCGTCGCTTTTAACGATCTTGACCCTCAGGCGCCCGTTCACGTGCTGATTATCCCTAAAAAGCACATTCAAAGTGCCGATCAGATTTCCGATAACGATACGAATATTATCGGAAAAATCTTTATGGTGGCTTCTAAAATCGCTAAGGAGCTGAGGTTAGAGAACGGCTACCGGATTGTAAATAATTGTGGCGAAGATGGCGGCCAGACCGTGCCTCACCTGCATTTTCATTTGATGGGTGGCAGAAAAATGAATTGGCCAGCGGGCTAAAAATCCCGATATGACCGCGAAAGGAGCTGCTTTCATGAAGAGACCAATGGCGACCGTCGGGTTTGCGTATTTGGCGGCACTCGTTGCGGCCACCTATTTTGACGCCGAATTTGCCAAAATCATGGCGATTGGTTTTTTCATCTTATTTTTGGTTTCTTTAGCTATTGCGCCGCTTCGGCGGGCAAAAGTTTTGCCAATCGCCCTTTTCACGGTTACTTTGGCCTTTGGCATGTACAGCGCCTTTACTTACGTCAAGGTTGCGCCCATTGAGCAGCTGGACGGACAGGATGTCTACGTCTCTGGCCGGATTTGCGAAATTCCATATAGCGCCTACAATCGGTATTATTACGTTTTTGAGACGGATAAAGTCGACTATGACGGCGCTCCTCAAAAAATAAAATTGCGGATGTCAATGTCTACACCGTTGGATGTGGATTTGTACGACAGAGTTTCTGGCAAGGTACATATGTTTTTGCCCACAGATAGCGGCGGATTCTCTTCCAAGTCCTATTACGCGGCCAAAGGGATACATATTTCGTCGTATCTTTACGAGTACGAGGGCTGCCAGCTGGAGGAGGACCCGAACAAACCGCTATATTACTACTTTTTGAAGGTTAAGCAGGCTCTCATTGAGGCTGTGCGGACAATCTTACCCAAAGAGCACGCTTCTGTTGCAGTTGGAGTCTTGCTTGGCGACAAATATTTTATGGACGACGACATAAAGTCTAACTTTAAGGAGGTAGGCGTATCGCACATTCTGGCGGTTTCTGGTTTGCACACGTCAGTCATCGCGGCCGTCGTCTTTATGCTTTTGAGCGCCACCCGGCTTTCTAAACGCTTTGTATATTTGCTCACTTGCCTGACCCTGCTTGCGTTCATGGCCATCACGGGCTTCTCAGCGTCGGTCTCTCGCGCGGGCATCATGCTCATCATGTTTTATCTTGGCAAATTCTTCTACGCAAAGTCCGATTCCCTCAACTCGCTGGGGTTTGCGACTCTTTTGCTTTCGGTCGTTAACCCATTCGCCGCCGGAGACACGGGCTTGTTGCTCTCTGTCTTTGCAACGCTCGGGATCATCCTGTTTGAAGGATATTTTGAAGAAAAAATCAAGGCCCTGTTTGCGCGGGTAAATTGCAGCTCAAAGGTTACAGATAGCGTCGCGGGAATGGTCTCCGTCACGCTGTGCGCAACCATCGCCACATTGCCCATAACTATGCTGAGCTTTGGCAGAATCTCACTCATCAGCGTTTTCTCGAACATTTTGATCGTCATGCCCACCATGCTGATGATGATCCTCACTTTGTTCGCTGCCGTCCTATATTTTGTGCCATTCCTTGAGCTCATCGTCAAGCCTTTGGCACTTTTCTCGGGAGTTTTGATGAATTATATCACTTTTTGTGCCGATTTACTCGCAAAAATCCCGTTTGCGTCCGTTGCAACCCGCCAGCCCATGATCCTATTCTGGTTCGCTTCCTGCTGCGTTTTGTTCGCGCTGGCTTTGCTATTATGCAAGGAATACCGGCTTTTAAAGCTGTCTGCCATTTTGTCGGTTATAATTCTGTTCGTTGGAATTCTTTCCTACCAGCTTTTCGACCGAAACGTGACGCATCTGGCCTTTTTGGACACCGGCGCAGGGTGTTCTGCGGTTATCTCAAAAAACGGTCGCGCTGCGGTTTTGGCTTGCGGCGGCGATTCTATCCGCTCTTCTAGAGTGCAAAATTATTTGACCAACCTGAATGTTAAGAGCCTCGATTACATACTGCTGAGCGACCTTCAAGACGCTACGGCAAGCTACGCGAATGATCTGATAAAGAAGTTCCGTCCCTACTACGTTTTGATGCAAAATGACGGCGACGTCCTCAACGATAAGCTGGAGCACACCGTTTTTGAAAGCATGAACACCGTCCCTTTCAATGATATCGCCAAAATTGATCTTTGGGATAACGTGAAAATCACGGTTATGAACATCGATGACCACGGCTATATTTACTTGTCGGTTAATGACGTGAATCTGCTGATTCTCCCGTCTGGCGGCGATGCTAAGCTTCTGGGCGATAAATATAAATTCTGTGACATTTTGGCATATAGCGGAAACCTCGAGAACTCTAGCCTTGTTGCGAGTTCGTACGGGGTTATTTGCGCTAATGCAAATGCCGCTTCTGTCTTTGTGAACAATTTGGCCAAAGACCGCCGTTTGCCCCTTGCTACTGCTGGTGACGGCGATATTGTTTTTGATTTTACGCATTCGAAAAATATTTCCATAAAGAGGATGGTATAATTTGCCGACTATAACGGAGTCCGACTTTGCCACGCAGGTTAAGTCAAGCAACTTTAAAAACGCATATTTTATTTACGGGGAAGAAAAATATCTTGTAGGCCACTACACGCGGCTGCTTACGGATAAAATTTTGCCGGGCAGGTGCAATAATTCTTTTAACCTGCAGAATTTTTCGTCTTCGGATCTTGACATAGATGCCCTAAACAGCGCGGTTGAGGCTCTGCCCTTGATGGCTCCTTTTAAGTGTGTGCGGATATTTGACTTAAATCTTGAGAAGGAACCTCTAGACACAGTCAAAAAGCTAAAGGAGATTATCGCCGATATCCCCGAAACCACCGTTTTGATAATAAGTTTTCCTAACTTAAATTTAGATTTGAAGCGGTCTTCTAGATTTTCCTCTTTTGTCAAATTTTTTGAAAAATATGGCGAGATTTTGAATCTGCAGGCGCTTAGCAAGCCCAAATTGCAACGACAAATCATAAAATGGGCCGAAAAATTATCTTGCAAGCTTTGTGAAAAAAACGCGCAACTTATTATCGATAAATGCGGAAATAACTTGCTGGTCCTTAAAAACGATATTGAAAAGCTCTGTGCCTATGCGAACGGAGCTGAGATCACCTCGCAGATCATCGATGAAATCGTGGTTTGTAACTTTGAGGCAAACGTTTTTGAGCTGACTAAAGCCATCATGGCGAAGAATTGCGACCGCGCATTTGAGATTTTGGACATTCTGCTCTTTAAAAAAGAGGAACCTATCGCCGTTTTGTCCGTCATGGCTTCTAATTATATCGACATGTATCGCGTGAACGCGGCCTTACAAAGCGGAAGGAGCATTCAGGATGTTGCTGAAATTTTTGACTACAAACGAAAGATGTTCCGGCTAGAAAGCGCACAGGCGCAGCTAAGGTATAACGCGAATTTGAAGAAATCTTTGCGGGTTTGCATCGACTTGCTGACAAAAACCGACGTCATGCTCAAAAGTTCTCGCATGGACCCTAAGATTTTGCTAGAAAAACTTATTGTTAAACTTATTCTTTGTTAAATTTGTATTAAATTTATCTTGACTTCTTGAAATTATTGTGGTAAAATATCAGTATTATAAGAAGGGGGTAAAATTATGAAACTGGATGAGTACAAATTTGACGGGACGAAAAAGTTTAAAATTAACGGGTTCGATACCAAAGCCAAGCATTTGACTACCGACAGGGAAATGGTGCTTGAGTCTAGCCTTTTGAACCTTAAGAAGCTTGGAATTATGCAGGATAGATTCTATGCGCAGGGTAGCGAGGCTATCTTGGTTATTTTGCAGGCTATGGACGCTGGCGGCAAGGATGGCGCCATAAAGCATGTTATGTCTGGTCTTAACCCGCAGGGAGTGCAGGTTAGCAATTTTAAATCGCCTTCTAGCGAGGAGCTGGCTCATGACTACTTGTGGAGATGCATTAAGAATCTTCCGGAACGCGGCAAAATAGGGATTTTTAACCGGTCGTATTATGAAGACGTCCTGGTTGCTCGGGTGCATGAGCTTTATAAAAATCAGAATTTACCTAGCAGATGCAAAACTCCGAAGATTTTTGACGAACGCTATGAGCAAATCGCTAATTTTGAAAAATATTTATGGCAAAACGGCATTCGTGTGCTAAAATTTTTCCTTAATATATCTCGGGATGAACAAAAACGTCGGTTTCTTAAAAGAATTGACGAGAAAAACAAAAACTGGAAATTGTCGGATTCTGACGTGAAGGAGCGGCAATATTGGGACGATTATATGAAGGCATTTGAAGCGGCTATAAATAAAACTAGCACGCCGTATGCGCCTTGGTATGTTGTTCCGGCGGACAAAAAATGGTTTGCTAGATTCTTTTTCTCTGAGATTTTGGTTAATACTTTGAACGATATTAATCCGAAATATCCGACTGTTACTAAAGAGAAAGAAAAGCTGATCGCCGCTTGCAAAGAATATCTTACTAACGAGGATGGTAAAAAATCTGACGCAAAGTCAAAATCAAAAACCAAAAAATAATTTGATTACATTTGATTACATGAGTTTAAGTGTACACGCATGATTTTTGGGGTGTACACTTCTTGATTTTAATTATTTTTTTGGTTGTTAATGTTATTTTTTGATTTTTTATAGTATAATTTTAAAAAAGGTTTTGGTGATATTTTTAAAATGTTAAGTAAATTAAAAAATATGGACGATAAGGTCGTTGTGAACGTCAAAAAATTGCATAGAGATAATCTTAATAAATTTATGGTAATTGTGACCAAGCTGGGCAATAATGGAATGGTTTGGTTTGCTGTTGCTGTGCCTCTTTTGTTTAACCGCGGATACCGCAACGTTGGCGTTAAGATTATTTTGGCTTTATTGTTGAGCGGATTTTTGGGCGAAGTTTTGATTAAGCATATTGTGGCGAGGGTTCGGCCTTCTAAATTTTTATTGCAGGAGGAAATGCTCATTAAGGAACCTATCACTTATTCTTTTCCTTCGGGACACACTTCTTCTTCTTTTGCGGCCTCTTGCATGCTGGCTTCTTGCTTTGGCATTATATCAATTCCTGCTTTTGTTTTGGCTTTTTTGATTGGATTTTCTCGCGTTTATTTGCGGGTTCATTATCTTACAGACGTTTTGGTCGGAGCCGTTTTGGGCTCCTTTTGCAGCCTGCTTGTTAATGTTTTTATTCCGTTTTAGATTTGTTGCTCTTGTTGGGGTTTTGTGATATAATTTATTTTAAATTTTATATTCTTTTTTTAGTTTTTAAAAGGGAGTTACATAATTGTGAAAATACTCGGGATTGACCCTGGCTACGCTATTGTTGGGTATGGTGCTATCTCTGCTGGGCCTAATAATAAGTTTTTGCCTTTGTGCTATGGCTCTATTTTAACCGAAAGTACTGCACCTTTTTGTGACCGATTGTTTAAAATATCTTGCGATATGAATGAACTTTTGCTAAAGGTTCGGCCCGATGTTGTTGCTATTGAGCGACTTTATTTTCAGAATAACCGCAAAACCGCTATTGATGTGGCTCAGGCACGCGGTGTAATTTTGCTTAGCGCACGGAATTTGAATGTTCCCATTTTTGAGTATACCCCTTTGCAGATTAAAACTGTTGTTACGGGGTATGGCAAAGCTAAAAAGGCCCAGGTTATGAAGATGACTAAACGGTTGCTTTGTTTAGAAAAAATGCCCAAGCTTGACGATACTGCCGACGCTTTGGCTGTGGCGATTTGTCACGCGCAGGCTTGCGGAACCGGCTTGAGGGCTAGCATGTTAAAAAGGAGTTATACATATAATGTTTTACAGCCTTAGGGGAAAGTTGATTGCTGTTGATGGCTTGAGCGTGGCTATTGAATGTGCTGGAGTTGGCTATAAGTGCAATGTTACGCAGAATACTTTAAATGAACTGCCTGCTATTGGCGAAGAAGTCTTTATATACACGCATTTAAATGTGCGAGAGGACGCTATGGAGCTTTTTGGCTTTTTTAGTCTCAGTGAGTTAAACTGCTTTAAGCTGCTTACTTCTGTTTCTGGCGTTGGGGCTAAGGTTGGCATTGCTATTTTGTCCACTTTGTCGGCTGCGCAGGTTGTTGCAGCTATTTCTTCTGGAGACTGTAAGCTTTTGACTTTGGCGCCTGGTGTTGGCAATAAACTGGCGCAGAGGATCATTTTGGAGCTTAAGGACAAGGTTGCTAGTTCTTTGGCGCAGGTAAGCTCGAAGAATCCGCCTTTGGCTGCTAGTCGGGTAGCTTTTGGGAACTCGGCTGCCGCTATTGATGCGCTTTCTGTTTTGGGGTATTCTCGAGTTGAAGCTTTGGAGGCTGTTTCTAAATTTGACGAGTCACTTTCGGTTGAAGAGTTGATCAAAAACGCGCTAAAATCCATGGCTGGGGGGATATAACCGTTGGAATTTGATTTTGAAAACAGAATTTTGGACCCGGAGGAAACGCCCGAAGATTTCGAGGTGGAAAATCCTCTGCGCCCTCGGACTTTGGCCGAATATGTGGGGCAGGATAAAGTTAAGGAGAATTTGTCGGTTTTTATTAAGGCCGCTAAAATTCGCAAAGAACCGCTTGATCACGTGCTTTTGTATGGGCCTCCTGGCCTTGGGAAGACAACTTTATCTGGGATTATTGCTAACGAAATGAACGTGAATTTTAAGATTACTTCTGGCCCGGCGATTGAAAAGTCCGGCGATTTGGCCGCGATTCTTACTAATTTGAACGAAGGCGATGTTTTATTTATTGACGAGATTCATCGGCTGCCCCGCGCTGTGGAGGAGATTTTGTACCCCGCCATGGAGGACTTTTCGATAGATATCATCACGGGCAAGGGCCAGATGGCGACTTCGTACCATTTGTCGCTGCCTCGGTTTACTTTGGTTGGCGCCACCACCCGCGCTGGGCAACTTTCGGCTCCTCTGCGTGACAGATTTGGCGTGGTTCTGCGGCTGGAGATGTACTCCTCGCAGGAGCTTGCTAAGATTATTCGGCGGAGTGCTACTATTCTTGGCATAAATATCGACAACGAGGGCGCTATTGAGATTGCATCTCGCTCGCGCGGGACGCCCCGGATTGCGAACCGGCTTTTGCGCAGGGTTCGGGACTTTGCTTTGGTGCAAAACCGTGAGGAGATCGATTTTAGCACGGCTAGAGTGGCACTAGATAAGCTTGAGATCGATGAATTGGGGCTTGACGCTAACGACAGACGTATGCTCAAAGCGATGATTGAGTTTTATAACGGCGGGCCCGTTGGAGTCGAGACTTTGGCTGCTGCTATTGGCGAAGAATCCGTTACCATTGAGGATATTTACGAACCTTATTTGATGCAGATCGGATTTATTAGCCGTACGCCGAGGGGGCGAGTTACCAATCGGGCGGCATATCTGCATTTGGGTCTTGAGCCTGTTGAATAATTACTACTAGTTTGGGGAGAGTTTGACTTTTTATGGGTAAGCTTTTTGGAACTGACGGCGTTCGTGGCATTGCTAACGTTGAATTAACTGCTGAGATTGCGATGAAAATCGGCAAAGCGGCGGCTCGTGTTTTGGTTAAGAACACGCCGGGCAAGGCAAAAATTCTAATTGGTAAGGATACTCGGCTTTCGTGTGATGTTCTTGAGGGGGCTCTGGTTGCCGGAATTTGCTCTGTTGGCGTGGACGTTGTTTGTTTGGGGGTTATTCCTACGCCGGCGATCGCTTTTTTGGTTAGGAAATACCGCGCAAATGCTGGGATTATGATCTCTGCCTCGCATAATTCTTTTGAGTTTAACGGGATTAAAATATTTGGCGAAAACGGCTACAAACTACTGGACAAGATCGAGGCTGTTATCGAAAAAATCGTGCTCAACGACGTGCCTATCGACGTTTCTGAGGTTAAGTACGCTAATTTGGGCACCCGGACTAACGCCGACCGCGCAATTGACGATTATATTGAGCATATTGCTTCGACTATTGACGCCGATTTGACGGGCTTGGGGGTTGCTTTTGACTGTGCTAACGGCGCGGCTTCTCGAACGGCGAAAAGGCTGTTTACTCGGCTTGGCGTTGAGTGTACCATTAAAAACTGCCGGCCTAATGGGACTAACATAAATAAAAATTGCGGGTCCATGCATATGGAGGGCTTGGCGCGCTTTGTTAAAGAGAATGGCTTGGACGCTGGGATTGCATTTGATGGCGACGCGGATCGGTGCCTGGCGGTTGATGAGCTTGGCAACATTGTTGACGGGGACTTCATTATGGCTATTTGCGCGATGTCTTTGAACAAGCAGCGCAAGCTTGCCAAGGGCACCGTGGTGGGCACGGTCATGACTAACATTGGGTTTAACCACTTTTGCTGCGGAAATCAGTTGAAGTTTATTGCCACGCGCGTTGGCGACAGGTACGTTCTGGAAGAGATGCTCAAGAATGGCTATAATTTTGGCGGTGAGCAGTCCGGGCATGTTATTTTTCTTGACCACTCTACTACGGGCGACGGGCAGTTGACGGCTGTTCAGCTTTTGAGCATATTAAAACGTAGCGGCAAAAAGCTTTCGGAGCTCGCCGGCGTCATGAAGAAGCTCCCTCAGGTCATGCTAAACGTTAAGGTGGACAATTTGGGCAAGCTGAAGTTTCACACCGACGAAGAGATTAAGAGCGCTATTGACCGCGTTAGCGCGAAGTTTGAGTCTGGCAATGCTGATACGTGCGGCCGGGGGCGGATTCTTGTTCGGGTTTCGGGCACGGAGCCGTTGATTCGCATTATGCTGGAGGGCGAAAATTTGGATAGGATTACCGTTTTGGCAAACGAGGTTGCTGATCTGGTGCGAAAACGGCTTTCTTAAAGGAGTTTTAATTTGAGAGTTTCTAGTTGTTGGACTGATTTTGAGCTGATCGATACATCTGATGGCGAGCGGCTTGAACGCTGGGGCGATGTTGTTTTGATTCGGCCGGATCCGCAAATTATCTGGGATACCCCGAGGGAACATCCTCTTTGGCGTAGTGCTCATGCTGTTTATCATCGTTCTCACTCTGGTGGCGGGCATTGGCAAGCCTTAAAAAAAGTCCCGGCGGTTTGGGATATCGGCTATAAGGGCTTGCGGTTTAATTTAAAGACGATGGGCTTTAAGCATACTGGGATTTTCCCGGAGCAGGCCACCAACTGGGACTTTATTTCTGACCAGATTCGCGCGCAAAATCAGCCGTTTAAGATACTCAACTTGTTTGGATACACTGGTGCTGCGACGTTGGCTGCGGCTGCAGCTGGCGCGAATGTTTGCCACGTGGACGCTTCTAAAGGGATGGTCAGTTGGGCGAGGGAAAACGCCTGTGCTTCGGGGCTTTCAAGCAAACCTGTGCGCTGGATTGTGGATGATTGCGTAAAGTTTGTGCAAAAGGAGATTCGCCGTGGTAACCGATATGATGGGATTGTTATGGATCCACCTTCTTATGGACGCGGTCCTGGCGGCGAAGTTTGGAAGCTTGAGGATCAAATTTTTTTTCTTTTAAACTTATGTTGCAAGATTTTGTCGGAAGAGGCTCAGTTTTTTGTCTTGAACTCTTACACGACGGGGCTTTCGCCCCCTGTTATGCAATGCATGCTGAGTCTGACTTTTAAAAAGACTTTTGGCGGAGCGGTTTTCGCCGATGAAATCGGCCTGCCGGTTACCGCTCAGGATATTGTTTTGCCGTGTGGTTCCACCGCCATTTGGCGGCGCGCGTGAATTGGAGATTTTTATTTTATGGAGAAATTTATTGATATTGTCGATTTGGAATTTAGCTACGAAGAGACCGATGGCGGCCGTAAAATTAACATTTTGGATGGCGTGAATTTAGAAATTAAACAAGGCGAATTTTTGACGATTCTGGGGCACAACGGCAGCGGGAAGTCCACCCTGGCAAAGCATCTAAACGCGATGCTTACGCCCACGGCTGGCGACGTTTTTGTGAGAGGGATTAACACCAAGGATTCTTCGCGGCTTTACGATATTCGCAGCACCGTGGGGCTGGTTTTTCAGAACCCCGATAATCAGATTGTGGCGAGCATTGTGGAGGATGACGTTGCTTTTGGGCCGGAAAATTTGGGGATTGCCCCGGAGGAGATCCGTGCCCGTGTGGATGATGCTTTGCGTGCCGTGGATATGTATGATTGCCGGAAGGACGCCATTTATAATTTGTCTGGCGGGCAAAAACAGAGGGTCGCCATCGCTGGGATCATCGCTATGAGGCCTTCATGTCTTGTGCTTGATGAGCCCACTGCGATGCTGGATCCCGTTGGGCGCGAAGAAGTCATGCGTGTTATAAAAAAGCTAAACAAGGAATGCGGCATTACAATCGTGCTGATAACGCATTATATGGACGAGGCCACCGATTCTGACCGGATTGTTGTGATGAGCAAAGGCAAAATTGCTAGAATAGGCGCGCCTTTGAGTATTTTTTCTGATGTCGATTTTTTAAAAAAGTGCCAACTGTCGATTCCGCAATCTGTTGAGCTTCTTCAAAAACTGAAGGCGCACGGGGCTAACGTTCCCTCTTTTGCGCTAAATGAGACCGAATGCGTTGATGTTTTAGCTCAATGTTTCAGTGTTAATGCCATACGCCGTTGATTTGCTAACACGTTTTTCCCGGCATTCTTGAGTTTTAGGAGGATTTTGCGATGTCTCAGATCGAAGTGAAAGACTTGACATATGTCTACTCTACCGGCGCCGGCACGCCTAAGCGGGCCTTAAATTGCATCAATTTATCCATAGAAAAAGGCGAGTTCATCGGCTTGATCGGGCCCACTGGGTCTGGGAAGTCCACATTTGCTAAGCAGCTCAACGCACTTTTAAAGCCTACTTCTGGCGCTGTACTTTTGGACGGAGTCGATATTTGGCAAAACTCCCAGACAACTCCTGAATTTGCTAGAGAGGTGCGATTCAAAGTCGGCCTGGTGTTTCAGTACCCGGAATATCAGCTGTTTGAGGACACCGTCTATAATGACATCGCCTTTGGCCCCAAAAACATGGGTTTGTGCGAAGCTGACGTCAAAGAAAAGGTCTTGGCGGCTTGCAAATTCGTGAATTTGGATTTAAACTTGTTGCAGAAGTCGCCGTTTGACTTGTCTGGCGGCGAAAAGCGAAAAGTCGCCATTGCTGGGGTGTTGTCGATGGACCCCGAAGTCTTGGTTTTGGACGAACCCACCGTAGGGCTTGACCCCTGCGCACGCGAGTCGCTGTTGGAGCAGCTTTACCAGTATCACAAGGAAAAAGATAAAACTATCATACTTATTTCCCACCGCATGGAAGATATCGCTAAATATTCCGACAGAATCGTCGTTTTGAGCAATGGAAACTTGGTTATGTTCGACTCTGCTGGGAATGTCTTTGGTTGTGATAAAGTATTAAATGAGGCTGGGCTAAAAGTCCCGCAGATATGCTCCATCATGGCTAAGCTTAAGGCGGGTGCCATTCCTGACTTGAACGATAAGGTTTTGACTGTGGATGATGCCGTCACTGAATTGCTAAAATTTGTATAAAATGGGTGAGGAATTTTGTTAAGTAACATTGCGCTAGGCCGCTTCTTTCCTGGAAATTCGTTGGTACATAGGCTCGACCCGCGCGTCAAAATCGTGCTCGTGGTCGTTCTGCTGGTAACCGTTTTTTTGGCAAACAATTACCTCGCGCTTCTTACCAACCTCGCGGCCATCTTCGTCTTTATGGCCTTTGCAAAAGTCTCGTTCAAAAATTACTTCAAAAACATGAAGGTCATCCTGTTCATCGTCGTGTTCACAAGCGTTTTAAACATATTTTACGCCAAAGGACCGCTGCTCTTTCAAATCGGGCCCGTCGCGATCACAAAAGGCGGGTTCGATAACAGCGTCTTTGTGGCTTGCCGATTGGTGATGCTGATTTTGATAAGCTCGCTGCTCACCTTCACCACCTCCCCCACTGACTTAACGGACGCGCTGGAGCGGATTTTGAAGCCATTGTCCGTGTTCAAAATAAAAACGCACGAGCTGGCTATGATGATGGCCATTGCGCTGCGGTTTATCCCCACTCTTTTGGAGGAAACGGACAAAATCATCGATGCGCAAAAGGCTCGCGGCGCGGACATGGAATCCGGCAACGCTTTAAAGCGGATAAAGGCTCTGGTGCCTATATTGGTGCCGCTTTTGGTCGCCTCGTTTCGGCGGGCTTTTGACTTGGCATTGGCTATGGAATGCAGATGCTACAACGGCGGAGACGGTCGCACTAAAATGAAGGTTTTGCACATCTGCTCAAACGACGTTTTGGCTATATTTGCAGTTGTGGCGGTATTTTTGCTCGTTCTTTGGAGCAACTTTTGGGCTTTGGCGGTGCATTTATGAGGAATTTGCTACTCTCGATTTGCTACGATGGCTCTAGGTACCACGGCTGGCAGATTCAAAGGAATGCTGTCTCGGTGCAAGAGGTTTTTCAGGACGCTCTTTTTGGAATTTTAAATGAAAATTGCGGCATAAAGGGCTGCAGCAGGACGGATTCCGGCGTGCACGCGAACATGTATTGCGTCAGCGTTAAGGTTAATTCGGATATCCCCTGCGAACGCCTACAAATGGCCATGAATAGATTTTTACCCGCAGACATCGCCGTCAATTCGGCTATGGAGGTTCCTTTAGACTTTCACGCCCGCTACTCTTGCGTTGGGAAGGAATATATTTATAAAATCTGGAACCGCCGGGTTCGGACCCCTTTTTTGGTGGGCAGGGCCTTTCACTGTTGGTACCCTCTGGACTTAGAAAAGTTGCGGTCGGCTGGGCAGAATTTTATCGGCACGCACGATTTTACGTCTTTTTGCACTTTTGACAGCAGAAATCCCGAAAACATGGTCCGCACGGTAAATAGCTTTAGCATAGATGGGAGTCCCGATGGGCTGGTTACCGTAAAAGTCGCGGCGGATGGCTTTTTGTATAACATGGTGAGGATTATGGTCGGCACCCTGCTGCACGTTTCTATGGGCAAGATCGCTCCGGGCCAAATACGCGATATCATCGAGGCCAAGGACCGCGCTCTTGCTGGGCCGACGGCGGTTGCCCACGGGCTATACTTGAATAAGGTTTTTTACGATGATAATATAAATCTGGGCCTTAAGCTTGGCGAAGGGAAACGCTAGCGTCAAAATTGGCCTAGCTTGTTTTGGGGGGATTTTCACTATGCGCAAATCTTCTAATGGCGCTGCAAATAAGAATCGCTTTAAAAATCTTTGCAAACAGCTGACCCTTTATTTGGGACAAGCTACAAATTTTTGCTTAAAATTTGTAGAATACATTAAAATTTTTGTTGACAAAATTCCCCAAAAATTTGTCAAAGTTTTTATTATTTTGCTTTTGAGCTTTTCTTCTGTTATCATTTTCGTTAATCGGGAAAAATTCTCGCCGGATTACATCGGCACTTTCTTTGCGGATTCTTTTGCTGAGTCCTCGTTTGGTCCGGGATTTCCTCGCAAAATAAACGGAACTAAGCTTATTTGCGAGAATTTTAAGGTTATCGATAAGGACGTTGTTTTGCTGAGTGACCTCTCTTTGACGACTTTGAACTCTTCTGCTGGCGAGATGCTGCAAAAACAGCATAGTTACCAAAACCCGATGCTAAAAACCTGCGGCACCCGTGCGATTATCTATGACCTTGGTGGCAAAAATTTAGAAGTGACGAGTAAGTCCAAGATTTTGCATACTGCAAGTACCGATTATAACATAATTTCTGCAGATATTTCGAATTACGGCACTTTTGCTGTTGTTACCGAGGCAAAGGGCTTTTTGGCGCAGCTGACGGTCTTTTCTAAGGATAGCAGGAGCGTTTATTACAGGTATAATTTTGCAAATCACTATATTACGAACGTTGCGATTAGCGAGGATGGCCGCTCTGCTGCTGTTTGTGGCGCCACGGCTAGGGATGGTTCGGTTGTCTCAAGCGTGTATGTTTTTGACTATAGCCGCGAAGAGCCTTGGGTAAAGTTCGACTATAGTGATAACTTGTTTATTCGGCTGGAGTATCTCTCAAACGGCAATGTTGTGGCTATTGGCGACAAATTGGTGAGCGTTATTAGCCCTTCTCGTGGGTCTCATGAGGACTACTCCTACGACAACAGAAATATTGTTGGGTTTGATGTTAACAAAAAAGATGGCGTATTGCTGGCTTTGTCTCTCTCCGAAGACGGCACCAACACCTATATGGTGCTTATTGGTCAAACTGGCAAGTTAGAAAAATCTTTTCACACCGAGCACAGCGTTAAAGCGGTGAGTTTTAGTCACCATAAATCGGCGGCGTTATCCTATGGCAAAGTTTATGTTTATAATTTTTCGGGCCACTTGCTAAATTCTTTTGACGTTGGGGTTGACACCAAAAATATTCGGTTGTTCTCTGGCAAAGAGCTATATACTCTGGGTTTGACCGAAGTCAACAAAATAAGATTTTAACATAATTGAATTTAATTTTATGTCGATTTCGACAAATTTGTGCAAATATATTGAATTTTTTTAACGTTTATGATAATATGTTATTGCGTTAGTAGTATTAATTAAATCTTGAGGAGAAATAAATAAAATGAGTGCGTTTTTTGATTTAGTAGTCGTCGTTGCAGCCGCAATTTTTTTGTGGACAGGTTTTAAAAAAGGATTCTTTAAATCTATTGTCGATTTAGTCATCATGATTTTTAGCGTGCTTGTTCCCTATTTGTTTGCGCCCTCTTTGTCGGAATATTATTATCAAAACTTCGTGCATAGCGGGCTTGTTGGCAAGATTAACGATATTCTGGCTCAAAACGGAGGTTTAATTGACTCTGCTAAAAATATCGCGGGCCTGGTTTCTGGCATCCCAAACATCTTTTATAATAAATCGACTTTTTACGGAATTACTATAAACGACATTTTAAAGGCTTTGCACTCTCCTGGCGACAAAAGCGCTGTTGTAGAAGGCCTGTTAAAACCATCTATTCTTCATGCCATCACCGTAGTTATGTTCGCGGTTTTATCGATTATTACTTTTACTGTTTTGAGGCTTTTGTTTAAGTATGCGTTTAAGTTGCCACGGATTCCTATTTTTGGACTTATCGATTCTATTTTGGGGCTATGCATGGGCGTATTAAAATTTGTTGTTTTTATGTTTATTTTTGTTGTCGCTTTTAAGTCCGTTTTACTGATTGTTCCTAAAGCCGGCCTTGTTAACGACGTCAACTTTGCTATTGATGAGTCAAAAGTGTTTAAGCCAATATACAATGTAAATGTGGATGTACTGAATGATTATTTGAAGTCGCATCAAATTTGAAATGCATAAAGTACGCAGAAAGTGAGGGATTTTAATTTTATGGACATTTTAAAAAAAGAAAATCTAAATATTCCAAACATTCTGTCTCTTGCTAGAATAATCATAATTGTGCCTTTTGTATTATACTTTTTAAATGACGACTATTTGGCCTCTGCTTTTGTGCTGATTGTCTCTGGATTTAGCGATATGTTCGACGGGATGATTGCCAGAAGTTTTGGTCAGATAACTTCGCTTGGCAAGGTGCTTGACCCGCTTGCAGATAAACTCACGCTGACGGCTGTTATTATCTGTATGGGGATAAAATTTCCAGAGATTGTGCCGTTTGTTGTAATCTTGATTTTAAAAGATTTGTCTATGTTGATTGCCGGAAGCTTCTTAATAAAAAAAGGAGTCAAACCGCCCGCTGCCCGCTGGTATGGCAAAGTCGCTACTGTCTTCTTTTATGTATCTGTTATAATTATTGTTGCTTTGAAGGCCATTTGGGGCGTTAATCGGCCCATTGTTTCTATTTCTTTGCTGTCTGTAACTTTAGCTTTTATGCTGTTTGCTTTGTTTAAATATTTTATAATATTCTTAAAGTTGATAAACGATATCTCTGGTTCTAATCAAAAAGAAAAAGATTAAACGTTACTGGTGTTAATGGACACCGCAAAAATTAATTAGTGAGGAGAAAGAGTTATGTTGTGTTCTCGGTGCAAAAAAAGGCCTGCTATGGTTTTTATATCGGTGGATAAAGAAGACTCCAAGCCGCAGGGGTTTTGCTTGACTTGCGCTAAGGAGCTCGGGCTTAAGCCTCTTGACGATATCATGAACAAGATTGGCTTTTCGGCCGAAGAAATGGAATCTATGGCCGAGCAAATGAACGAGTTTATGAATCTTAGCGAAGACGAGCTCGCAAGCTACGAGGATTTTGTTGAGGAAAGCGCCGCTGCTCTCCCCTTTATAAAAAACGTTTTTTCTAGTAGCAGCCCCAATAATAGCCGAGATGAGAGCGTAAGTGGCTCCACTTCTGGTCGGGACTCTAGCAAAAAGAAAAAAGCTAATAGTAAAAAGAAGTACCTAGAGCTTTACTGCTCGAATCTTACCGAGAAGGCCCGAAAAAACAAGCTCGACAAGATAATCGGCAGGGATAAGGAAATTGCTAGGACTATTCAGATTTTAAGCCGTCGCACAAAAAATAATCCGTGCTTAATTGGCGAACCCGGCGTTGGCAAGACCGCCATTGCCGAGAGTTTGGCTATTTTGATCTCCAAGGGCAAAGTTCCAACACGGCTCAAGAAGAAGGAGATTTACCTTATAGACCTGACTGCTTTGGTTGCTGGAACGCAGTTTAGGGGCCAATTTGAGAACCGGATAAAGGGGCTCATTGACGAGGTTAAAGAAGCTGGAAATATTATTTTGTTCATCGACGAGGTGCACAATCTAGTGGGCGCGGGCGAGACCGAGAGTAACTCTATGAACGCTGCGAATATCTTAAAACCGGCGTTGTCTCGCGGAGAAATCCAGGTTATTGGTGCCACCACTTTCTCGGAATACCGAAAGTACATTGAGAAAGACGCCGCGTTGGAGCGCCGCTTTCAGCCTGTTTCTATTGTTGAGCCTTCTATCGACAGCACCGTTGAGGTTTTGAAGGGGATCAAGGTTTATTACGAAAAATACCACCGGATCAACATTTCGGACAATCTGATCCGGAAAATCGTTGTTCTGTCGGAGCGCTATATAATGGACCGCTTCTTGCCAGACAAGGCTATCGACTTGATGGACGAATCGGCTGCGTTTGCTTCGCTCAAGAATCTTGCTATGGAAAAGTACGATTCTTTGTCTCGGCAGTTGGACAGCTTCATCGCTACCGAATGCGAGATTGCCTCGCGCGAGCCAGATAACATCGATTATGAAAAGTTGGCCAAGGTTCGCTCAGAGATTGCTCGGATAAACCAGGAGCTTGAGAAAATCGCAGAGAAGGCTTTTAGCGTCTACGTTACCGAAAGCGACGTTGCGCACGTTGTGGAGCTTTGGACGGGGATTCCTTCCTCTAAAATAAAGGAGAATGACCTTAAGAAGCTCGCTAACATTGAGGAAAAATTAAAGAGCAAAGTGATTGGTCAAGATGAGGCTGTGGAGGCCGTTGCTTCGGCGATAAAAAGAAGTCGCGTGCAAATTAGCCCCAGAAGGCGCCCGGCATCGTTTATTTTTGTTGGCCCCACTGGCGTGGGCAAGACCGAGCTTGTTAATGTTTTGTCGCAAGAGCTGTTTGATAGCCCCGAGACGCTCATTCGCCTCGACATGTCTGAGTTTATGGAGAAACACTCGGTTTCTCGTATAATCGGCTCGCCCCCCGGCTATGTTGGATATAGTGAATCCGGTCAGATTACCGAAAAAGTGCGTCGGCGTCCGTACTCTGTTCTGCTTTTTGACGAGATCGAAAAGGCGCATCCGGATGTTTTGAATATTTTGCTTCAAATCTTAGATGAGGGCAAGATTACCGATGCGCAAGGGCGGCAAGTTAACTTTGAGAACACGATTATAGTGATGACTTCTAACGCCGGCAGCGACAAAAAAAGCAGCGCGGTGGGGTTTGCAAAGACTCAGAACGAGCTCAATAAAGAAAAGGCTCATAAGGCGTTGTCGGACTTTTTACGGCCAGAATTTTTGAGCCGCATCGACGAAATCATCGTGTTTAGAGACCTTGACAAAAGCGATTTTGAGAAGATTGCAAAGCTTATGCTGGACGAATACGTTGGCATTCTTGCCGAGCGAAATATCACTTTGAGTTACAATGACTCTGTTTTAAAATGGCTGGCGAATAAGGCCTTTGGCGGCAAGAACGCCGCTAGAGATCTGCGAAATTTGATTAGGAAGAATGTCGAGGATAAGATCGCCTTAGAGCTAATTGAAAATTATAAAAAGATGGTGACAGAAATCGCATTCTGCGTGAATAAATCGCATCTTGAAGTCGAAACGGTTTAGGGCTCTAACTGGCTAGTTTTAAAGGAAAGGAGGTGTTTTTATGAAAAAGGATAAGCAAATGGACGACAAAGATTTAGAGACAGCCGCTGGAGGAGGTTTTTCTATTATGCGGGACTCCATGACTCCTTACTCAAGAACTTGCTCGCGCTGTGGCCGAACTTACACTGTTGACCCTAAGTTAAATCAAGCTCCTCATTCTTTGATTTGCCCAAAAAGAAATGAGCCTATTGCATTTTCAGATTTATACAAATCAAAAAACTCTTGACTTTGTGGCAAGTTTTATGATAAAACACAACTCATCAATAGTGAGAATTTAACCCAAAAAGGGGGGACAGTAGCTTCCCCCTACCCTACGACTTGCATATTTTCGTTCAGACCACGGTTACTGATAATTATATCGCACGATTTCGCATATTTATTTTACGAAAAGTAGCCTAACAATGTTGAAGTAAATATAAAAAACTCTTGACTTTGTGGCGAGTTGTGTGATAAAATATAACTCGTCAATGATGCGGATGTAGTTCAATGGTAGAACTCCAGCCTTCCAAGCTGGTCGCGTGGGTTCGATTCCCATCATCCGCTCCATGGTTTTTTGCGCCAATAGCTCAGCTGGATAGAGCAACTGCCTTCTAAGCAGTAGGCCAGGGGTTCGAGTCCCTTTTGGCGCGCCATATGGTGGGTATAGCTTAGTTGGTTAAAGCGCCAGTTTGTGGCACTGGAGACCGTCGGTTCGACTCCGACTATCCACCCCACGGTAAAATTCGCTTTTTATATTGGGGTGTAGCCAAGCGGTAAGGCAACGGACTTTGACTCCGTCATTCGCTGGTTCGAATCCAGCCATCCCAGCCATTTTCTCTTATAGTATGAGCCATTAGCTCAGTTGGCAGAGCACTTGACTTTTAATCAAGGTGTCCGGAGTTCGAATCTCCGATGGCTCACCACTCAAAATACCGCATTAACGCTGAGTTTTTGTACTGTACTAAAAATTGGTTACATAAAACAAAGTAAGCTTTTCTAAAAAATCTTTTAGATAAACAGCAAAGCATGCAGTAGTTGATAAACGTCAGACTACTGCATGCTCTATTTTTTATAAATTATGAAATTGAGAAAATTACTTTCCAATTATTAAGCGCTTGCCGTTAAATTTAGAGGAAAATAAACGGAAAAAATATCTACATTATAGGGGGACAAATTTAAGTTCACCAAATGACTTTCCATTGTTAATAGGATTTTCGTTCAAAATATACATACGCCGTAAATATTTGTTCTGTTCTTTGTATTTCTCTAAAGGAACCCCATAAAGTCTGGGTTCATTTCGTTTAAACACATTAGGAAACCATTCACAATATTGAAGTTCACATGATAAATCTGCTACATATTTTTGTCCATCTTCGCCCACATACATAACAGCTATATGCGATGAACCGTCTCGATTTTCAATCACCAAAATATAAACTTGGGAGCATATTTTATATAAATCATAGAATAGTCTATGAGAAATTTGTCTGCACATGCCTTTTTTAAATTTTTTAGTGACGTCAACGTCGCTCTGAAAAATTTTACCAATTGGATCACGCTCTTCCCCTTCGTAACTATTCCCTACCTCTTCGTCAACTGCTAGCTCATTTAATAATTTTGCGTATATTTCTTTTACTCTTTCTTTTGGGCAACGCCTTTCGATGACCTTTTCTGATGTAATTGCAGGTTGACCGAAATTTGGCGGATGAGAAGATTGATCACCGCCTCCTCCAAATAATAATGTTGGGATTAAAAGCATTTTTTCAAGCATTTTTACAATTTCTCCTTATAGTTTTGTATTGTATAATATAATGTTTTTAGCGTTATGTCAATACTGCGCAAAATATTTTTAGCGTTTCTATCAAACTTTTTGGTTAACTTAGGTTTTTACTTAGCATCGTCATTAGTTCGTTTATTGAAACGACGTCTGGATAATTTGTAAACATTCTTTTCAAGATTAATCGTCCTTTTAGTTAGATTTTCTAATATTTCAGCCTG
The DNA here is from genome assembly GCA_948968885.1 of uncultured Eubacteriales bacterium. Lineage (GTDB taxonomy): Bacteria > Bacillota > Clostridia > Oscillospirales > Acutalibacteraceae > CAG-557. The sequence goes on along the minus strand of CAREUR010000013.1, from coordinate 90 downwards.
CTGGTGGTTACAGCATCACACGGTTCTCACGTTCCCCACACTGGGACTGCACCCTGGGCGAGTGACCTCGCTGGACATGCCGCGCTAGAA
>CAREUR010000012.1 GCA_948968885.1 uncultured Eubacteriales bacterium | reverse complement strand
TGGGCTGCTTTGCTTCATATCCATTGTTGCCCAAACCAGAACCGGAATATCCTTATCTATATAATTTTCAATAAGGTCAACCAGGCTTAGCCCCGTCTTAACTACCGCTTCGTGTCTTAATAGATTCAGCACTTTATTCATAGACTTTGCAAGGCCATTTGCAAAAATTCCAAAGCCACAGTTCACTCCAGAGGTTTTATAAGGGTCACCCGGAAAGGCCGCGTTAGGGTCTGGGCCGTGCCAAACGCCATCTGCACCTATGTACCAGTCTCTTCTTATTAAATAGTTGTCCGTAAAATCTTTTGCCGAAATAGCATACCCCAAAAGCTGCAATACCATGGTTGCACTAACTGCCTCGCATCCAAAAAGAATGTCGTCTTGATTTATGTATGGGACCCTTATGATCTTTTTTCGCAAGTTTTGCTCCAAACCAGGAGCATTGTTTTCGTCTCCAGCTGGAAGGATCATGCCATCCGACACAATAACATTCCCATTAAAACAAACATCCGCACACATTAAATAACACAAAATTTTTACTGCAAGTTTATTCGCCATTTTTGACCTCCAATTATTTATTTAAAAATAACCCTCGCCTCCATCACTTAGGGCCTGGATTATAATTTACTAAATTTTATGATTGTTTTATTGGGATTATTACTAAATTTGCCTAAGGATTTGGTTTTAATACAATCACACATTAGAATTATAGGTTAAAAACTTAAATTTCTATTTTATTTTCAGATTCTCCTACAAACCTATTTTTAATCTTCTCTAAATTTCTCTTCGAAACTCCGCAAGCAAGCAAATAGTTTTCGGTAGTACCGTAATTTTCTGATATATAATCTATACCATGTTTTATTTTGCTTGGAGGAGTAGCATGGTATTTGTCAATGGCTGCTTCACCGAAGTCCTTTATATCCTTTTCGATAATTGCTTTAATTTTTGGATTTTCCTTGATTAAATCATAAGAAACAGAATAATTTTGCATTATATCTTCGGCAGAGACATCGACCAATCCCAATAATAGCATTGTAACCAATCCAGTTCTGTCTTTTCCTGCAAAACAATGAAAGAGAGTACATCCTTCTGTGTCTGCAATAATATCAAAGGCAATTTTTACCCAATTACCCTCACCAGTATAGCGTAGAAATTTCCTAGCCGAACTTTCATCTGATCTTGCCTCTTTATCAGTACTATGCTCGTTGTAAATTTTAACTATATTTATGTTTTGATAATTAATTTCCGGGACATTAGAAAATTTATCTGGATGTTCCAAATAATAAGGGGCTTCGCGCAAATCAAGGACAGCTGTTACACCATAAGATTTTAGTGTTTCAATATCTTTTAAAGTCAAGTTATCAGTGTCATCCGAACGCAAGAACACACCATATTTTGTAATTTTGCCATCAGAGGTTTTATAACCACCTAAATCTCGTGTATTATAAGTTGTTTCAAGTTTAACAAGTTTAGACTTTTCTTTTTCTAAAATTGAACTATCAATCTGTAATGGTGAAGCAAAAGCATTTTCAGAAACGTATAATGGCATAAAAAATGTAAGAAACAGTGCAAATAAATTTTTTAACTTCATTTAAATTTTTCTCCAATTTTGGTCTGTTATTTTTGTTCACTGCATCAAAAGGTACATTATTTGGTGGACGTTAACGGACTTGAACCGCTGACCCTTCGCACGTCAAGCGAATGCTCTACCAGCTGAGCTAAACGTCCGGAACAAATATCGCGCAAAATTTATATTCTATACTACATCACAAAAACCGCCGCATGACGCGCCTTCCTATTTTTTTATTATATCACTTGAGTTTCAAAATGTCAACTGATATAATTGAAGTTACTATGAAGCGTGGGGAGATTTTGAAAATGGAGATAAATGCAGACGCGCTCTTAAGTTTGGAGCACACCATCGCTAAGGAGTTGTTTGCCGGCGTTAAATGGCCGTGGAAGGTAATCCCGAATATTGCTGAATTTATAGTAAAGCTGGGGCAAACACTTTTGGCAGAAAAATACGATAAAATTGGAGAAAACATCTGGGTTGCAAAAACCGCTACAGTAAGCCAAACTGCCAGTCTAAATGGTCCGCTTATTGTAGATGAAGGTGCAGAGATCCGCCACTGTGCATATATCCGAGGGGACGCGATAGTCGGCAAAGGCGCTGTGGTGGGCAATTCTACCGAGCTTAAAAATTCGGTTCTCTTTGATGGTGCCAACGTTCCGCACTACAATTACATTGGTGACTCCATTCTGGGCTACAAAGCTCACATGGGCGCCGGGAGCATCACTTCTAACGTTAAGTCGGACAAAAGCCTCGTTAAGGTGCTCTACAATGGCGATAGAATCGATACTGGCCTTAAAAAGTTTGGTGCGATTATTGGTGATTTCGTCGAAGTCGGTTGCAATGCTGTTCTAAACCCCGGCACCATCATCGGCAAAAACACTAGCGTTTATCCGCTTAGTTCTGTCCGCGGCGCTGTGCCGCCAAGCAGTATATATAAGTCCGCCAACGTTATCGTTGAAAAAGTTTAATCTGCCACACAAAAAAACCAGGCGCCGCGCGGTATAGTGCGGCGCCGTTTGCTTGCTATTTTTCTGCCAGCCTCTTCAAAATCATGTTTGCGCAGACGTACACATTGCCCCCGCCCATGGTCAGGACTAAGTCCCCGGGCTCTGCTATTTTTTCGATGCAATCCGTGATTTCCTCAAACGTGCGCAGGCATATGCAGTTCTCAAGCTTTGCCGCCAGGTCTTCGGACTTAATGTTATAGGTGTTTACCTCGCGGACGGCCAATATCTCGGACAAGACGGTAATATCCGCAATGGATAGCGACTCTGCAAATTCATTCAGAAATGCCGCCGTGCGAGAATATGTGTGTGGCTGAAACACCGCGATAACCCGCTTGAAGCCCATTTCTTTTGCGGCCGTCAACACCGAAGTTATCTCCGTTGGGTGATGCGCAAAATCGTCCGCAACGGTGATACCATGAGGCCGACCAAGCACCTCAAACCGGCGATGCACTCCGGTAAACTCGCTAAGCGCTCTGGCTATGTCACCTGGCGAAACCCCCAAGCAATCGGCAACCGTGGCTGCGGCTAGGGCATTATAAACGTTATATTTGCCCGGCACTGCTAGTTTTATCGCTGCAAGCTTTTTTCCGCCCTTCATCAAATCGAAGCTCGGAAAGGCCACGTTCTCTTCAGAAATATTTTCGGCATAATAGGCATTATCCTTCGACTCGCCAAAAGTCACGACCGTTGCTGTCGCGTTTTTCGCCGCTAGGACAGAATTTTCATCTTCTCCGTTTGTGACGACGAGCTCTGTGGCCTTTTTCGCAAACTTGTTGAACGAGTTTATCACATTCTCGAGGTTCTTAAAATAATCAAGATGATCCGCCTCCACGTTCGTGATTATCGCTATCGACGGCGTGATCTGCAAAAAGGAGTCCACGTATTCGCACGCTTCGCACACGATTATGTCCGACTTGCCCATTCTGCTGTTGCCGTTTATTGCTGGCAGCTTTCCGCCGATTATCGCGCTCGGATCTTTTTTTGCCATTGTTAAAATCTGAGTTATCATCGCGGTTGTGGTGGTTTTGCCGTGCGTGCCCGACACTGCTACGGCATTTTTATATTTTGCGCACAAAAGCCCCAGCATCACTGCACGCTCTATGCATGGGAGCCCTCTCTTTGTGGCCTCTTCCCTCTCCACATTGTCTTCTTTTATTGCGGCCGAATATACCACCAATTCGGCCTCGTTTAAATTGGCGGCGTTATGCTCTGTGTAGACCTTCATTCCCTTATCTATGAGCCTTTGCAGGGTATCCGAGATATAATTGTCGGATCCTGTTATATTGTAGCCTTTGTCCAGCAGAATCTCTGCCATGGGACACATGCCGGAGCCGCCTATCCCGATGAAATGTATGTTCTTTGCACTATTCAAAATATTCTCAATATTGCTCAACCCAAATTCACACCTTTTGTCAAATTAAAAACAGCTTCCACGCTCTTATAGTACCATTATATTGCGGTTTTTCTCAGAAATAAATAGTTTTTTGCTTTTTTGATTATATGCCCATAAAATGTGATACCCTCGTTTTGCCTATTGTTGTAACAAGCCTTGCCCCGCGGCCATATTATGTTGTGAATGATGGAGGTAACGCAATATGAGTGGCATAGATACTTTTGCAATAGTTGGCGGCGACAAGCGCCAGGTGGCGATGGCTGAAAGTATTTTGTCGGACGGCTATAATGTTTGCGCTGTTGGGTTTGAAAATGCTGACCTGAAAAGCGGCATCACAACGGCAAGTTTAAAAGACGCTGTAAAAATGAGTGATTATATCATCCTGCCGGTGCCCGCAACTACTTCGGATAGCTATTTGAACGCACCGCACTCTCGTACACAAATCGCGGTTGACGATGAATTCGCTAAAACTATGTTTGACAAAAAAATATTCTGCGCAAGGGCCGAAGATTTAATCACCGCCAGCCCGATCTTTAGTAACATGCAGTTATATGATTATTCTAAAAGAGAAGAATTCGCCGTGAATAACGCCATCCCTACGGCGGAAGGAGCTATTCAAATTGCCATGCAAGAATATGCTGGGACTATTAATGGCTCCCGGTGCCTGGTTACGGGGTTTGGGCGGATCGGCAAAGTTTTGAGCAAAATGTTAAAAGGGATCGGTGCCAAGGTTACGGCTAGCGCCAGAAAGCCCAAAGACATCGCTTGGATAAATTTGCTGGGCTACTCGGCCGTGCTGACTGCAAGTCTTGCTTCTACAAACGCCGGCAGCGTGGACTTTGACATTATCTTTAACACCATTCCCAGCTTGATTTTTAACCCTGATGTTCTTGAACGGCTCCCTAAAAACGCGGTTATAATCGACTTAGCTTCTCTGCCCGGCGGGGTTGACTTTAACGCTGCTAGAAAGCTTAAAATCAAGGCGATACAGGCTTTGGCGTTGCCCGGCAAGGTTGCGCCGAGGGCGGCCGGAGAAATCATAAAAAACACGATATACAACATGATTGAGGAGGGTCAATTATGATCGATATAAAGGTCGGCTTTGCTATGTGCGGCTCTTTTTGCACGTTTTCAAGGGCTATCCCTCAAATGGAACTGCTGGCAGACTCGGGGTACGATGTTTTGCCCATTATGTCTCACACCGCGTACTCCACCGACACCAGATTTGGCAAGGCTGCGGACTTTCGAAAAAAAATAGAGAGCATCTGTCAAAAAGAGATAATCCACACAATAGAGCGGGCGGAGCCGATTGGGCCCAAAAAATTAACGGACATCATGATTATTGCGCCGTGCACCGGGAATACTCTAAGTAAGCTCACAAATTCTACAATAGACACATCTGTAACGATGGCCGTAAAATCTCACCTACGAGGCCAGCGCCCTGTTCTGATCGCGCTTGCCACAAACGACGGACTGGCCGGGTGCGCTCAAAATCTTGGTGCTATGCTTAGCAGAAAAAATTTTTATTTTGTGCCCATGTCGCAAGATGATCCCATCAAAAAGCCAGCCTCCTTGGTCGCGCACTTTGATCTTATCGTTCCGGCGATGGAGTCGGCATTTATGGGGTACCAAATTCAGCCACTTTTTAGATAGCTTACCTTTTTTTGTAGCACTCCGCGTCGCTTTTTTGGTGACTTTATGGTATAATTTTAAATAATGCATTGAAAAGGGCTGATTGTAATGAAAGTGCTTGCTATTGGCGATGTTGTGGGCAGCATCGGTTGTAATTTTTTGCGGGAACAGCTCGCCGGCTTGAGGAAAGCGCATGGAATAGATTTGGTTATTGCGAATGGAGAAAATTCGGCCGACGGGAACGGGATTACTCCATTTTCTGCCGATTATCTTTTTAAAAGCGGTGTGGACGTCATCACGGCGGGGAATCACTCTTTTAGACGGCGCGAAATTTTTAAAACCTTTGGTAGCGAGCCTCGCCTGATTCGGCCAGCTAACTATCCCTCCAGAAGCACCCCTGGCAGCGGCGTTTACACCCTGGACGTCAACAAAAACAAGGTGGTTATCATCAATCTTATGGGCACAATATTTATGGAGAACCTCGATTGTCCCTTTAAAACCGCCGATCGGATCCTTGCAAATGCCGGTAGCGACGCCATTGTCATTGTGGACTTTCATGCCGAAGCAACTTCCGAAAAGCGAGCTTTAGGGTTTTATCTTGACGGACGGATCTCTGCCCTTTTTGGCACGCACACTCACGTTCCCACCGCCGACGAATGCATTCTTCCGCGCGGAACCGGCTACATTACTGACGTTGGCATGGCTGGCGTGATTGACTCTGCCCTTGGCGTGCGGGTTGACCAGGTAATTAGGAAGATTAAGACAAAAATGCCTGTTCGGTTTGAAAACGCAACTGGAAAATGTAAGGTGGATTGTATAATTTTTGACATTGATGAGTCTACCAAAAAAACGCAAAGTGTAAATCGTCTGACAATTGCTGGATAATTTTATGCAAATTTCGCACAAAATATTTGTGATAATTTGTTGTTTATTTTCACTCCCTTGGCAAATAATAAAAAATCATCCTGTCTTTCGATAGGATTTAACGAAAATGAAAAATAATATAAATTTTATTCAAAAATCTATTGCAAAATATAAAAATTGCATATATTATATTATTGAAGACGTAATATAATACTAAAAATGGAGGATTTAATATGGAAATTCTAAAAGTTTCGTCAAAGTCGGCTCCAAATTCCGTTGCTGGCGCGATTGCTGGCGTTATACGTGAACATAATTCTGTTGAAATTCAGGCAGTTGGAGCCAGCGCGGTTAATCAGGCCGTCAAAGCCATCGCCATTGCGCGAGGCTACTTAGCACCCACCGGAGTCGAGCTGATTTGCATCCCGGCATTCGTGAACGTTACCATCGATGGCGAGGACCGCACAGCCGTCAAACTCGTGGTAGAAACGAAGTAAGCAATATCGTAAGCAGCAAACGAAAAAGCCCGCACTTAGATTTAGTGCGGGTTTATTTTTTGTGCCATGTGCCAATGTGCCGCAGCAGCTTTAATTTTGCTTGCGGTTAAAGATTGACATTATGTCGTAAAAGGTGTCGTCCTCTTCCTCAAAGCTCACAGCTTGGCCGGGCCTGGTCTCTTTTAGGTACTTGTCCGAATCATCGCTACTTTTGCTTTCTGAGTTACTGCTTGCCCCCGCGGTAATCGGATGTTTTTCATTTTTATTATTAACAAATTTGCCTGCATAGGCTAACTTTGGGTCAGACTTTGGACTTGATACATCGGAAAAGCCCGTAGCAATCACAGTGACGCTCATTTCGTCTTCCATATTTTCGTCAAAAGCCGCACCCCATATGATGTTTGCCTCTTGGTCGGCCTGCTCTGCAATCATCGTAGAAGCCGTTTCAATCTCATCCAAGCCAATGTCCGGCGAAGAAGTGATGTTTATTATGACGCCCTTTGCGCCGTTTATCGCCGTCTCCAAAAGCGGGCTCGAAATCGCCATATTGGCCGCCGCTTCGGCTTTATCCTTGCCAGAAGCCCTTCCAACGCCCATATGTGCGTACCCGGCGTCCTTCATAACGGCAGTTACGTCCGCAAAGTCCAAGTTAACAAGGCCCGGCAACAAGATTAAGTCCGAAATGCTCTGCACGCCTTGTCGCAAAACATCATCCGCGACAGAAAAAGCATTAAGCAGAGTTATTCTCTGCTCGCTGGCATATTTTAGCCGTTCGTTCGGGATTATCACCAAAGAATCCACGTGTTCTCTAAGGTTAGCGATTCCATTTTCGGCCTGCTCCATTCTTCGTTTACCCTCAAACGCAAACGGCTTCGTCACAATTCCAATAGTCAAAATGCCCATTTCTCTAGCGATTTTAGCAACAACTGGAGCCGCTCCCGTACCAGTTCCGCCGCCCATTCCGGCTGTGATGAAGACCATGTCCGTTCCTTTCATGGCTTGGGCGATTTCCTCACGGCTTTCTTCTGCCGATTTTTGGCCAATTTCCGGCTTAGAACCGGCACCTTTTCCGTTTGTAATTTTTTCTCCTATTTGAATCTTAGTACCGGCCTTAGAGCGCTGCAGGGCCTGCTTGTCCGTATTAACAGTGACAAAGTCAACGCACTTAAGCCCCGAAGCTACCATTCTATCGAGAGCGTTGCCGCCGCCGCCGCCCACTCCTATAACTTTGATCTGAACTATATTATCCAAATTATTTTCCAACTCAAATGGCATTTAATGTACCTCCTGTTTTACAAATATCTCCCATATAAAAACCTACAAACCATCTCACTTTTTAATTTAACACATTACTATAAAAATTTCAAGATATTTAATAAAATTTATTTCTTTTTTAGCACAAAAAATGAATTTTGTATACATTCTCACCATACGATTTGGCGGATTGTCACTATCTGCAAGCCAAAGTATAGTTGCGAAAATTATATCACATTTAGAAAATAAGTAGCAAAAATTAATAGTTTGGTGTAAAATACGACCGGTTTTCTTCAAAAACCTCCGAAAGATCCAGTGTTCCGCTTTCTGACGCGCCCAGCTTAGTGTTTATGATCTCGGCCGCCGTCTTTATTTTATAGTCCATATTCTCGTAAAATCCAAAGTTTATCCTCACCCGTCCGTCGTAAGTGGCAAAGAACAGATGCCCGTTATTAAAGTCTATTTCCGTCGTTTTTTCAAGATTATTCGCGTTCATCATTTCAATAAACTCCGAGATCTTCTTCTCCACCGACTTATCCTTATATGTAACCTTTTTGCCAACCTCAAAGGACTCCGGCTCCGTCCCCTTTAAAATAATCAGCCCCTCTTCGTGGGCGTCCGAGACCGCCAAAACCTTGCCCTTGCCGCTCACTGCGATGTACTCCCCGGCGGCAGACTCTATGTCGAATGCTTTGTTCGCCCTCTTTACGTTTATGAAAATGGCATCCGGGAACTTTTTTTCGATCTCTACACAATCTACGTCCACAATCGCGTCCTCGAGCCTCTTGCTAACCGCATTTTCGTCTATTAAAAGAAGATTGTCGCCTTGATTTATCCCCAAATTTTCGTAAACCGCGTCCCTTGCGGCCGCGTCGATGTCATTGGTGTTGACGTCTATGTACTTCGCCCGAAAAAGAATCATCGAAGAAAAAAACAAGCACACAACAGAAATTGCGCAAAATATCGCGCAATAAATCAGCCGTAACCTTATTTTATAGTTAATCGCCAAGCTCGCATTTTTGACCTTTGCCGGTCTTTTTTTCTGTTTAAACTTCTTCATAAAATCTTAGATCCTCTTTATATTCGCTCCCAAGCGCCTCAGGTTTTTCTCAAAGTCCTCATAACCCCTGTCCAGATGCTCCACCCCGGTTATAGTGGTCCTTCCATCCGCCGCCATTGCGGCAATCACCAAAGCTGCTGCCCCTCTCAAGTCCTTCGCCTCTAGGGTTTCTTCTCCACACAGCTCATCCACGCCCTTCACCACCGCTATTTTGTCCATAACCTTAATGTCTGCGCCCATCTTTACGAGTTCCTCTGCGTGTTTATAGCGGTTTTTGAATATATTTTCGACAAACATGCAGCTACCATCGGAAATAGAAGCCAAAACCATAAACAAAGCCTGCGCATCTGTTGGAAAGCCGGGGTAAGGCTTCGTCACAATCTCCCTAATCGGCGCCAATTTTTTGTCTTTTGCTAAGATCTGCACAGATTCTGCGGTCACATTCACATCGCACCCGATCTTCTTAAAGACCTCTAACATGCTCTGCATATGCATTGGAGCTACACTTTGCACCGTTACGTCTCCGCCCACGGCCGCCGCTGCTGCCAAAAAGGTCACCGCTACGATTCTGTCGGGGATGACCCTATGCTCCGCTCCGGATAATCTCTCAACGCCCACTATCCTAACCGCGCTCTGGCCAGCTCCTTCTATCCTTGCTCCACATTTTATCAAAAAATCGCACAAATCGCAAATTTCTGGCTCTCGCGCGGCGTTGCGGATTATCGTTGTGCCCTTGGCCAAAACCGCCGCCAGGATGATATTCTCCGTCGCCCCCACGCTTGGAAGCGGCAAGGTTATCTCTGCGCCTTTGAATTTGTCCTCTAGCTCGCAAAACAGCATTTTGTCTTGGTTTTCAATTTTTAGCCCCATCTGCGAGAGCGCCGCCAAATGCCAATCTATCGGCCGTGGGCCCAGTTTGCATCCGCCCGGCACGCACAGCTCCGCCTGGCCCATTCTTGCTGACAGCGCGCCCAAAAAGAGTATCGACGATCTTATTTTTTTCATCATTTCCTTCGAGATTTTAAAGCCGCAAACCTCGGTTGAATCTATGATTACGCTATTTTTTTCTTTTAAGACTTTTGCTCCCAGGCTCTTTAAAATCTCCAGCGTGACGTCCACGTCCGACAAATCCGGACAGTTCTCAATGGTGCAAATGCCATCGCAAAGGAGCGTTGCCGTCAATATCGGTAGCGCGCTGTTTTTGGACCCCTGGACCGGCACCTCACCCGACAACCGCTCTGCGTGTTCTACTACTAGTCTCTCCACTCCGACCACCCCGTCCGGCACGTATTTTTTCAGCGTTTCACTGATTTCATACTATGCCCTCGGGAATGTTTTGGTGAATCCGGTTTTGCCGCGCTTTATCCGCTATCCGACTATTTTTTCTATTATAGAATAAATTCGCTGATTTGCGTCATATATGGCCATTTTTTTTGCGTTTTGTTGAAATTCTCGCATAGTTTCGGGGTGCGCCAATAGTTCATTCACCTTTTTTATGAGCAATTCGCCGGTTAAGTCCCGCTCCTCTAGGATGCCCGCCGCGTGGTTGTTCACAAGCGCCATTGCGTTGTGGTACTGGTGATTTTCCGCGACATTTGGCGAAGGAATCAAAATCGAGGCCTTGCCCTGCGCCTGAATCTCGCTCAGAGTGATGGCTCCCGCCCGGCAAATGACCAAGTCGGCCGCGGCCAGGCATGTTGGCATGTCGCTTATGTACTCTCGTACGTCCAAATTCGGGTGCGCCGAGATTTTGACGCCTCGTTTCTCTAGCTCTGGCAAGAACCACTGCCCGTACTGCCCGAAAGCGTGGATATGCTGGAATTTATCCGTTTTTGCCGTATCTGCGATCAATTCGACCACGGCCTCATTAATCTTTCTGGCGCCCAAGCTGCCCCCAAAAGACAGCACCACCGGCCGATTGTCCAGCTTCAGCTTTGCTCGAGCCTCTTGCTGCGTCATTTGGGCAATTTCCTTCCTTATGGGGTTCCCCGTTACCGCTATTTTGCACCTTTTGTCAAAAAATTTTCGCGCCTCCCCCACCGCCAGCATCACGCACTCCGCTTTGTGTGCCAGCATCTTCGTTGTGATGCCCGGGAACGCGTTTTGCTCGTGTATTATTATCGGTACGCCCATCTGCGCGGCCTTTCGCAAGATTGGGCCACTCACGTAGCCCCCTGTGCCCACGCAGATGTCCGGCGCAAACTGCTCGATTATCCTTTTTGACTCCAAACTTGCAGTTACAACGCGCTTTAGCGTTATTATGTTCTTTTTTAAGCCCGCCAAATTAAGCTTCCGGCTGAATCCGGAAATTTTTATGCCGCTAAAGTCCAGCCCGGCCTGCTTCACCAGCTTTTCTTCCATCCCGCCAACCGCGCCAACATACAACAACTGCGCGCCTGGGCGAACTTCTTTTACATACTCCGCCACAGCCAGAGCCGGATTTATGTGCCCCGCCGTACCGCCGCCCGCAAAGATTATTCTCATCGTGCTCGCCACTTTCATCAGGTTTTTTCTATTTTCGACGTTCTGGATATCGACAAAACTATGCCCATCTGCACGAGCAGCATGACCAGCGACGTGCCGCCATAGCTGAAGAACGGTAGGCTTATGCCTGTATTTGGAATCGTGTTTGTTACAACGAAGATATTCAAGATCACCTGCAGGCCGACCTGCGCCGTGAGTCCGATGCCTAGCAATGTGCCAAATTTGTCTTTGGCTCGCATCGATATCATGATTCCCCGCCAAATCAGCATTGCAAACAGGATTAGGATTATCAATGCTCCGATAAAGCCCAGCTCTTCGCAGACTACCGAAAAAATGAAGTCGTTCTGCGGCTCCGGAATGTAGAGGTACTTTTGCCGCGACTGCCCTAATCCTAGTCCCCACAGGCCTCCAGACCCTATCGCATAGAGCCCCTGCTTTGTCTGCCATGTGTCTACGTTTGGGTTGCTTGTGAATGGGTCCAGCCAACCCTGCACACGGCCATTTGCGTAACCAAGCTTATCTGTAAACAGCACTACATAGCCAACTGCCGCCAATGCTATTGCCAAGACCAGCCCAAACCATCGCAATTTTACTCCGCCGATGTAAAGCATTCCTCCGGCCAGCAGCACCACAATGATCAGGCACGAAATGTGGGGCTCCAGGTACAGCAAAAACGCCGTGAACGCCAGTATTATACCGTATGGCAGGATTCCATATTTGAACGTGTCCATTTTTTTGAAGTTTATCGAGATGAAGTGCGCAAACGACAGCACGATCGCGAATTTCGTTATCTCCGACGCCTGAAATCCGATTGGGCCGAGCGGGATCCATCTGTGGACGCCATTCACCATCGGCATGAAGAGCACCACAACTAGCAGCACGAACGATATTCCCAATATGGGGACAGCGAACTTGTGGAAGTGGTGGTAGTCAAAATAAGAAACCGCGATCATAGTGACAACCCCGATGACCGCCCAAATCAGCTGACTCCTTATAAAGTAGTAACTGTCGCCATTTTTGTAGTAATAGGCGTTGGGGTAGGAGGCCGAAAACATCATCACAAGGCCAACCACGAGTATTGCCATGTTTATGAAAAAGAACGGCATATCTAGTCCCGACCGCATTGAGAACACCTTTAGCTTATTTTTTACCGGATTGAGCCCCCTCGAGACTGCCGCTAATCCGTCAAACTTAAAGCCAGAATGCTTCTTCGTTTTATCATTCCGCGCCCTTGCGTCCCTTGAGCTAGCTTTGTTTTCTTGCTGTCCCCTTGGCCTTGCCGCTCTGCTGTAATTTCTGCTCATTTTTTTGCCTCCTTGTTGCCCCTTAGCCTGCACGGTATCCATCAAAGCCCGTACGCCGCCAGCACAACCGCCAGTGCTCCGAGTATCACTGTGATTACATTAAACACGATGCAAATTTTGGCCTCGCTCCAGCCGCAAATCTCGAAGTGATGATGCAGCGGGCTCATTTTGAACAGGCGTTTACCCTTTGTTGCCTTAAAATACGCCACCTGCAGGATCACCGAGAGCATCTCCAGCACGTACACACCGCCGATTATCGGCAACAGCACTGGCACATCCAGCGTGAATGCTAGCGCGCAGATTAATCCGCCCAAGAACAATGAGCCTGTATCCCCCATGAACACTTTTGCAGGGTGAATGTTGAATATCAAAAATCCCAGGCATCCGCCAACTAACGCCCCTGCGACTATGCTCAGGTTGAATATATGCAGGAAATTCGATATTAGCATGAAAAATGTTGCGGCGAAAAACGTGATCGACGTGCACAGGCCGTCAATTCCGTCCGTTAAGTTCACCGCGTTAACCATGCCAACTATCAGCAATGATGCCATCGGCCAATATAGTACCCCTAAATCAACTCGGCCAAAGAACGGTATGGTCGTCGACGTGGCGCCGAGGCCCCCTTGCAGCACCTCCGCGCAATAAAGCGACAGCAGGTACGAGCCCACAACCAGGAACTGCATGAGGAGCTTTTGCCCGGCGGTTAGCCCCAGGTTGCGCTTTTTTACGACCTTTATATAGTCGTCCAAAAATCCGATTGCGCCGTACGCCAGCGCCATCAGGAGGCCGGATATGATTTTTTGCATTATGAGCGGTGGCTCTTGCAGGTGCAGCGTGTTTTTGGCGACCAAAAAGTAGTACAGCGGCATTGTTACGAGGATTGCGGCGTATATGCCGATAACGAAAATTACTCCGCCCATTGTGGGTGTGCCCTGCTTATTTTTGTGCCACGATGGCCCGATTTTTAGTATGGTTTGGCCGTATTTGAGCCTTTGAAGGTACGGTATTATTATCCGCTTTCCTAAAAAATAAGTGATTAAAAACGAGGCTACTATCGCAAAAATCACCCATACGTTTGCCACCATGCCGCATGCCACCTTTCTAAACCTACCCTTTGCCGCTTAAGCTACTACAATTATAGCACATTTTTTGAACTTTTGCTTGTGCTGTGTGAATTTCCCTTTTCTAGTCACTATGTTGCTCCGATTTTTTCTGCGAGAACGTCAGGGTTACCACTGTGCCGGGACGGACTTCTGTACCCGCGGCTATGCTTTGGCTTGCGCACACGCATCCCGAGCTCGACAGCGCCGCTCCTTTTATTATGATGTTCACTTTTGCTGCGCTGGCCTCCCTGTTGGCTGCGGAGAGCGTCATGCCTGCAAACTTGGGCACTACTGCTTTGGAATTCGCGGTAGAGTCGTCTGTGTAGAGCACTATCCTACCGCCTTTTGGCATTTTGGTCGAGATTTCTGGGACTTGCGATATAACCGTCTCGCCAGAGCCGTAGACTACCGGGTTTAGCTGCAGATTTATCGCCTGAAGTTTGGCTTTGTCGACCGAGGAGCCCACCAAAAACGGCACCTGGATGTCTAGGTTGACCATTTCCTCGTCGGTATACTTGCGCTCCACGCCCAGGTATGGCAGTGCGTCCTGCATGACCTTTGCAAACGTCGGCGCCGCCACGAGCGCTCCGTAATAGCTCGGCCCTTTTGGCGTATCGTAATAAATCAGCAAAATATACTGCGGGTTATCGCCCGGCGCAAAGCCACAGAACGACGAGATATAGTCCATGCCGCCCGGACCACTGTCACCTATTTTTTGCGACGTTCCTGTTTTGCCGCCAATTCTGTATCCTGGAATACCACCATTCTTCGCGCCACCGTCAATTGCGTTCTGCGTGAGCAGCGCACAGATCCTCTTGGACGTCTGCTCCGAAATGGCCTGCCTTTTCCTTACGGTGTCAAAATTTTTTATAATATTCCCGTCGCTGGCAACGATCTGCTTCACAACGTGCGGTTGAACTATATGTCCACCGTTTGCAACGGCCGTCGCTGCTATTATCATCTGGAGAGGTGTTACACTAAAGTTCTGTCCAAACGACGCCACTGCCAAATCCATCGGGCCCATGCGGCCATCTTTGCTAAAGAAGATTCCGTTCGCTTCGCCGGGCAGATCTATGCCTGTTTTTTCGGTGAATCCAAACGCCTGGTAGTATTTGTAGAACCTCTCGGAGCCTATTCTTTGACCAACCTGGATGAACGCTGGGTTGCAGGAGTTGCAAAAGGCTCGCGCAAAAACCTGGCTGCCATGTCCGCCGTGTTTGTGGCACCGAATCGGCCGAGCGCCCGGGAACGGCACAAAACTTCCGGTACAATTAAAGTTGGTCTTTTCGTCGATCAAATTCTCTTCAAACGCCATGGCTGTGGTGATTTGCTTAAACACCGAGCCCGGCATGTAGGTGTCGCTAACCAGCTTGTTGCGCCACTGTGCCTCCAGAGCTTCGGCTTTTGCCTTTGCGCGCTCCGATTCTGGCAGCAATTCTATTTGAGCCCTTTTTTCTGCGTCCGCAATTTCAAACGGTTTGTTGAGGTCGTAGCCGCCCTTCACCGCCATGCCTATTATCTCGCCGGTATTGACGTTCATCATGATGGCGCCGGCCCTGTTCATGACCTTATTGTTGACGATCCCCTCTTCTAGGCCCTTTTCCAAAAAGTGCTGAATCACTTCGTCTATGCACAAAACCAGATTATTGCCGTTTTGCGCCGGAATCATCTTCTCGTAGTCAAACGGCATATCCGTGCCCACTGCATTTCTGGCTGTGACCAATCTGCCTGCCTGGCCGGTTAGGTACTCATCATAGTAGCTCTCCAGCCCCGAGAGGCCCTGGCTGTCCGTCCCTGTAAAGCCAATAACGCACGCCGCAAAGTCACCATACGGATAATACCGCTTGTAATCCTCCACCAGCCGTATGCCCGTTGTTATCTTGTTTTCTTTCTGAAACGCTATGATTTTATCTTTTACGTCGCTCTCTACCTTTCGTTTCAGCACTGTGTAGAACGACTTTTTCTTCGCTTTTTCTAAGACCTCGTTCTTGTCCATTTCTAAAATCGGAGCTAGCCCGCTGGCGATTTTCTCGATTAATTCTGCGTCCTTCAAATAAGCTGGCTCCAGAACCACCGTCCAAACTGTCGCGCTTTGTGCCAACGGTTTCATGTTTCTGTCGTAGATCGTGCCCCTTTGTGCGTTTATTTTTGTATCTTTCAACTGCTGCTCTGTGGCCATTTGCTGCAGTTTTTCGCCCTCGATCAATTGCAGCTTTACCAGTCTAAAGACGATTACTCCAAAACCCACGATGAGCAGCGACGCCAACACAAAAATCGACCTGCGCCACATTCTGATTGTGGTCCCTTTTGCCATAACCTTGCTCCTTCACAAACGTCATGAGAGCCAAGACACCGATTCCATCTTAACTCTCTATCCTATCTTTAATATTTATTTAGTTAAACCTCATGTTATTCCCGATTTCCCGCTAGATCAAAAGATTCTCGCAAGTCATAATAGTCCTTTCTGCGGTATTTCTGCCTTGTCCTCTGGGTGCAGCCCCAAGCACTCCACTCGTCCTGAGTTATTCGGTACCATTCCCAGCGCGAGCGCGTGTTGTGTTACGTTTTCTGGCGAAAATTTTTCTTCTATCTTCACCTGCCACTGCATGTTCTCGCTTTTGAGCTCCTCCAGCTGTGTGGCGGCTTTGATGGTTTGGGCTGTTAGTTCGGCCATCGTCACTTGGTTGAGTAGCATTGTCCACACCGCGGCAACACTTAGCAAAAAGCTTACTCCCGCAAGTAGCACCGTCATTGGCTTTAGCTTGCTTTTTCTGCCGGCTCTTACTTTTGCTTTTTTCTTTGGCAGCTTTAATATGTTATCTCGTTTTTCGCTATCTATTGCCGGTTTTCGCTCCTCAAAGCGCGAGATATCATACGCGACGCTTCTTTGCTGCAAAGCCATTTTCATCAACCCCCATCCTATTTAACATCCTCAAGATTAAATCTTTTCACAAACCCGTAATTTCGCACTTTTGCTTCGCGGATTCTCCTCAGCTTCCTGTCGTGAAGGCTCTATCGCTCTTTTATTGATTAGCTTTGCCCTCGGCTTTTTGTTGCACACGCAGATCGGGAACTCTGACGGGCACGTGCATCCTTGGCTCCAAGACACCATTTTCTTTTTAACGATTCTATTTTCAAGAGAATGAAACGTGATCACCACTAGTCTTCCGCCTGGTCTCAATATCGAAAACGCCGAATCCAATCCCTGTTGCAATACATCTATCTCTCTATTTACAGCAATTCTAAGCGCTTGAAAGGTTCTTTTGGCCGGATGGCCTTTTTCTCGCTTAAACCTTGCTGGTATTGCCGATTTTATCACGTCCACTAGCTGCTGCGTGGTTTCTATGGGCGCGCTCTGTCTCTGCCTTTCTATTGCGAGTGCGATGCCCTTTGCGAACTTTTCTTCTCCATAATTTTTTATGATCCCCGCTAGCTCTTGCCAGGGCAACTCATTGACTAAATCGTACGCACTCACGCCTTTTTGACTCATTCGCATGTCCAGCGGGGCGTCGTAGCGGTAAGAAAAGCCTCTTTCTTTGGTGTCAAACTGATGCGACGAAACCCCCAAATCCATCAGCACGCCGTCTACCTCGTTGATAGAAAGCTCTCTGGCAACCTTGTCCATATTTAGGAAGTTTTCTTGCACCACAGTGGAATTTTCGTACTTTGCTAGCTTCTCCCGCAAAAACGCGATTGCGTCTGGGTCCTGGTCAATCGATATCAGCTTGCCGGACTTTAGCTTCTTTAAAATAGCCTCAGAATGCCCGCCACCTCCGGCTGTGCCGTCTATGTAAACCCCAGACTCCTCTACGTTTAGCCCTTCTATTGCCTCCAACAGCAAAACCGGTACATGCGAAAACTCCATTTGCCGCCGCCCTTTCTACAAGTCGAGCATGTCCATTGCCTCTGCAATGCTGTCCTGCGTTAGCACCGAGTTAAACTCTGCCCACCTCTTGCTGTTCCAGATCTCCACCCTGCTGGACGTCCCGATAAACGTGACCTCCTTATCCAGCTCGGCGTGTTCTCTCAGCTGCTGCGGGATCAGAATTCTGCCCTGCTTGTCCGGCACAACCTCCGCTGCGCCCGAGAAGAAAAATCTCTGCAAACCCCTAGCCTTAGAGATCGGCATCGTTTTTATCTTGTCCACCAGCCGACTCCACTCATCTTGTGGCAAAACGAACAGGCAATTGTCGAGGCCTTTTGTGATGTAAAAAAGCGCACCTAAGTCGTCACGGAACCGCGCCGGAACCGCAACTCTGCCCTTTAGGTCGATATTATGTTGGTACTCGCCTATCAACATAAAAGCCCCTCCAAAAGTTTTGAGAAGATAATTTTAAACCACTTCTCGCTACTTTTAACCACTTTTCACCACTTGATGGTTTCATTATAATACACTCATTTTTAAATTGCAAGCATTTATGCAATTTTTTTTTGCAAAATTGAAGAAAATATTGTATATTATGTTTATAGGGTTGAGTTAATTTTCTATAAAAGAATTATCTTTATTTTGTTTATATTGATGTTCCGTCACAGTTTTATGCAAAATTCGGGGCAGATAATATGTAAATTTATGATGGTGAAAAGTCTTATTTTTTATTTTTATAAAAATTTTGCTTGCACAAAGAGGAGAAATTTTATGCACAACATGATTGGCAAAGTCCGCGCGGCTATTGATTCTTACGGGATGATCTCGCAGAATGACAGGATTGCTGTGTGCGTTTCTGGCGGCAAGGATTCGGTGTTTCTCTTATTTGCGCTTAATCAGATTAAGACCTACTACCCGCAAAAATTCGATTTGGTCGCCATAACCGTCGATCCTTGCTTCGATAATCGGCCTACTGATTATTCTGATATAGAAAAATTTTGTGCAAAAATAAACGTCCCATACGTCATAAAGCGCACTCATCTTGCTAGTTTAATTTTCGATAATCGAAAAGAGTCAAACCCTTGCAGTCTTTGCGCCCGGATGCGTCGAGGAATGCTGCACGATATGGCGAGGGAGCTTGGTT
This sequence comes from uncultured Eubacteriales bacterium, assembly GCA_948968885.1. Taxonomy (GTDB): domain Bacteria; phylum Bacillota; class Clostridia; order Oscillospirales; family Acutalibacteraceae; genus CAG-557. The sequence continues at coordinate 14,942 of CAREUR010000012.1, read as the reverse complement.
GCAACAAGATTGCTTTGGGGCATAATTTGGATGACTGCGTTGAAACTTTTTTTATGAATCTTTTGAACTGCGGGACTATTGGCTGTTTTTCGCCGGTTACATATCTTTCGCGAAAGGATATTTATATGATTCGGCCGCTTATTTTCTGCGAGGAGAGTAAGATTGCTTCGCTTGTGCGGCGCAAAAATTTGCCGATCGTTTTGAGTCGCTGTCCTGCAAACTTTAACTCCAATCGGCAAACTACCAAGGATCTTATACTTAATCTTGAAAAAAATTACCCCAACCTTCGAAAAAAAATTGTCGGTGCCATCGAGCGCGCAAACATCGATGCCTGGGGCGACAAAAAATAAAAAGGTGTTGACAATCGCGCTTTTTTATAATATAATAGTCTTCGTTCACTGTTTGAGCGCATACACGGCGGTATAGCTCAGTTGGCTAGAGCATTCGGTTCATACCCGGAGTGTCATTGGTTCAAATCCAATTACCGCTACCACTTTGGTATTTGCTCTATGAATCAATGGCCCGGTGGTCAAGCGGTTAAGACACCGCCCTTTCACGGCGGTAACACGGGTTCAAATCCCGTCCGGGTCACCATTTTTAATTTTTAAAAAATTGAACTTCGCATTAAATTAAGCTTGATGGGCAAGATTATTCACTCATCAAGCTTTAATACGGACATGAAGGCATCTTGAGGCACTTCGACTGATCCTATTTGTCGCATGCGTTTTTTGCCTTCTTTTTGCTTTTCTAGCAGCTTTTTCTTGCGAGAGATATCTCCGCCGTAACATTTGGCCAGCACGTCTTTGCACATCGCTTTTACGGTTTCTCGGGCGATTACCTTGCCACCTATGCAGGCTTGGATTGGCACTTCGAAGAGCTGTCTTGGGATTTTCTCTTTCAGCTTTTCTGCCATTTTTCGTGCCCTTTGATAGGCTTTGTCCCGATGAATAATGAACGAGAGGGCATCCACCACCTCTCCGTTTAGCATGATATCTAGCTTGGCTAGGTCCGACTCGGTGTAGCCTATGATTTCGTAGTCAAACGACGCATAGCCCTTGGTTTTAGACTTCAGCGCATCAAAAAAGTCGTACACAATCTCGTTGAGCGGCAGCGCGTAGTGGATGTCCACCCGGCTGTCGTCTATGTACTTCATGTCTTTGAAGACCCCGCGCCGCTCCTGGCAAAGCTCCATAATATTCCCTACGTATTCAGACGGAGCGTAGATGTGCGCATTTGTCATGGGCTCCTCTGCCTTCTCAATCACGCTTGGCTCGGGGTAACTTGTCGGGTTATCTATATAAACCACCGCACCGTCGGTCTTTGTGAGCTTATATATGACGCTGGGCGCCGTTGTTATGATGTCCAGTCCGTATTCTCTTTCCAGCCGCTCCTGGATGATTTCCATATGCAAAAGTCCCAAGAAGCCACATCTAAAGCCAAACCCAAGCGCTACAGATGTTTCCGGCTCAAACGACAGCGAGGCATCGTTCAGCTGCAACTTTTCGAGCGCATCCCTTAAGTCGCCATATTTCGAGCCATCCACAGGGTAAATTCCGCAAAAAACCATCGGGTTAACCGCCCTGTAGCCCGGCAGCGGCTCCTTTGCGGGGTTCTGCGTTGTTGTGACGGTATCGCCAACTCTCGCATCGTTTATAGATTTTATCGACGCCGAGATATAGCCAACTTCGCCTGCCACCAGTTCTGGCCGCGGTTCAATAGATGTTGCATGCAAGAATCCGCACTCCACCACAGTGAATTTTGCACCGGTCGCCATCAGCTTGATCTCGTCGCCAACTTTGACCGCGCCGTCCTTCACCCGCACATAAATCACCACACCCTTGTAAACATCATAGTACGAGTCAAAAATCAGCGCCTGCAGTGGCTTTTTCGGGTCTCCCACCGGCGCTGGAACCATCTTCACAACGCTTTCAAGCACGTCCTTAACGTTTAACCCCGTCTTGGCTGAGATCAGCGGTGCTTCATCTGCTGGAATGCCAATTATATCTTCAATTTCGGTCTTAACCCGCTCTGGATCTGCGCTCGGCAGGTCTATTTTGTTTATAACCGGCACGATCTCGAGTCCGGCGTCCACCGCGAGGTATGTATTGGCCAAGGTCTGCGCCTCTATCCCCTGCGAGGCATCTACCACCAAGACCGCGCCCTCACAGGCCGCCAATGACCGCGAAACCTCATAGTTAAAATCGACGTGCCCGGGCGTGTCAATCAAGTTGAAGACGTACTCCTTGCCGTCGTCCGCCTTGTACAAAAGCGTCACCGCCCGCGCCTTGATGGTGATCCCTCGCTCCTTCTCCAGCTCCATGTTGTCCAGCACCTGCGCCGACATGTCCCGCGTGGCGACAGACTGCGTCAGCTCCAGAATTCTGTCCGCCAACGTAGACTTGCCGTGGTCGATGTGCGCTATGATGCTAAAATTCCTAATCTGCTCGCGTGGGAACAACACCTAAAATCACCCCAAAATATCTTTCAAAACTATGAACAACCCGCAAATTTACGATAAAATCAGCCTTTTGGCAAATTAATCTTCAGCAATCTGCCTCTGCTGCGCCTGTTTCTAAGCCTAAATAAAAAGTAAGCTCCCACTGCAACGCTAACCAATGCCACTATTTGTGAAATTTTCAAGTTAATTCCCGGCACAAACAGGCTATCGGTCCGCAAAGCCTCGATAATAAATCTCGCCGATCCGTACCAAACAATGTAGAGCAAGAAAATCTGCCCGTCGTACTTTTTTCGGTCAATGCTGAAGAAGTGCAAAATCAAGAAGCCCGCCAAGCACCAAACAGACTCATACAAAAAGCATGGATACACCGCTACTCCGCCAGTATTCTCACTAATCATACCGAAAATGCTCGCTGTTTCTTGTCCGAAGGCCTCCTGATTAACAAAATTTCCCCATCTGCCCACACTTTGTCCAATCAAAAAGCCCAACGAAGCCAGATCTAACGCCGCCATTATGTTAATTTTTTTCTTTTTTGCAACAATAAGACCGCCCAAAATGCCGCCAATTAGCCCGCCGTAGATGGCTATGCCGCCCTCGTTAATGTGCAGGATCTTGATCGGATCCCTTAAATAGACATCGCCAGGGAAGAAAATCACGTAATACAGCCTGGCACCAATTATCCCAAACACCAGACCCACGATCACAGCGTCCACCATAGCATTTTGGTTAATGCCAAACCGATTGCAATTGGCCAAAACGTAGCATAGCGCCAAAACAAACGCGGTGCAGATGATTATTCCGTACCAATACACAGGTACGCTGCCCAGTCTAAAGGCAACCGGCGCCACTCTGAAATTTAAATTCAAGCCCGGAAATTTAACATTATAAATCGTTGAAAACATACTCACTTTCCCTTTTTGCCCGGCATCGGCAGCACTACGGACAGCGACGAATTTTTGTTGTCGAGCTGATGCTTCAACCGATCGTTTACTTGATCCAGCGTGGTGTTTGCGATGCATTCGACCGCATGAAATAGCTCCCGGCCGGCAAAAGACAGCTTCATCATTTCGTTCGCGATATTCTCCGCGCTATTAAGCATCGCGACGTTTCGGCCATAAACCAGTTTTTTAGCCCGCTCAAAGTCATCCTTGTCCACGCCGTTTTTGTGAAGCTCATCAATCGCCTCCTTTATGATTTTTGCCGTCTTGTCGGGGACCTTCGACTCACCAGAGAAAATAACCGCCGCATAGCCGCGCCCCTCAAAATACTCATAGCCAAAGGAGTCGTTTATCAAGCTCTCGTCCAACAGGCGCTTGTAAAGCCGCGACGACTTCGACGCCAGCGCCTGCAAGATTATATCCGTCTGCACCAGCTGTTCTTCGGTTAGCGGGTCTTTGCCGGCCTTCTCCTTGAATCCCAGCTGAAACGTTGGCATTGCGATCTCGAAATGCTGCTCGACCCTGTCCGTTACGACGTTATAGGGCTCTTCAGGGAATATGCACTCCGGAACCTTACCGTCGTTTGGCTTAATCAGCTCGTCCACAAGCTCAAAAACCCGCTCTGGGTCTACGTTTCCGGCAACGCAAAGCACCATGTTGCTCGGATTGTAAAAATTCTTGTAGCACTTATACAAATTCTCGGGCGTGATCTTCGCAATCGACTCTACCGTGCCCGCTATATCCACCTTCACGGGGTGCTTGTGATACATCGCACCGAGCAAATTAAACATCACCCGCCAGGATGGGTCATCGTCGTACATTCTTATCTCTTGGCCAATGATCCCACGCTCTTTTTCGACGTTTTCCGGCGTGAAATACGGCGACTGCACTAGCTCCAAGAGGATTTTCAGTGACTTCTCGAATTTCTCGGTGCAAGAAAATAAGTAGCAAGTCATGTCGAACGAGGTGTAGGCGTTGGCAGAGGCTCCGGTCTTTGCATACTTTGAAAAAGCGTCGCCATCTTCGCTCTCAAAGAGCTTGTGTTCCAGGTAATGCGCGATTCCATCGGGCACCTGCATAACGTCGTTTTCTCCGCATGGCTTAAAGCTGGTATTAATCGAGCCATATTTTGTGCCAATTATCGCGTAAGTTGAGCTGTGGCCGCGTTTGGGGTACACAAAAACCCTCAGACCCGAAGCGTGCTCGACGCAAAAGTACTTGTCCCCCAACCGATTGCTCTTCACTTCTTTCAAAATCATCTTGCAACCTCCTCGCTCCCCACCAGCGCGTACACCGTGTCCAGCGTGATCAATTTTGCGGCGGCCGCCACCTGCTCCTTCGAGACCTTTTCCATGGCCTCTAGGAACTGCTCCGGAGCCAAAAATTCACCGTCAAAAACCTGCGAAAGATAAAAATTCTCAAGTCCGCTCAAAAAATCGCCAATTGTTCGGTAGCTGTTAGCCAAACTCCGCTTGGTATCGTCAAGCTCGGCGTCGGTGAAGTTTCCGTTTTTTATCTCATCCAGCTGATTCAATATCTCGGCCCTGGCTTTTTCGAGGTTCTTTTGCTCCACCCCGCTCTGAACCAGCATTATACCTTTGATTCTATCATACTTTGCGGCACAATAGTAGCACAGACTCAGCTTTTCGCGCACGTTCAAAAACAGTTTTGACTGCGGCGTTGCTCCAAACAGCGCGACAGCCACTCTAACGGCCATTACTTCGGGGTCTGTCTGCGCGGCGCCCGTCCTAAAGCCCATCACCAGTTTGCACTGCGCCACGTCTTGCTTTTCGCACTGCTCCTTAACTTTTTCCGCCTTTCCGATCACCTGCGTCTCGAACTTGGCCACGTTTTCTCTTTTTATCTTAGAAAATGCCTCTTTAAATCCCGCCAGTGCTGACTTTTCATCCAAGTCACCCAGCGCCATGATCTCTATTTTGGCCGTCTTTAGCGCAGTTTGCCACGCTTTTACGATGTCCTTTGGCGGCAGTGCTACAACTTCCTCTTTTTCGCCCCATTTGCTGATCCCAAACTTCTCATCCTGGCACATTATCTGCTCGCACCGAGTTTTGGCAAACGCCTTTTTATCGCTGTACTCCGAGTCGATGAGCTCAATAAGCTGGCGTTTTTCCTGCTCCACGTTATCTTCTTTAAAGGCGCCGGCCTCTGTGAGCAGCGGGTCGAACAAAATGTCGCAGAGAAGCTGCGTTAGGCTGCACGATAAATTCTCTCCACCCAGCGTGAACTTGTCGTCCAAGAAGGAAACTGCAACCGTGAGCGCCTGCATTTCGCCCATTTTGTTTACGTCTGCAAAAAGCGAAGCTCCATAAAGCTCCTCCAGATGCCGATTTAGGCTCGTAAAGTCGGGATATTTACGACAAGAATTGGTTAGCACAAACGGCAAAACCGCATAAACCGCGGCCGTTTCCCTCTCAAGAGGCAAAAACATGGTTACAGAAATTCTGCCCGTTTTAAAGCGATCGTCCTTAATGGCGTTAAAGCTGACACCGGGGGCAATTTCCAGCCGAGAAAATTTGCTTTGCATCTGCAGTCCTCCCACCACAATCAAATTACAAGTTTATTATACCATAAAATCTCGCAATTTATATACCTCCACACACAAAAAAGCTCACCACCCACCATCTGCTCCCCTTGCGGCTGCGGTTTGACTAAACTAAAATTTATGCTAAAATATTGTCAAAAAATAAAATTAAAATTTTAATTCAACCAAAAACACAGCAAAAGCGAGGCTTATCATGAGTACAAACATTATCCCCGTAGCTGCGGTCGCGATTAAGGCTGCTTTGGCGCTTTTAAGTTTTATTATATTCGTCTCTTGTTTTTTGTCAATGCGCAACCAGACCCGCGGCAAGGGCGCTTTGGTTATTTTGCAAAACCCCAAGACTCGGCAAGAGTATCCGGTTTTGTTTTGGGAGAACAGCATTGGGCGCAGCAAGAGCTGCGATATTTTCGTTGACGATAGCACTGTTTCTCGAGACCACGCGGTGCTTTTTCGGCGCAAAAAGGGCTGGTTCGTTTCGGACACGCACTCCAAGTCCGGCGTTTTTCTTAATGGCGAAAAAATCAAGGGCAAGGCCAAAATTGGCATCAACGACGCTATATCCATCGGCAACACTAAGCTCGTTCTGCGCAAAAGTTCTGACTCGCGCGAGATTTCGTCTAATTCCGAGCCCACGCTTATTAGTCCTCGGCCCATAAAGTCCGCCAGAAAGCTATTTTTAGTCACGCTGTTTTTCGGTTTGATTTTAACCCAAACCGTCATAGAATCCCAGTCTGTCAACCTTTTGGCGATGGCTCCGGTTTTAGCCTTCACTGCTCTTTCGTGGGTATTTTTTGCCGTTTCGATGTTCATCATAAAGCGCCGCACCTTCGAGCTCGAGACCTTGGCCATATTTCTCTCTGGCGTAGGACTGACGTTGATAAGCTTTGCAAAGCCCGAGGAGGTCTATCTGCAGCTTGCGACGATCTGCATTGGCATGGTTCTGTTCTACTTGATAATTTGGTTCATCAAGAACCCCGACATTGCCAGCAAAATGCGCTTTCTGATTGCGATCTTGGCCATTGCGCTTTTTGTTTTTAACCTGGTTTTTGCGAGGGAGATAAACGGCGCCCGCAACTGGGTTCGGATCGCTTCCTTCTCCTTTCAGCCCTCGGAGTTTGTAAAGATCGCTTTTATTTTTGTTGGCTCCTCGACTCTGGACGAACTGCAGACAACCAAGAATCTGACGGGCTTCATCGCCTTTTCGGCTATCTGCATCATTTTTCTTTTTCTTATGAAGGACTTCGGCACCGCCTGCGTGTTTTTCGTCGCTTTTCTGGTCATCTCCTTTATGCGCTCCGGGAGCTTTCGCACGCTGATTCTATCGTGTTCTACGGCAGTTTTGGCGCTGTTTTTGATTCTTACCTTCAAACCCTACATAAAGGACCGCTTTGCCGTGTGGGGGCACGTTTGGGAGCACGTTAACGACCTGGGCTTCCAGCAGACTAGGGTTCTGACGTACAGCGCGAGCGGCGGGCTGATTGGTGTGGGCATTGGGAACGGGTACCTTAAAAATATTTTTTCGGCCACTGGAGACTTGATTTTCGGTATGGTCTGCGAAGAGCTGGGCTTGGTTATCGCTTTGAGCATCGCTTTGATTATTGCTGGGTTTTCGTTTCTAGCTCGCAGGCAGAGCAGCAAGAGCCGGTCTACGTTTTACTCGATTGCCTCTTGTGCCGCCGCGACTATGCTGGTTTTTCAGGCAGCTTTACATATTTTTGGCACTACCGACATCTTGCCGCTAACTGGCGTCACTCTGCCCTTTGTTAGCCACGGAGGCTCCAGCATGATCTCTTCTTTCGCGCTTTTGGCGTTTATAAAGTCCGCCGACGAGCGCACGTACGCGCTTAAACGCAATTAATTCTCGATGTAGGTGAACGTTTATGAAGAATACTCGGTCGCGCTCCATTGTACTGACTCTGCTGAGCCTGACTTTTCTATGCGGAATCGGCCTCTTTGTGTATCGGTTCGCCAGGTCGGCCAACTTGTGGGCGCTCAGCCCGATTAACAAGCACTTTGCCGGGGTTAATCTGCTGGTCGGCGGCGACATTCTGGATCGGAACGGCGTTGTTCTGGCTCACAGCAAAGACGGCAAGCGGGTTTATCACAAAGACGAGGCCACCCGTAAGGCGGTTCTGCACACAGTGGGCGACGACACTGCCCATATTGCGACTTCTGTGCAGAATTTGTACCGCGACGAGCTCTGTGGGTATAGCATCGTCTTTGGCGCGGGCGCGCCGGACTTTTTTAAGCAAAGCAAGAATATCCGAGTGACCATAGATAGCGAACTTTGCAAGACTGCGCTGACCGCATTGGGTGACCGCAAGGGCGCCGTGTGTGTTTATAATTACAAAACTGGCGAGATTCTCTGCATGGTGAGCACTCCAACCTTCGACCCTTACCGTCCCGACGTGGTTTCCGCCGACAAGACCGGCCAATACGAGGGCGCCTACATTAACCGCGTTGTTAGCGCGTCCTATGCGCCAGGGTCCGTCTTTAAGCTCGTTACTAGCGCGGCCGGGCTGACTTTTTTGGACGGCACTGAGCACAAAACCTACTCCTGCCGGCAGGTTGAGACTGTGAGCGGCAAGAAAATCACTTGCATGGGCACTCATGGCGAAATTAGCCTGAAGGACGCTATGATGAGGTCTTGCAACATTTATTTTGCGAATTTGGCAATTGATTTGGGCAAGTCTTACATGGCGAAAACCGCGAATGCCATGGGCTTTAACCGCAGTTTCAGTTTTGACCGGATCGAGACCAAAAAGAGCGTTTATGACGTTTACGACGCCGATAGTTGCAATCTGGGTTGGTCCGGCGTCGGGCAGCACACCGATTTGCTCAACCCCATGCACAGCGTCATCCTGATGGGCGCCATTGCGAACTTCGGCAACGCCGTTATGCCGCACATTATTGACGATATTTTTTATTCGGGTGCTAATCAATCCGACAGCAATGGTTTTTTTGAGAAAAGCACCGCTACAGAATCCCTATTGAGCGAGCCTGTTGCTAACAAGCTTAAAGAAATGATGCGCTACAACGTTACTGCGAATTACGGCGACTCGATGTTTCCGGGCTTGAACGTTTGTGCAAAGACTGGAACTGCCGAAGTTGGTGATGGCAAAGAGCCTCACGGTTGGATGATTGGCTTTGCTGCCGATGAAATTAGGCCTCTTGCATTTTCTGTTATTGTCGAGAACGCTGGATATGGCTCCAAGACCGCTGGCCCCATCGCTGCCCGCGTCATGAATCTTGCTGCTAAGCGGATTTTTAAATAAAATTTCAACAAATATCTCTACCCCTCGGCGCGCTTGACATTTTTTCTGTTTTGTGTTATAATTAATTAACATTAATGTGAAGGTTAGGAGGTTTTTTGTATGGAAAATGTTTTGCAGACTGTTGATATCACCAAAAAATTTGCAAAAAAAACGGCTGTATCGTCTGTGAATATGACTATCAAAAAGGGCGACATATATGGCTTTATTGGCCGAAATGGCGCCGGTAAGACGACTCTTATTAAAATGTTGGTTGGCCTTTCGCGCCCCACTAGCGGCTCTATTGAGCTTTTTGGCAGCAAGCGGCTAGACAAGGCTCGCCACAAAATCGGCACTGTTATTGAGGCTCCGGCTTTTGTGCCCAATCTGAGCGCCCGGCAGAACATGCTTATTCAATGGAAACTGCTCGGCTCTAAGGATAAATCCATAATAGACGAGACTTTGAAGCTCGTTGGCCTTAGTGATGTCGGCAGAAAAAAGGTTAAGAAATTTTCACTCGGTATGAAACAACGCCTTGGCATCGCGATGACTTTGATGGGTGATCCTGAATTTCTCATTTTGGACGAACCTACAAACGGCCTTGATCCCGAAGGAATCATCGAGGTTCGCAACATGCTTAAGCGGATTAACCAGGAAAGGGGCTTGACTATACTTATTTCTAGCCACATTTTGGGCGAGCTGTCTAAGCTGGCCACTCGGTACGGGATAATTAACGATGGCGTTCTTATCGATGAATTCACCGGGGATGAGCTCGAGACTCGCTGCCAGTCCAGCCTTATTGTTAAGGTGAACGATGCTAACCGCGCGGCTGAGGTTTTGAGAAGTGCGTTAGATACCGATAAATTCTCTGTTGTTAATGAAAATACTTTGGAGGTTTACGATTTTATCGATACTCCCGGCGTTGTGACTAGCGCTTTGGCCAAGAATGATGTGGTTGTTGATTTGATTTCGAAGAAGTCCGTCGATTTGGAAGAATATTTTATGAAGGTGATTGGAGGCGACAAAAATGCTTAATGTTTTAAAAATCGACTTTTATAAGGCTTTTCGCACAGTTTCTTTTTGGGTCATCTCTTTTCTTAATGTTTTTTCTGTTTTTTTTGCTTCATTTACGCAGTTCTCTGTATACCTTACCGCTTTAGACAATCCTAGCGAGTTCTCTGACTACATTCTTAGTAACCTTGCTAAACCTTTCTTTGAATTTTTCCCGCAGTTTATCCCGCAGTGCACGTTTTTGATCGGCATTTTTGCTGTTATGTTTGCCGTTTCTGAATTCAGCTACGGAACTATTAAAAATATTGCATCTAAGGGCTATCGGCGTGAATTTATATATGTTTCTAAATTCATAACCGCCTTGGTTGTGGCCATTGTAAACATATTGTTGTCGTTTGCAACTTCTTTTATAACTGCAAAAGTAATGATAAACGACAGAATGCCCGGTTTTTTTGATATAAATAATTTTTGGGAAACCGTTGGGAAAAATTCGCTTCAGTTGCTTGCATACCTCTCCATCGCTATATTCTTAGCCATGTCCTTCCGCTCTTTGGGCTCCTCGCTTGCAATATTCCTGGCTTTTGTCTTCTTGGAGAGCAGCGCAGCTGCGTTAATAAACCAGTTTCTTAAGGATGTTCTTAAGTTAGAATTTAATGTTGATCCATATACTATTTTTGGCGCTTTTTTCGACCCTTCACAGGCTACACGAGGCGTAATCGTGCTGCTTATTTATATCGCAATTGCAACCGTAGTCGGGATCTACACTTTCAAGCAGAGGGACATTAACTAGCTTCCTTTCATAATTATATATATATATATAACAAAAAGCTCTACAGGCCCGAAGTTAAGCCACTGTAGAGCTTTATTTTGTGCGCTAAATTTTTATCAAATCACAGCATATCTTTCTTCTTTAATATGTACGCAACGACCGCGACGATCGCGCCGGTGAGGATCACCGGGAACCACCAATACTGCCTTTGCGTAAACGGCAAATATTCAACATTCATGCCGTAGATGCCAGAAATAATCGTTGGTATAGATGACAGTAGCGTTATCGACGCGAGCACTTTCATCACTATATTCAAATTGTTCGAGATTATCGATGCGAAAACGTCCATCGTGCTGGCCAAAATGTTCATATGTATGTTTGACATCTCTATAGCCTGCTTGACTTCTATCAGCACGTCGTCCAAAAGGTCTCGGTCTTCGTCAAACAGCTTTATCAGCCGACCTCGTGCAATTTTCTCAAGCGTCGCCTCGTTTGCCTTTAACGATGATGAAAAATAGACCAGCGACTTCTCTATTTCCAAAAGCTGGATAAGTTCCTTATTCTTCATTGATTTTCTCAGCTCGTGCTCCGCGTGATCGCTGATTTTATCGATCTGCTTCAAGTATTGCAAGTACTTAATCGTCGCCCGCAAGATGATATGCAAGACGAACTGCGTTTTATACTGCGGGTAGATGTTGCGCACCACACCCTCGGCAAACTCGCCAATAATGACGTTTTCGCGCAAACAGAGGGTAATAACATTCGTGTCCGTGATGATTATACCAAGCGGCGTGGTATGGTAGGTGATGCTTTTCTCGTTTTTCCGCGCCACTGGGATGTCCACAATAATAAGCGTATTGCCGTTTTCGCAGTCTATATGCGAGGACTCCTCTTCATCCAAGGCCGACTTTAAAAAGTCCGGGTCAATGCCAAATTCGTCAATCAGCTTGTCCTTTTCGTCGTCGTCGGGCGCCGTGCAATTTATCCAGCACTCCGGCTCATAGTCCGTAACCTCCGTAAGCTTGCCCTTCACGTTCTTATAATAAGTCACCATGCGCTATCCAATCCCCCTAAAATTACTAGGGGAACATAAAACGCCCGGCAGAATCGATATGTTTCCCTAATAAAAGATATTTTTTCTCATCAAATCGCCCGCAAGGGTTAGGGTCACCAGGAACCATATCTCCACCACCTTCAATTAAATGTAATTTTCAACCGCCGCACAAACATATACTTTAGATTTTACCACAAAAAGTTTAAAATTACAAGAAGCGCAACACAAAAAGACAAATTTATACATTTATGCGTTTTATTTAACAAAAATTAATTGACATTTGCGCATAATTATGTTATAATTACTATAAGGTGTGCACCTTATGATTTCATTTTAAAGAAAGGAATGATTGCTATGTCAAAAAAAGAAAATTTTGAGCTGAATGAAAATAATTTGAATATGGTGTCCGGAGGTGCTGGAGGTAATAATGCTCCAATTGACACTACTAACCTCAAACTAAGAAAGCGCAAAAAACCTGTTACTCCCGGCAAACCACTTACTGACAAAGACATTTCAGACCTTGATAGATTTGTAGGATTACACTAATGCGCTTTTCGGCAACCTGAATCAACGCTGTAGAGAATCTTGGCTGTGAGCCGCTCGAAAACGGCCATCATTATTATTAATATTATTTTGCATTTTTCAAAGGAAAACCCCAATCTCTTCGTTTTGTGCAAGAGGTTGGGACACTTTTATATATTTTTTAATTTTAATCAATAACCTTCTAACCTTTCGAATCCTTCTTTGATTCCAAATCAAACGTCGCAAAAAAAGCCGTTGTCAAACTTTAAATGCCAGCAATACTTGCATTTAGATGGGGCCCCATCCCGGCACCATTCTTCTTCTTTATAGTCCAAAATTTTAAAGCTACCCTCTGGTTTTACGCATCTTGTTTCGGAGTTAACGTCAACAGCCACCCCGCCTGCCACCGAGGACAAATCATTTAATTCTAACCGTTCTCTTTTTAACTCTTCGCTCATTTTGCAACACTCCTATTCAAAAAAATTAAACCTAATAATAAACTTTCCTTTTTAACGCGTTTTAAACAAAAAAGCACTCACAAAATCACCTTCTAAAGCAATTTTTATGAATACTTTTGGTACAAATATAAGATTTTTAAATGGGCGCTGAGCAGCGAACGTATAAGATCCTGTGCTGTTTTTATACTTAAAATCAAAATTTATTGCGGTATCTTTGATTATATTACATTGTTTTTATTTCGTCAACAGTAATATATTCTAAAGTTTTTCCAATTTTTTTAGTCAATTATCACTAAGCTCTGTTAGTGGTGCGAATGTGTAGCCTTCTGATTTCCATTTATTTACTAATTCATCTAATATTTCCGAGTTCGTTTTGGATGTGCTATGCAGCAGCACTATGGCTCCCGGATGTATCCTCGCAAGCTTCTCAAACGCATGCTCTTTGCTTGGCTGTTTGTCGGTTAGCCAGTCTACGTACGCCAAGCTCCAAAATATCGTCTTGTAGCCCAGCTCGTGCGCGTGCTTTAAGTTTTCTTCGTTATACTTGCCCTGCGGTGGTCTGTAGAATTTTAGCATATCCTTGCCGGTTGTTTCTTTGTACATCTCCTCCAGCTTAGAGATCTCCTTCTTAAACGACTCCATGTCCGAAATCTTCGACATATCCGGGTGCGAAAAGGTATGGTTCCCAACTATGTGGCCTTCTGCCTCCATCCGCTTCACTAAATCTGGGCTCGTCTTTATGTAATTGCCAACCAAAAAGAACGCCGCTTTTACGTCATTTTTCTTTAAGACGTCCAAAATAGTTGGTGTATAGCCGTTTTCAAAGCCTGCATCAAACGTCAGGTATATCTTTTTTTCTTCGGGGTTCCCCACATAATAGGCATCGTACTGCTTCAAAAATTCGCTACTCGCGTTGCCTGTGGGCGCTTTGCCGTTTTCGCTAAAGCTTAGGCCCCAGTTGTTATTCACGGCCTTCGACGTTACTACAGACTTATTGCTCGCCGACAGACTGGTACCGATCACCACAGAAGCCACCACAAAGCAGATAAACGTGGAAAGAATGATATACTTGCGCCTAAAAACTATTACCAATATGCCCACCGCCCCTTGTATAGCTAAAGAATTATGCAGATTAGCCCGTTACATCCGTCGTTTATTATTCTTTCGATCGTTTCTTTTATTTTTGTTCTGGCGTCGTTTGGCATCCTGTAAAGCTTATTGTGCAGCCCTTCGTTCACCAGCTCATAGAGCGACTTTCCAAATATATTTGACTCCCATATTTTGCCCGGATTTTCCTCAAACTCCTTTAAAAGATAGTTCACAAGCTCTTCGGACTGCTGCTCTGAGCCTACAATCGGCGTGACTTCTGTGGTTATGCGGGTTTTCATCATGTGTATGGACTGATACAAACGGAATTATTTCTTCCACGCCGTTTTATAAGAAAGTTTAATTCTCTCTTTACTATTTTAAAGAAAACTTTAAGTTCAACAACGTCCGGTTCTTTACATTTATAAACTTCTATCCTATCTAATAATGAATCTATTAAATTGCCATTTAGCCCATCCTTGAAATCTAGCTCATTAGTTATGAGACTTTTTAGCTTGTCCACAGATTGACAAAGTTGTTTGCTCTTTAGCTCATCCTCTTCAAGTTGCTCTAGGCGTTTTTTTAAATCTTGAACCTCGTTATTAAAATAATTATTTCTTTCTTCAAACTCTTCATCATTTATCTTGTTTTTTATATTAAGCTCTAAAAGTTTATCTTTTTTCTTTACAACCTCTAATATTTCATTTTTTGTTTTTGAAATGTCAATTTTTATATTAGAGTCATTACTAATTTGTTTATAGATCTTAAGCATATCATGAAGAATTTCTGCCTTGTTTTCTATCAGCATTTCACAGCCTTGCCTCATTATTTC
>CAREUR010000011.1 GCA_948968885.1 uncultured Eubacteriales bacterium | reverse complement strand
TCAAGTTAAGTCTATTTTGAAAACAGCCGAGGCCTTAGATACAAGGATAAAAGCGAACGTGACGATAATCGGCGATTCGATAACACTAGGCGCAAGAAAGAGACTGCTAGAATCGATCCCGAGCTCTGCGGTAGACGCAAAAGGTAGCCGTTCCTTATTAGACGGATATAACCTGCTGATGGACATGCAGAAATCGGAGAGTTTAGGAGAATACGTGGTGATTTCGCTAGGAACAAATGGGATAAGCGATGCAAATTTATATATCGAAAAAATCATTGATGAGCTTTCTCCAGGCCATAAGCTGGTTTTCGTTACGCCATTTGATGGCCATTGGAATGAGACCTGGAAATCTTACAAAACTATGCAATATTTGAGAACGATTAAGGACAAATATCCTTTTGTTACCATAACAGATTGGGTTGAGGAAATCTCTAAACAGCCGCAGTTATTGGGCGCAGACAAAACTCATATTGGCAGCAATTCCGAGGCGATAAACTTGTTTATAAACAAAATTGTAGAAGGCTTAAATGAGGCAGCTTCTAAACCCGCAAAATAAGCGCACAAGGTAGTTTGCACGGCAACAAGCCTTGCGATCCTAAAATGGCATTTGTGAACAACTGCATATATTGCCCGCACTATGGCTATTATGTCGGCTTATTTTTCCTCAGTTAAGCATTTTAACAGTGAAAAGTACCCGTCTTAAAGGATAAACCTAAGGCGGGTATTCTGTAATAAAAAATTCAAAGCTAATGTTCTTCGACATCGGCAATCGATTTTGTTTTTTGTATGGTGCCCTTTGGATGATTAGGCGGTGCGTAAATCGAATAGAGCTTAATTGGGACGTTTCCGGTATTGACTAAATTGTGCCAAGTCCCCGCCGGTACGAGTATTGCAGAGCCAGCGCCGACTCGTTCTCGATAAGCCAGTGAATCTTTGTCTTTTCCCATTTTTACTAAACCGTTCCCTTGCTCAATTCGCAAAAACTGGTCTGTATCTGGATGAACTTCCAAGCCAATTTCGCCGCCAACCCGGATGCTCATAAGGGTTAACTGCAAGTGATTCCCCGTCCACAAAGCCGTTCTGTAATTATTGTTTGCCCTAGTAGCCTTGCTAATGTTCAAAACGTAAGGTTCGCCGCCACGGTCCAAGTTGCAGCTGTGTTTTTCCATAAAATCAACCTCCATAGGGCATTTTATGAATATCCGTGCATCATTGCTAATTATAAAAACTTAGGTCAACACTGCGCATTCAAACGTTATCCTTTGTCTCACACATCAATGGATATTATAAGATCAACTAAAAAAGGAGTATAACTTTTGTTAAGGGGATGGGGTTTGTTAGTGTTAAATAATTGAATTTTAAAAATAAAAAATCCCATGAACTTAGTGTCCATAGGGCTTTTTATATGGTTTGGACAAGAGGTTTTCAGGTCAAACCATATAATCAAAAATAATTGCCAAAAAAGCACGATATATAGAGCTTTGTATCAATAGTCGGGTCAAAATATGGTGCTGATGGCCGGACTTGAACCGGCATGGTATCGCTACCGAGGGATTTTAAGTCCCTTGTGTCTGCCTATTCCACCACATCAGCACGTCCATACTGCAGGAACATTGTACCACATGAATCGAACAAAATCAATAGGGAATACAAAAGTTTAATTTTAAAGATCACGAAAACTGGTTTGGGGATGGGCTTTGTGATAAAATAAAGACATAAAATTAGCTTAGAAAAGAGAAATACGAATGGATCAATTTGCGCGAACGAGCTTGTTGATAGGCAAAGATGCCGTAAAAAAGCTTTGTGATGCCACAGTGGCGATATTTGGCTTAGGTGGAGTGGGTTCCTATGTGGTCGAAGGCTTGGCCAGAGCGGGCGTGGGCAATTTTGTGCTGGTTGACAATGACGCTATAGATGAGACCAATATAAATCGGCAAATTATCGCGCTTCACAGCACGCTGGGGCAGGACAAAGTGCTAGTGGCTAAGGACCGGATCTTAGACATTAACCCTGGTTCAAATATTGTTGTGCATAAAATTTTTTATTCGAAGGACAGCAGCCAAGAGATTCTAGACGGTTGCGACTATGTGGTTGACGCGATTGACACTATCTCGGCAAAAATAGCTTTGGTGGAAGAGTGCGCCAAAAGGAACCTTGCGATAATAAGTGCGATGGGCGCTGGCAACAGGTTGGATCCGACTTTACTTGAAGTGGCAGACATTTTTAAGACTAGTGTTTGTCCGGTGTGCCGTGTGATGCGGACGGAGCTGAAAAAGAGGGGAATAAGCTCTTTGAAAGTGGTATATTCAAAGGAAAAGCCAATTACCCCGGACGTGGCAAGCTATGATGTGAACCGAGGAGACAGCAAGATTCTGGGAAGCACGCCGTTTGTGCCGGCCGTTGCGGGGCTGATTCTTGCCAACGAAGTGGTTAAAGACATTATCTCGAGTGACTTTGAATGGCAACGCGGAGCTGATTAATTCTCTCGGCCTTTGTTTTTGTAATGATTCTAATAAGCCTGACTGAGCCGGAATGCCCTGTGTTTTAACCCCCGCAAAACCCCATAAAACATGGGACTTGTTTTTGTTGCAATATGGTGATATAATAAATTTTAACTAAGTATTTGGCTCATTTTGTTTATTTTTGACGATTTTGATAAAATAATCATTCTAGCATAAAATTGATGATGTGGGTGAAAAATGTGAAAAAAATTAACTTTAAAACGAACTCTCCTTACGAAATACTAATAGACACGAATTTGACGCGGGATTCTGGCGGTCACATTAAAAAAATTTCATCTGCGAGACAAGTTTTGATAATTACCGACGATGTGGTGAGCGAGCTGTATTCGGGCTACGTTACCGACTCTTTGATTGAGAGCGGTTTTGAGGTGTTTTTATTTACCTTGACGCACGGGGAATCCTCAAAGACGCTGCAGTCGGTAGAGCGGATATACTCGTTTTTGATTAAGAATAAATTTACGCGCTCGGACTTAATTATAGCGCTTGGCGGCGGCATCGTGGGGGACATCGCTGGCTTTGTTGCGGCGACTTATATGAGAGGTATCGATTTGGTGCAGATCCCAACGACGCTTTTGGCTCAGATCGATTCTGCTATTGGCGGCAAGAATGGCGTCAATTTGGCGCACGGAAAGAATCTTATTGGCACGTTTTATCAGCCAAAGCTTGTGCTTATTGACATTGGCGTTTTATCGACTTTGCCCAAGCAGTTTTTGTCAGACGGGATGGCAGAGGCTATAAAGTATGGCCTGATAAGGAGCGAGTCGCTTTTTAATATGATAAAAAATTGCGAGCTTGAGGATATCCTTACGGGCCTGATTTTTGAGTGCATAAGCATAAAGCAGGAGCTTGTGGAGCGGGACGAGCTGGAGCAGGGCGAGCGCAAACTCTTGAATTTTGGCCATACTTTGGGGCACGCTATAGAGAAGTTTTATAATTTTAGCAAATACACTCACGGCCAGGCGGTGGCCATTGGGATGGCTTGTACTGTGCGCTCTGGCGAGAATTTGGCGATTACTAAGTCTGGCACGTATGAGGAGCTGACCTCTGTGCTGAAGAAATATAACTTGCCATGCGAGATTGACTGCGATATGGACAAGTTGACCGAGATTGCGAAGATTGATAAAAAAGCTACCGGAGAATTTTTTGATATAGTTCTTATAAAGAGTATTGGATCGGGCTTTGTGAAGAGGATCAAGAAGGACGATTTGAAAAAATACATTGGAGGCTAGTTTGATGAGCACTGCACTTATTACTCCACGAAAGCTTTCCGGAACCATCGTTGCGCCGCCGTCTAAGAGCTACACCCACCGGGCGATAATTTGCGCGCTACTCAGTCGAGGGGTTTGTGAGATATACCCTGTGGAGCTGTCCAACGACGTCATGGCGACGATCAACGCCGCTAGAACGTTGGGCACATTTGTCAATTTGGTTTCTGAGAGACTTATCATTGACGCTCGGGCCGCATTTTTAAAGGATCATATAACTATAAACTGCAGTGAATCGGGGTCTACGTTGCGCTTTTTGATTCCGATTGTTTGCGCTTTTGGGATATCTGCGAAGTTTGAGGGGACTAGCACGTTGGTATCGCGGCCGATGGGTGTTTTTTCGGAGATATTGCCGAACTTTGGAGTAGAGTGCAAATATGCCGGAGCGTTGCCGTTTTCGGTAAGTGGAAGACTTATGCCGGGCAAATTTTTGATATCGCAGGACATCAGTTCGCAGTTCGTTTCGGGACTTTTATTCGCATTGCCGCTTTTGCCGGGAGACAGCGAGATTATCCTAACGACGGCGTGTGGCAGCAGCGGATACATCGACATGACGGCGAAGACCATGGCGGACTTTGGTGTGACGGTGACCAAGACCGAGCACGGGTTTAGGATTCCTGGGAATCAGAGATATCGCGCGAGGAATTATGCCGTTGAGGGCGACTGGTCGCAGACGGCATTTTTTTTGGCGGCTGGAGCCATCGGAGAGCCCGTGACGGTGCGCGGCGTGAATCCGAATTCTTTGCAGGGGGACAGAATTATCGCTGATTTGCTGAGCAGGATGGGCGCCAATGTTAGTTTTGGCGATGATGAAGTTATGGTTTCGCCCGAAACACTGGTGGGAGGAAATATTTTTGCAGGGCGGATTCCAGATTTAGTGCCAGTTTTAGCGATATTGGGGGCTTGCGCTGAGGGCTCGACTCGGATTTTTGGGGCATCTCGGCTAAAGTTTAAGGAAAGTAACCGCCTGAAGTCGCTTTATGCCGGGCTAAAAAGCTTGGGTGTGAACGTGACGGAGGCGGATGATGGCCTTTTGATTTATGGGCAAAAATTCTTTGAAAACGCCAAAATAAACGGGTTTAGCGATCATCGGATTGTTATGGCGTTCGCTATTGCGGCGATTATGGCTAGAGACAAGGTCTGCATATCGGACGCAGAGAGCATAAGCAAGTCGTATCCATCGTTTTTTGAAGACTACAACAAGCTAGGGGGCTGTGTGAATGTCCTCGATTTATAGCGGACGCATAGGGATTTCCATATTTGGCGAGAGCCATGGTGCAGCTATTGGTGCGGTTTTGGACGGTATTTCTGCGGGTGAAAAAATTGATTTTGAGCAAGTTTATCTGCAAATGCAGCGCAGAGCGCCGGGGCTGAGTGATACTGCAACCGAGCGTAGAGAATCGGACAGGCCGAAAGTCATATCTGGTGTGATAAATGGCTACACGACGGGTGCGCCGATTTGCGGCATAATAGAGAACGAAAATGCAAAGTCAAAGAGCTATGAAAGCCTAAAAAACCTAGTTAGGCCGGGTCATGCAGACTACACTGCTGGTGTAAAGTACTGCGGGTTTAACGAAGCCCGAGGTGGAGGGCATCTTTCTGGCCGGTTGACTGCGGCATTGACCTTTTGTGGAGCTATTTGCCGTCAGATTTTGGAGCGGCGGGGAGTGCTCATCGGTGCCCATGTTTACTCTATTTTTGACGTTTTTGACGACCGCTTTGGAGTAGAGATCCCGGCAGGTCTGCTAAGAGGGCTATCTCAAGAGGTTTTCCCTGTGATTGATGCTGAGGCGAAGGGGAAAATGGTTCGAAAAATTTTGCAGGCTAAGAGCGAAGGTGACAGTGTTGGCGGGATTATTGAGTGCGCTGTGGGTAATGTTCCGCCTGGGCTGGGGGATCCGATATTTGGCGGTATTGAAAGCAAGCTTTCGGCGCTGGTTTTTGCGATTCCTGCGATTAAAGGCATCGAATTTGGCGCGGGTTTTGCCGCTGTGAATATGCTTGGCAGCCAAAACAACGACGCTTTTGTAGTGCGGGGTGGAAAAATATCCACCAAAACGAACAACCATGGCGGCATTTTGGGCGGGATTTCTTCTGGTATGCCGATAGTGTTTCGATGCGCGGTTAAGCCGACGCCGTCCATCGCGAAGCAGCAAGATACCGTGAACGTTCAGACTAACCAGCCGGCGAAGATTTCGGCTTCTGGCCGGCACGACCCGTGCATAGTGCCAAGGGGGGTGCCCGTGGTGGAGGCGGTCTCCGCCATCGCGATTTTGGACTTTTTTAAAGAGGCGAATTTATTATGAGATTAGAGGAAGTCCGGCGACAGATCGATGCTCTTGACGATGAACTTTTAATTCTGATTTTGAAAAGGCTTGAATATTCGGGGATTATTGCGAAAATAAAGTTGGACAACGGTTTGCCGATTTACGATGAATCCCGCGAGCATGCGATTTTGAGCAGGGTGAAACTTGATTCGGGCAAGAGCTATAAATTTGTTTTGCCGATTTTTTTAGAGATTTTAAACGCAAGCAAATTGATTCAGCAAGAAGCGCGAAACAGCGCGAAAGAAGACTAATTTAAAAATTTATTTATTGCTGCCGATATGGAAGCTAGCGGGGTTTGCTGGCTTCCATAATTTTTTGTTTTTATTACAAAATTTTAGCCTAAAAATGTATAATTTTGCAAAAACAAAGGGCGATGTTTAAAAAATACAATTTTTGGCTTATCCATTTGACGAAAAGCATTGGAAATTTACATAAAAAATAATTGGAAAATTCTAATAAAAAATATATTGTGAACAATTAAAAAATATGATAAAATTCAAAATATGTAGACTAAAATGAACAGGAGTACGAAGATTTATGATTGATTTTATGGCAGAAATTAATAATTTTTGCGAAAAGAATAAAGGATTGAGAAAAATTAACACAAGGAGGAACAGAGACAATGTGCAGTAGAATCGTGAAAGTGACCAAAAAAATTGTAAAAAAGGGCATATCGGTGGGGATTTGCCTGGCTATGGTGCTGCCGATATTGCCGCTAAACTTTAGTTTTAAGGCCGCAGCGGAGTCGGACAAGTGTACGAGCCAGGCCGACGCCAGTTATTGGGCCCGCAGTGACGCCCGTGCGTGGTTTAACAACGGGCTAGCCACCAGTGTACCCAACAGTGGAACAGAAGCACCAACGGACAAAAACTTTAAGCTGGACTCAAAGGGGGACAAGCAACAACACAAGTGGCTATGCAAAGAACTTTTCGGCTGGAGAGTATGAAAATCTTCGTGGCATTACGTATTATTCTCCTGATGGGGCGGGGTCGTACCGTAAATTAACGGATAAAGTGGTTATACCAAGTTTTAATGCAATTATGCCGCGCGCTGGCGGGGGCTCAAAACTAGCATTAAAGCTAGAGCCTACAAACGTTGCTGACTTTGTTTATGCTGTTCCTTGGGTAGATTCTTCTGTTGCTGAAAATAAAGTTATAACTTGCACACCAAACGGTTCATACATAGCTGGGTTTAGTAACACGGGGCTGAGCGAAAATGTGGCTGTTAATGCATCTAACACTTATACTAGGCCGATTATTAATCTATGTCTGCCCTTAGCGGTTTGGGCGCCGACGTTGTCTGAAATTGAGAATTCGCTCTTAAGCGGGCCTATTGAAAGGACGATTCCAGGAACGTACGATTTTGATGCTAATTATGGTTGCGCAAACCCACCATATAGCATGACAGCATTTTCTTTATCACATGGTTTTGACTTCATAAATTCTGTATCTGTTAATGAAAATGGTTCTCTTAACTGTGCATATTATTTAAATGATACTTATGAAGCAGCATATTTGGTTGTGCAGGCAATGAAGAAGGAAAGTAATGGAGATATAACTTGTATAAATGGAGCTGGAGCTGTGTCAAGAGGAAGTGGGACAGTAACAATAAATTTGGGAAAAACTAAAAATGACCTAAAAGAATATCTTTTATTAACGTGGATTGAAGTAAAAGACCTAGGTGCTAGCAGGAAAGCCTCATATCCGTGGGGTTACCATTGGAACGGAAGTGCTTTTGTTTTAGATCCTAGTTTTCGTTACGCGGAATGGGGACCTTTTATGGGTAATATTTTCATTAACTCCGAGACGACTCCTAAAAATGCGATACGCCTTGGTAACAAATTTTGGTGGCCAATTGGCTACAGTGGCGATGGTACTTATTTAGTGCAGGCGGCCCTAGAGCCGGTGAGGTTTAACTCTAGCACGGTGGGATACTCGGAAACAAAAACAGGAATAATTTTAAGCGGCGATTTAAGCAACAATGGTATGGAAATAGAATATACAGGGGCCCTGGTGAACATTCCAACTGATGGAATTACAATCACAGGGTTTTCAAAAGATGATATGTCCTTCCAATACCGAAGCCAAACAGCTGGCAGCACATGGCAAAGTGGAACGCCAACAGCTAAGGATCTATTACGTTATGGCCACCGCCGCAAGTGACAACCTTGAACGGAAGTACTCTGAAGCATTCTCTTTTACCATTAAAGACAAACCGGTGCCAAGTTACACAGCACCGACTACGGCAATAGATGCGGTTTTTGGAGACCTGCTAAGTGCGGTATTTCCAAGTACGCAGTGGCCGACCTATTTTAGAAGTCCTACATACGACAGTGCGGACATTCCGGTAGTATACAGTAACCCAAATGCAGCTAGCACTACGGTGGGGGATGTTACCACAGCGGGCAACCCAAATGAATTTTATTATCTACTTACGCCAGACGCGTCAGTGAAGGACACGTACAACTGGGCACAAATGCCTTTATGGAACGCAACTCTGGGTGGTTTGCGTGTGCCAGCGCTATTTAACGTAGGGAAAAAGAAACGTAAAAGTTGTGGCGCAGGATAAATGTATATTGCAAGGCGAGACAAATATAAAACTTGACTACGTGGTTACAGATGCGACGACAGGAACCCCTTTAGACATAGAACTAAGCGGTGCATTAGCAATAGATAGCTCAGCAAAGACAGACACGATAGGCACCTATGAGAATGCGATAATTCGAGGGACTTTAGGTGCAAATGACCCGTGGTACAACATAGAATTTACACCAGGAACACTTAAAGTTGGAAAAGGTGATTTTGAAATAACGCCAAGGAACATAAGCAACGCAACAATAAAAGTGAATCCAGAATCAGACGTGTATACGGGGGGAGTGCATACTCCAGATATTACGCTTACGGATATATTAAATGGTGTGGAAACAACTTTAACCATTAACACGGACTACATGCGTAAATGGCCAGCTGATATGACAAACGTGGGGGGAAAATTAATACCAATAACTGGAGAAGGAAATTACAAAGGAACCGTAAATGCCACATATGAGATCAAGGTGGTATCCAGCGAAAATGTAAGGATTATAATTGATGATGAAAATAATGACTATGATGTTTATAAATATACTGGTCAATCTATACAACCAATAATAAGAGCTTTTGATGGGCAAACACAACTGACGCAAGGGATTGATTTCATTATTACGTGGCCAAAAGATACAACTTTGCCAGGTACAAAATTGGCTACCATAACTCTTTTGGGTAAATATGGTGGGGTTAAGTTAACAGCAACGTATAGAATAGGAATACAGTCAGAATATGGAGATAAGCTTTTAAACATATTACCACAAGAGCCACCGTTTTGGCCAACTTATGTTGATGGTACTAAAATTCCTGGAAAATTTCAGATTGTAGAGGGGTATCAATATTCAATAGAAGACCCATTTGTAGGAGATGTTACTTGGGTAACAGGTGCTACTTTAGATAAAGATACGATACTAAGACCTTTTAATGTTGGACTTTGGCCAGATGATGGAGCCGGAAGGGACTATTTAAAAAGCATAAATAATATAAAGGAAGATGATAGCGGAAATATTGTTTATTGTCCAAGGGAAGCACTGGTTTTGGTAGGACAAAAGCCGCTAACGGCCGACATGATAACGATGGATGAGTCTGGTACATATACAGGTAGCGATATAACACCAGAAGTCACGGTAAAAAATGGAGAGACAACTTTGGCATTGGGCACAGATTATACAGTAAGCTATGAGGGAAATAGAGAAGATGTAGGGCCATTCGAAGTAAAAATAACAGCCACAGACGGAGGTAACTACAGCGGGGAAGTAACGAAGACGTTCATGATAGAGAAGGCACCGATAACGGATAGCGATGTAGAGTTGAGCTACGAAAGTGTGCCGTATGATGGAAAAGAACACGAGCAAATACCAACAGTAACGGTTAATGAAGTAACGCTGACTGAAGGCCAAGACTATAAAGTAACAGGAGACAAAAACCCAACGAACGCGTCTGATTCATACTCAATAAAGGTAACCGGCCAAGGCAACTACAGCGGAGAAGTAGAAAAGACGTTTACGATAGAGCAGGCACCGATAACGGATAGCGACGTAAATTTAAGTTATACTACAATTTTATATAATGGACATGAGCAAATTCCGGAAGTTATTGTATCAGGGCTGATAGAAGACAGAGACTTTGAAGTAGTAGATATCCCCATTAAACCCTATAAACCAAGGGGAATATTGGATGTGAGAATAAAGGGAATTGGAAATTATACTGGACCAGTAGAAAAAAGCTACAGAATACTACCGGTGAACATAGAAAGTGTAAGACTAGACCCGTTTATGGTAAATTATACAGGAACGCTTCAAACCACAAAAGCTATAGTAACAGCAATAGTAAATGAAGCCAAAATAATTCTAAAAGAAGGCCGAGACTTTGAGGTAGTTTATTTGAACGATATGACAAAAAAAGGTTCGCACTTGCTAGAGATAAACGGTAAAGGTAATTTTATCGGAACTTTAAATACAGCATTTGTTATAAAATCAGATAAAACGACAAGCGTAGAAATTTTTCCAGAAAACAAAGATAAAAACGGAATAATTTGGTTAGAAGAAACATCTTGTACCCTTAGCAAATGGCACGGCTTATATGATCGAGATGGTATATTTGAAGACGAATCAAGATTTTGGGTAACATGGGTGACTTCTGAAGGACCCGGAAACCTTTAAGGGACATTGGAATGATATAGATTCCGATCATAAGGGCGCAATAGAAGGAAATAATTATGTGCTTTTTGAAATAGGTGTCACTCGTAAGAATGGGGAGGAATATAAAACTTTAAACAAACCAATATATATTTTTACACAAGTTGACAAAAACACTTGGGACTTAAAAGAATCGATAGGAATTTTTGTTGCAGGAGGATCGGAAGAAAACGAAACATTGGCGGTAGCGCTATCAGAAGATTTGAAGAGAGCCAAGACTAGAGAAGAAGGAGCAGAAGTAGTTGTATTAGCAGACGAAGATGGAACGAATGAAATTACAAAAACATCATCTATAGATGCCCTCGAATGCCCTGGGGGAATTCACTCTTTTGTTATTCAAGAATTACATCACTTTTCGCCGTACTTTATCTATGATGAGTTCACAGATGAAGAAAGAAGGGCACTAGAAGGCAACGATGATGAAGCGAACGTTTTAAGAACAACGGTAAACATTAAAGGCAAAACGGTACAGATTATTGTTAGCGGCCCGCGCAGGGTTTTGCCAGAGGGCACAAGACTTATTGCGGATGTAGATCCTAGCGATAGCACTTGCAGGATATGGCTGTTAGACGAAAATAAAAATCCGCTTTCAAGCCCACTTAGCGAACGAGTAGAAGTACTTATTGAGATGGTCGACGGTATGGGCGATATTATTGAAGTTAGACTACCAAAAATCGGGGAAGACTTCCACTATGGCAAATTTGATGGTAGCTGGTATGGTGCGATTTACACTCCATACTTCCCGATAAGCTTATCGCTAGATGAATTAACAGACGCAGAAAAAGATGAACTAAATAAGAAGAGAGGCATAGCTGGAGAGTCAGGTGAAGGCTCAGGATCTGACGACGCTTCGAGTGGCTCAAGGAATGGCCAAAGAAATGGTTCAAATGCAGAAAATGACGGCCAAGGAGACAACGAAACAGAAGAGCTACAACCAGCAGAAAACGGAAGTGCAAACTGGTGGCAAAACCTGTCACAGTACCAGATAATTTGCATAACAGCGGTAGGAATCCTACTACTACTTTTACTAATCTTCCTAATTCTCCTTATACTCAAGAGGAGAAAAGAGAAAGGAAATAGCTCACAACAATAAAATCTAGAAAAATAAAATAAAAATAAGAGCGATGGCTTGTTATTGTGACAGCTGTCGCTTTTAATTTTAGCTTTAAAATTACCAAATTAAAGTTTTATATCATATATTAAAGATTAGCCTTATTACTAGTCTTTTTTTTATTTGGCAGGAGCGTTAACATTTAACAAAATAAAAAAACGGTATTGTGAAAAACTATAGTTATACGACTTATTGAATTTGGAGGTGAGGAAATTGAAAAAGTTCTTTAAGGGATTATCATTAGTGACGGGCGTTTTGGCTTGCTTTGTACTGACCTTTTGCGAGGTCACGGCGTCTTATTTGCCGGACAGCTACAAAGTCACGTCCACTTGCAGCGCTAATATAAAAAATTACTTAAACATTAGTGCGGATGAATCCGTAACAATCCGGCCGGTGCTTAAAGAAAACGACTTGCAAACCTACGACGCAAAAGTTTTGTTTATGAATATGATCCCAATAAAAAAAGTAAATATACAAAAAATAGAGGATGTCTACGTTGTGCCCGGCGGCAGCACGTTTGGGGTAAAGCTGTTTACCAAAGGCGTCATCGTTGTGGGGATATCGGACGTCAAGACAAAAAGCGATGGCGTGGTTAATCCGGCGAAGCAAGCGGGGCTGCAAAAGGGAGACATCATATTAAACGTGAACCAAAACGAAGTCAACAGCAACGAAGAGCTGATAAAAGTGGTAGAAGAAAGCGGCGGAGATGACCTTTTTGCAGAGGTGATAAGGAATGGAATGAAGTATGAGACGAGCATCAAGCCGGCAAGAAATGAGACTGACGGCGCGTATAAGCTGGGCATCTGGGTGAGGGACAGCTCTGCTGGGATTGGAACGGTGACGTTTTGGGACGAAAAGACCAAGACGTTTGGAGGCTTGGGCCACGGTATTTGCGACATAGACACAGGCGAACTGCTGCCATTGTCGCATGGAGACATAATAAAGGTGAACATCAACGGGATTTCTAAAGGCATGAGAGGCAATCCCGGCGAGTTAAAGGCTTATTTTATCGAGGGCGAACCCATCGGAACCTTAACAGAAAATACTTATAGCGGGATTTATGGCAAATTTAATAGCACGCCAAGTTCAACCGAGCCTATTCCAGTGGCAATGAAGCAACAAGCAAAGCAGGGCAAAGCTCAGATTTTGACCACGGTGTTTGGCTCTACGCCCGAATATTATGACATCGACATCGTCCACATAAATTACAACGAAGAGGCCATGAGCAAGAACATGATAATCAAGATCACGGACGAAAGGCTGCTTGGCGAAACAGGAGGAATAATTCAAGGAATGAGCGGCAGTCCGATCATCCAAAATGGTATGCTAATTGGCGCTATTACGCACGTTTTTGTAAATGACCCACAGAGAGGATATGCCATTTTTGCCGAAAATATGATCGCCAAACTGCAAGATTTAAACGACACAGATTATAAAAAAATCTCCTAAATATTGTAAGATTTTATTGTAGGTACCAAACTTCAAAAATTCAGTTGGAAACACTTGCTATTTATTCCAGCATATGGTAACATAAGGTTACGATAAATAATAACTGGAGGAAAAACTATGGGAAATCTTGTTAAACTGCTAATTGCAGAGGAATCTGAAGAACTAAATCGAGAGGCCGTAGGGGTGTTCAAAAATTTGGGCATAGAGAGTAGAATCGTACAAAAAGACGGCGTGGCGCTTTTAGAGTCAATAAAAAAGTATAAGCCAGATGTTGTTATAATGGATTTATTTATGCCAAAGCTTGATGCAATCGGAGTCATGAAGTCGTTTAGCGAGAAAAAAGGCATGATAAAGCCGATATTCATAGTATTATCTAATTTTAACAGTGATGTGCTAGAAAAAGAAGCGCTTTCGGCCGGAGCATCGTATTTTGTGCTAAAGCCGTTTGACATAAACAACCTGGCAGAGCGGATTCTGGACCTTTTGAGCGACATGTATAAAATAAGCAAAGCAGAGGGCCACGCGGCGGGCTCTGCAGAAAAGGTGGCGAACAATGTGAGCAAAGAGCTTGGAATCGAATTTAAAGTAACGGAAATTTTACATCAGATAGGGGTTCCGGCGCATATAAAGGGGTACCACTATTTGCGAGACTCTATTATAATGTCGGTAGAAAACCCAGAGATAATCAACGCCGTAACGAAGCAGCTGTATCCGTCGGTAGCAAAGAAGTTCTCGACCACCTCCTCACGAGTAGAAAGAGCGATCCGCCATGCAATAGAAGTGGCGTGGGATAGAGGCGATGTGGACATTTTGAATTCTTATTTTGGCTATACAATACATAACAGCAGAGGCAAGCCAACTAACAGCGAATTCATTGCGATGATCTCGGATAAATTGCGGCTGCAAATGAAGACGGCTAGCTAAAAATTTGCAAGTCTTCTACAAAATGTTTTGTGGGGTTGGAATGTCGTTGCTCCGAAGGTATTCAAACAGGGACTTGCTAAGTTCGGCATCGACAAAAAAATCCTCAATTTGACCTTGAGAAAGGTTTGTGCGCATGCTTATCATGGCCTGAGTGATTTTATCCAGATGTTCGTGATTAATAAAAGTAGACAGAAAAATTTGTTGCTCTTGCCACCGATCAACCACATCGGTGGCTAAATTTTGGGCTTTATCAGAATTTTCATCGCTAACGTTTTGCATGACGCTGTTGATATCTGCTGTGAACAGCTTAACGCTATTGTTGAGCCAGATATTTTCGGCCACGCAGCACGAAACCGTGATTACAAACAGGATTATCGCAATAATAAAGCGCTTCATTTTAAGTCCTCTTTTTTTATGATATTGAAGTTTTTGTTTTTGTCGGCCGTCATGATGAACACGTCTTTTAGGGCCAGATGTTTTTTATTTAGGACGCCACGGACCCATTTTTTGGATAATTTGCATAGAGATAGCGAGGAGTCCGAAATTTCTCCGTCACTTATTATAACCGTTTCGAGCTCCTGAGGAGACAGCGACAAACCAAGCATACTCGCATCGACTTGCTGCTTCTCTGGCTTTTTCATTATGCTCATTTGGCCGTTTGTCTCTATTATGGCAAAATCAATATCCTGCAGGCTAAAAACGTCTAGCTGGCGCAGCTGCTCAAAGAGATCTTCTGTAGTCATGCGCAGATCCTTCATGACTTTTTGATCGATTTTTCCGTGATCGATGATTACAACGGGGCTCCCGCAAATGAACTTTCGAAACTTGCAGCTTTTAAGCATAATGTTAGAAAGAACAATCTCGCAAACAACCAGGACAATTATAGGTATAAGCCCGGCAAAAAGCGGAATACTCGAGTTTTGCATCGGGATGGACGCAATGTTAGAAATCAAAAAGGTGACCACGAGTTCAGAAGTCTGCAGGTCGCTAATTTGCCGCTTGCCCATGAGTCGCACCGCCAAGATTATTATCATGTAAAGCAAAAGAGTCCGAATTAATGAGATTGTCATGTTTTATCACCAGCAATAGTTTGCATCAAAATTATCAAAATTATGCAAATCTGTATAAATTATGAAGATTTTGCAAATCATTAACATGGGGGATGATTAAAAATGCGAAATTTTCTAAATAAGCTGATGCATAGGTGTAAATCCGCGCAAAATGAGACGCAAGATGAAAAAGAAAAGAAGCAGCCGCTGTCAAATTCGTTGGAGAAAAATCTAGAATATTTTAAAAAATCATTTGACGAAAGTGCCGACCTAACAATAAAGCCGGTAAAAATATTAAACACAAACGCCGCAATAATCACGATGGAGGGCATGATAAACAAAGAAACATTTGCAACCAGCGTGATGAATCCGATTGTTTACGCGTTTGGCGAAGAAGCGCTGTCTAGCGAGGAGAAGCTAGAGTATATAAAAAGCAACATCTTGACAATAAGCGAGCAGATAGACGTGCTGACCTTTGAAGATGCGTTTAAGCTGGTGATGTCGGGATTTGCGCTACTTTTGTTTGACGAATGCGAAAAGGCGCTAGCCATCGGAGTGCAGGGGTTTAACTTTAGAAGCATCGCAGAGCCGGAGACAGAAGTCATGCAAAAAGGCTCAAAAGAGGGCTTTGTGGAGGCCATAAGAATAAACCTCACGCTCATACGGCGGCGAATCAAGAACCCGAAACTTAAATTTGAGTTTTCGACGGTGGGTCAGATCAGCAAAACCGACATCTGTCTGTGCTATATAAATGGAACCGTCTCGAGCAAAATCCTGGCAGAGCTCAAACGGCGGCTTGCCAAAATAGACTTAAAGAACGTCCTCGCGGCAGAATACCTAATGCCATACCTAGAAGAGGAGGGCGACTTATCTTTTTTTAGCGGGGTGGGGTATTCTGAGCGGCCCGATACCGTCTGCGGAAAAATCTCCGAAGGCCGAATAGCGATTTTGGTGGACGGCACGCCAACCGCGCTAATTGTGCCGTACTTGTTTGTGGAGTACTTCCAGACAATCGACGATTACGCCGAAAGGCCGTACTTTGCAACGCTGACAAGATGGCTAAAATATTTGTCGTTTTTAATCTCGACGCTACTGCCAGGGCTATACGTCGCGCTTGCCGTGTTTAACCCCGAGGTCTTTCCCGACCGGCTGATAAGCAAAATAGCCTACGCAATCGCCGGCACGCCGTTTCCGCTGATGCTAGAGACGTTGATCATCCACTTTGTATACGAAATCATGCGAGAAGCCGGACTGCGACTACCGCGGCCGCTGGGGCACGCTGTGAGCATCGTGGGAGGCCTGGTAATAGGCGAAACCGCAGTAAACGCCGGGTTAATTGGTGCGCCGACTTTGATGGTTGTTGCTTTGACAGCGATATCATCTTATGTAATCCCGAATTTGTACGAGCCAACCGCAATTTTAAGACTCATATTCATCCTAGTGGGCGGCATATTAGGAATCTGGGGCGTGATGTTGCTGTTTTCGGTGCTGATTGTGAACATCTGCGCAAAATCAAATTTCGGAATCCCGTTTGTAGCGCCGATTGCACCGTTTAACCTCTACAGCATGCGAGACGTAATAATGAGAGCCGGCTGGAAGACGTTATCGCAAAAGACCGAAAATGTACAAAACATGCCGCATTAGCCAAAAATAAAGGAGCCGACAATGGAACGAAAAGACATAATAACCGCGCCACAACTGTTCTCACTGCTGTTTTTAGTCAATATAATCATAGGAATAACCTACAACCTGCCAATGGCGCAAAGCAGCAGCATGTGGGACCACGTCATCTCGGCGGCGATAGCACTTTTGATCAACGTGGTGTACCTCCTGCCGATGTATAAGCTGTATAAAATAAACCCCACAATGAGCATCGCGGACAATTGTGCGGTAAATTTCAAAAAATTAGGAACAGTATTCCTGATAATTTACGGAGTCTACTACCTTTTTGCATACTGCTATACACTGTCGCTGTTCAACATCTTCGTGCGAGACGTCGTAAATCCGGACATCTCGCTCTTTATGCTAACGCTTTGCGTGATTCTGGCGGCATCCTACGCCACATGCAAGGGGATAGAAGGCATAGCGCGAGCCTGTACAATAATATTGTTCATCATCTGCGCGTCGATCGCGTTTATAGTTTTTACGCTGATTCCACAAATTGACGTGATGAACTTCCCGCCGCTGCTATTTGAAGGCTTAATGGACACAGTCAACGGCACGGTATATTTGGCCTCGCTGTCGTTTTATATCCCGCTTGCGGCAATAATTATGCCATTTGCCAAAGGCAACATAAAGAAAACGCTGATAGCATCGACCGTATCGATTTATGCGCTGTTTGTTTTGGTGATAGCAGTCGTCACGGGCGCGCTGGGGGACTACCTAAAAACGCAGAATTTCCCGATATACACAGCAACAAGCGTGGCCGGAATCGGCGTGTTTAAGCGAATGGACGCGATCTATCTTGGAATCTTCACGTCGGGGCTCTTCATAACGGTGTCGCTGTTTTTGTTCGCGTTCTTCTCGGTAATGAAGCGGCTGTTTGGCGAGGGCAAAAGCAAAATAATAATATTTTTGAGCGACGTGTTGGTGCTGATTTTAAGCCTGATTTTGCCGATGTTCAAGGAAGTTTCGTACTTTTTTTACGACATAAAATTTATCTTCATGTTCACCATGGCAACGGCGTTTGTGATTCCGCTGGTAATTTTAATAAAGCACAAAATGCAGATAAAGTGAGGGTTTGCGAGGATGAGGAAAATGATAACAACAAAAAAGATTGTAATTTTGCTGGAGCTAGTGTTGGTGGGCTTTTTGTGCGGATGCACCCAGGTGGCGGGCTTGGACGAGCAGCTGATAGTCTATGGAATCGGGGTGGACAAAACCGAGGGCGCCTACGAACTAACTGTGCAGGCGCTGAACACCCAAACAACGTCAGAGGCAAGCTCAGAGGAGGAGGGCAAAAGCATAGTAAATATATCGGCAACGGCGCCGACCTTGATTGAAACCGTGAACAAAATCGAGAACCAGACCGGCAAAAAGATATTATATTCTCACGCGATAGTCTTGATAATCGGCCAGGAAACGGCAAAGTCCGGGATAAAAGAAATTATAAAGTTTTTTTCTACAAACCATAAACTTCGCCCAACGGTGGAGGTGCTAATCTCGAGCGCAGCGGCAAAAGATGTGTTAGCAAACGAGGGCGATGGCGATATAGTCAACGCAGAGGACATCGTGTCGATATCGAAAATAGGCAAAGAGAGCGACGATGGCATAAATTCTAACATTCGATATCTTTTAAGCGACCTTGAAAATCCGCAAAAAGCAGCAAAAGTGTGGCTTCTTGAATATAATGAAGATGAGGGGAAGGTGGCTTGCTCCCAAATTGCGCTGTTTAAGTCCGACAAATTGACGGATATCTTGAGCGAAGAGGCCACGAAGGGCGTGCTTTTGATCTACAAGAAAGCTAAAAATATTGCGGACAGCATAAACGTGGGCGACGCGCAGCTATACTACGAGCTGAGCAAGGCAAAGTCAAAAATAAATGTGAGCGTTGATAGCAACAGGCCGGTGTTTAACGTAAGTTTGTGTGCAGATTTAGAACTGTACAATGCGGATAATCTTGCGGCAAATAGCGAAATTAAACCGATTATCGAAAGCAGGCTCACAGAATTGATGCAGAAAGCCATTGATTCGTGCATTAAAAAGAATGGTTGCGACATCTTTAACTTTTATCGGCACATCATGAACGCAAACGCCGGATTTTTTAAAGAGAATTTAGCAAATATGGAGGAAGTCCTAAAAGCTGCAGATTATGAAATCAGCGCGCAGGCCAAAATAAGATACATGGGCGCGAACCAAAAGATAAGCAGCTTGGTTTATTAAGCTGTGGCACGATTTCTCGTCTCCTTGAAAATAATTTTAAGCTGGGCTATAATGTTTTTATGGCGATTTCGTGAAAAAACAAGGTGGCGGGTGATAAAATGTCGAACAATTTTTCGGTGTCGTTGACGAACATCATAAGCAGCATGAGGCTTAATATCGCGTTTATGCCGGATGATCCGGACAAAATTTTGATATCCGAAAAGGACGTTAACCGCTTGGGTCTGGAGCTGACCGGCTTTTTTGACTATTTTAATAGCACTCGGTTGGTTGTTATGGGCCGGACGGAAAACGCGTATTTGTCGGGCTTGACGAGCGATGAGCGGTATAAAATATTGGATGGAATCTTTGCATTTGAGCCACCCGCGGTGATAATCACGAAGAACATTGAACCGTACCCGGAGCTTATTAAGGCGGCGAAGAAGAATTTTATCCCGATTTTGCGTACTTCCAAGATGACTTCGAATTTTATTGCCGATATTGTGGAGTTCTTGGACGTAAAGCTGGCACCGCGCATTACGAGGCACGGCGTGCTGGTGGAGGTTTATGGCCAGGGGATATATATTATCGGCGACAGCGGCGTTGGTAAAAGCGAGACGGCGATAGAGCTGATTCAACGTGGGCATCGGCTGGTTGCGGATGACTCGGTGCAGATAAGAAAAATTAACGACAAAAAGCTAACAGGCTCGGCGCCAAAAAATCTTCGGCATTTTATTGAACTGCGCGGCGTGGGCATCATTGACGCTCGGAGCATTTTTGGAATGGGTTCTGTAAAGGTGACGCAGGAGATTGACATGGTGGTCAACCTTGAGATGTGGGACAGGGCCAAGATTTACGATAGAATCGGCATAGAAAACGAATATGCGAAAATTCTGGGCGTGAATATTCCGATTGTGACGATCCCGGTAACGCCCGGCCGAAATTTGGCGATTATTGTGGAAGTCGCTGCGATGAATAATCGGCAGAAAAAGATGGGCTATAACGCGGCAAAAGAGCTGCTGGATGGCTTGGGGATGGACTATTTTAACAATGACATCGTTACGAATAATCAGATAAAGTTAAACATTTAATTTCGAAATTAGAAAAATAAAAAGAAGAGAGTTAAAGCGCGAAAAAATTTTGTGATTAGTGGAGGAATTATGGGTAGCAGTGAGTGTGAGAGCGCCGTTGGGGCGCTGACGGACTTAAACTTGAGTTTGAGTATACTGAAAAATGAGCCGATGTCAAAGCATACGTCGTTTAAAATTGGCGGCGCTGCGGACATTTTTATAACGGTGAACTCTAAGGCTGACTTGGCCGCGGTTATAGAGGTTTTGAATGGCTTTGAAGTCCCGTTTTTGGTTGTTGGCAATGGGTCCAACCTTTTGGTGAGTGACGACGGCATCCCTGGGGCGGTGATTAAGCTTGATGGCGAGTTTAAGACGATCACGTTGGAGAATGACGGCACGATTGAATGTGGCGCTGGGACTGCGCTTTCGAGGCTGTGCAAGTTTGCTTTGCAAGAATCCCTTAGCGGTTTGGAGTTTGCTTACGGGATCCCGGGGACTGTTGGCGGAGCGGTCTTCATGAACGCTGGCGCTTATGGTGAGGAGATGAAGGGGGTTATCGTTTCGGCCGAGAGCATGACTTATTCTGGCGAGATTATAAGAAGGACCGCGGACGAGATGGCTTTGTCGTATAGGAGCAGCCTGTACCGGGGCGTTGACGAGATTATTTTGTCGGCGAAATTTAGGCTAGAAGTCGGGGACAAAATACATATAAAAGAGAGGATGGATGGCTATCTTTCGAGGCGCAAGGAGAAGCAGCCGCTGAATTATCCCAACGCAGGGAGCATTTTTAAAAGGCCGGTGGGCAACTTTGCCGGTACGTTGATTCAAAATTGCGGGCTAAAAGGCGCCAAAGTTGGCGGTGCAATGGTCAGCACCAAGCACGCGGGGTTCATTGTGAACCAGGGGGACGCCACTTGCGACGATGTGGTTAGCCTGATTGACCACATTAAGGAGACTGTGATGAAAAAGACCGGAGTGGCGCTCGAATGCGAGGTAATCATCATTTGAAAGGGCGCGTTTGTTGCTGAAATTGGCCATAAAGTTGAAAGTTTGAGGAAGAGCAAAATGGGGGAGGCTTGAGCTATGGAATTCCTTTTTGTGACGGGATTATCGGGCGCGGGCAAGACGCAGGCGCTGCATGCCTTGGAGGATATCGGCTTTTACTGCGTTGACAATATCCCGACCAAGCTGATTTCGACGTTTTATGAGCTGTGCCAGAAGTCTTCGGACAAGAGCATGCAGAGGGTCGCCGTGGTTATTGACATTCGCGGAGAGAACTTTTTGGAGGGCTCGTTTGAGTCGATCGAAAAACTGAAGGCTAATCGAAAAAATTACAAAATATTGTTTCTGGATGCGCGCGAGAGTGTTTTGGTTCAGCGGTATAAAGAGTCTCGAAGAAAGCATCCGCTGGCCGAAAATTACAATGGAGCCGTCCAAAAAGCCATACGATTCGAGCGAGAACTCTTGACTTCTATTAAAAATTCCGCGGACTATTTGATCGATACTTCGTTTTTGTCACCGGCGCAGCTTAAAAAGAGGATCGCGTCGCTGTTTTTGGCGGATTCTTCAAGAGCGCTGACGGTTACATGCATGTCTTTTGGATTTAAACATGGCTTGCCGACTGAAGCAGACTTGGTTTTTGACGTGCGGTGCCTGCCGAACCCCTATTATATAGACGAGATGAGAAACTTGACCGGCCTGGACGAGCTGGTGGCGGAGTATGTGCTAAACGGAGAGGAGACGAAGGGCTTCATTGAGAGGGCGGTCTCGCTGATTGACTATATGCTGCCGCTTTATTGCAATGAAGGCAAAAGCCAGCTGGTGATCGCGATTGGCTGCACGGGTGGGCATCACCGCTCGGTGGCGATTGCGCAGTACCTTTATAACCACCTGCTCGACGCCGGCCACCACGTCGTCATCAACCACAGGGACATCAGTAAAAATTGAGCGACGAACTGGCGTAAGGAGGCGGTTGAATGACGTTTTCGGCGAGGGTCAAGAACGAACTATGCAAGGCGAGCCGGCCGTTTGACACAGCCTCTTTTTGCTTGCTGTACGGAATGCTTTTGTTTTTGAGGAATTTCAAGCTTTCGGAGATATCGTTTCACACGGAAAACGGCAACATAAGTGAGCTTGTGTATGATCTGCTGGTGCAGAACTTCGACTGCGCGGTGGATGTTGAGTTTTCTGGCACTGATAAAAAAGAAAATATTATTTTGAGAGTCTCTGAAGAGTGCGACAGAAAGGCGATTTTGACTCAGTTTGGGCACTTAAAAAAAGACGAAATAAACTTGAGGATAAACAAAGACTTGCTAAAAACGCAAGAGGACGTGAAATCCTTTTTGAAGGGCGCGTTTATCGCTTGCGGCACGGTAACGGACCCGCAGAATGGCTATCATTTGGAGTTTTGCGTGCCTTATATGAATTTGTCCAAATGCTTGTTCGAGGTTTTGACGTCTCTAAAAAATGTGCCGTTAAAGGTCAAAAGCACCACTCGGAAGGGCGTTTTTGTGGTTTACATCAAGGACAGCTCCGACATAACGGACTTTTTGACGTATATTGGCGCGCAGCTTTGCGCTATGGACTTCATGCAGATTAAGATGGTCAAAGAGGTCCGCAACTACGTGAACAGGACGACGAACTTTGAGGCGGCGAATATCAGTAAGACTGCGGCGGCCGCTACGGCGCAGATAGATGCGATAAAGAAGATGAAGAAGGCCGGCAAGTTTAACTGTTTGGCCGACGACTTGAGGGAACTTGCGAATTTGCGGCTTAAGAATCCAGAAATGTCGCTAAGAGAGCTGGGCAAAAATCTTTCGACCCCGCTTACACGCTCTGGGGTTAACCACAAGATGAAAAAGCTTTTGAGTATGAGCGAAAATATCTAAATTTAAAATTGTCCTAAAAACGCCGCACCCGCATAAAATGTTATGGGGTGGTATTTTGAAAAACTTGAAATGGGGCAATGACGCCGTTTTTTACTCCCTAGTTTTATGCGGATATATTGCCTTTTCGGCTTTAATTTTGAACGCATGCTTTTTGCACGCCTCGCGGCAGGCCTCCCTGGGCAAAGGTTCGTACTTTCCAACGGTTATCCTTGACGCAGGGCACGGAGGCGTGGATAGCGGCGCTGTGGGGCTTGACAATGTGCTCGAAAAGGACATAAATTTGGATATTGTGCTCAAACTTAAGAGCCTGTTTGAGGTTTCGGGCTTTAACATAAAAATGACGCGGGACGAAGATGAGTCCATACATAGCGAGAATTCAAGCACGATCCGGTCTAAGAAGGCTTCGGACTTGAAAAATCGGCTGAGCATCGTAAACAGCGACCCGAACAATTTGCTGATAAGCATTCACCAGAACAAATTTGAGGATGGCCGGTATAAGGGCGCGCAGGTTTTTTACTCGAAGAACAACCCGCAGAGCCAAGAGCTGGCGCAGAGCATCCGTGCGTCGTTTTTGGGGTTTGTCCAAAAGGACAACAACCGCGAGATAAAGCCATCGCCAAAGGGCGTTTTCCTTTTGAATAAATCTACGGTCCCGGCGGTTATTGTTGAGTGCGGATTTTTGTCCAACAGCGAGGACGTGAGGAATCTGCTGGATAAGAAGTACCAGTCGAAGGTGGCATTTGCGATTTTTTGCGGTTTCTTGGACTATTGGCGCAAGTCAGGGTGAGTCGGCAAGCTTTATTGCAATCACTGTGATGTCGTCGTCGAAATCATCGGACTGATTTTTTAAGATTTTTTTTACTATAGAATCCGCGATTTGCTGCGGTTCTTGATTATCCCAAGTTTTTAAGGTATCCTCAAGCCACTTGTCACTTTGCGATACTGCGCCGTCCGAGACCATCAGGATTTTGTCGTTAGCTGCGAGAGTGTCGGTGTGCTCTGCGATGTTGACGTCCTTCAATATGCCAATAGGCAAGGAATCAGGCGCGAGACGGATCACGTTTTCGCATTTTTTAATCAATGTGAGTGGAGTGCCCGCCTTGATGAGCTTTGCGGCTCCTGTGAACAAGTCTACGCAGAGGATGTCGAGGGTGGACAAAAACTCGTCTTCCGACTTTACCCGCAGCACGGAGTTAGTGATCTTGACCGCGGTGGGGAGAGTCATGCCGGCTTTTATCAGGTCCTCCATGACCTTGCAAGCCATGGCTCCCTCGATGGCAGCTCGACCGCCTGTTCCCATGCCATCGCTCAGGATGACAACCATGCGCCCGGCGCCGTCGTTAAAATATGTATAATTGTCGCCACACAGCACGCCGTTTTT
Source organism: uncultured Eubacteriales bacterium (assembly GCA_948968885.1). Classification (GTDB taxonomy): domain Bacteria; phylum Bacillota; class Clostridia; order Oscillospirales; family Acutalibacteraceae; genus CAG-557. The sequence goes on along the minus strand of CAREUR010000011.1, from coordinate 11,132 downwards.
GCAGATGTGCTGGGCGATTTTGACTTGCACGTTGAAAGTTGGCTTTTCTACGAGCTGTATCTTGCAGGTGTTAAGAGTGGCGGTAATAGCGGGATCGCTGAGCTTTTTTTTGCAAATCCTCGATAGCCTTTTTGCCAAATTCATCTTTTCGAGTTTGCCTTTATCAATCGCCCCGGCGACCTCAATTTCTACTGAGATCCGGCCGTATCCATCGTATCTGCAGCAGACATCAAGAGGCGCGAGACCGAGCTTTTTAAGTTTGGTGATAATTTCCTGAGCTAATTTTGGGTCAAAAGTGCCGCAGTTTCTGACTCCAGCGCCGATGTCAGAAAGCAAAAGGCCAACATCGCAGAATTGCTCCGAGACAAAATCGCGCACTTGAGCCACTCTGCTTTCGGCAATTTTCGTTTTGGACATCTCACCATAAAGCAAGTTGATATTACCCGTTAATTCGGTCGCCCGGGTGCATCTTTGGGCAAAACTCGAGGGCAAATCGGAGGGGCTTATTTTTCCTTTTTCGCACAAAACCTCGTTAATCTTCGAGAACGAACTCAGCGTATCCGCGGTTTTAGAATCAAAGCAAAAGCTCCGAAGGCCGCAGCTGCTGCAGACTTTGTCAACCGCTGCGGTGTATATGTCACGATTTTTGTGGGCATTGACCTTGGCCAAATTTTCGGCGACCGAATTTATCGTGCTCGAGATGTTAATTAAAGCCTGTGAGGCAGAGTTTAGGCGCATTGTGACAACCTTTTTGAAGCTTTGATCTTGCTCATAGTTGGTTGAAGCCGCAAAAAAGCTTGTAAATCTCTCGCCGATGTCATCACGCAAGAAAAGAAAAATTAGGCTCGCGGCCAAAACTTCGTAAATTCCAGAAATAATAACTGTAGGATCGCCGGCCTGGCTGGATATAACCATGCAAGAACTCAAAAAAGCCAGGCAGCAAGCCATTTTGCCAAAGCACGAAACAAACCCCGCAATCAGGCCGCCAAAAGCGTAAGCGCCCATAATATGGGTCGGCTCTTTAAAGGCCAACCCCAGGAGCACGCCCGCGGTGGTTCCGGCGATGCTCCCGCCGACTACGCCGAGGTGTTTCGCACAGAGCATTATTGCCAAAATCGACAAAACCTTGCCGACAGAAATATAGCCCAAATTCACTGGCAGCAGGGACAAAATCACCATAAAGGCCGTCATGCAGACGCAGACAAAGTCTGACTGACTAATGATTCTGCTTCGTGACGACAAAATATTTTCGGTTTCGCAAAAGAAATAAGCCGCGCTCCCCGACAACATCGCCTCCGAAAGATACATCGCAACTTCGTTGAAATCGGTTATACTGAAGATGTTTACCGCAAAGCCCGTCGTGATGATGCCCGCAAAGGAAAGAATCGGCGCAAATAGCTTGCTGGCTTTAACCTTGGGCAAATCGTTCAACGTCCAGCGGATGGCGCAAATGGCAACGGCGGTGGAGACATACCGAATGCCGATGTTGATCTCGCTCGGCAGAATGTAGCCGATTATAACGCCAAGAAAGCTAAAAAGCATGTTGTTATAAGGCACGGCGGCCAAGAAGGCGCTCCCAAACGGCGCGTAGGCGCCAAAAGTGACGCCTTTGGATATGAATAACCCCAGAATGAAGCACACGATGTTCTCTGCCACGATTTTTGCGTGCGCTGCTGGCATCAGACTTTTTATGTTTTGGCCTGTCGATGCGATTAAGTCGCTACTTTTCATTTATATCACCTGCGATTTGGAATAATTTGCCGCAAAATTAATTTAAATTATAACCAAAAGCAAAGTCACAGCTTGTCTTAACGCGCTGCGGCTTTTTGCAGCTTTTTGGGAGGACTTCGCGGGAAATATGAAAAAAGCGGCCAAAACGCGAGGATGAGCGCAAAGCGTGGCGCTATCCAAAGGAGAAAAAATGTGCTATAATAGATGTAAGTTAGAATGTCTGTGATACAATGGCGTAGCGGCGGGAGTTGTGCGGGCTATGCGACGATGAATAATTTTTGTGTGATTTTTGAAAAATAATCACAAATAAAGCAGCGAGGCGGGAATAAGGGTTGAAATTGAAGGAGCATTCGCGATACATCTTCTGCGCGGGACTGGTTCTTGCAATATTTTCGGCGTATGTCGCGCGGCTAGTGGATTGGCAGATCATAAACGGCGAAGAATACCGTGAGCGCGCCAATCGGGGCAGTATTTATCGGAACAAAACAGATATTTTGCGCGGCGAGATCTTGGATGTCAACGGCGTCGGGCTTGTGGAGAACATCACCGGGTACAAGATTATGCTGGACAGGTTCGCGCTGCCTCCGGAGGAAGAAAACCAGACAATTTTGGACTTAATTACGCTCCTGGCCTTAAAAAAAGAGCCATTTATCGATGAGCTGCCGATAACACTGGCGCCAAATGGCCATTTTAAGTTTGCGGAGGACAAGGAGAAGGAGATAAAGGAGCTCAAGGGGAAGAACCGGCTGAACTTGAATTCCTACTCTACTGCGGACGAATGCATGGAAAAGCTGGCGCAAAAGTATGGCTGCCAGAATTTTGATGCCAAGACAAAGCGCGATATAATCAGCGTGAAGTACAACATGGACGTGAGCGGTTACTATGATTCGATGGCGAGCTCGTACACTTTTGCGGACAACATTAGCCTGGAGCTTTTGACGATTATTGCAGAGAAGTTTCAGGATACGCCGGGGGTTCGGATAGGCTTGTCGGCCAAAAGACAGGCTGTTAACTCAGATTTGGCGCCGCATATCGTTGGGTCGACGGGTAAAATCTCCGAAGAGCAGTACGAAAAATTAAAAAGCAAGGGCTACACGCTTAATGACATCGTGGGCAAAAGCGGAATCGAAGCCGCGATGGAGGAAATGCTCCGGGGTGTTGCGGGCGAAAAAAAGGTAGAGGTGGCAAGGGATGGCTCGGTGCTGCACACGCCGAACGCAAAAGAGGCAAAGCCCGGAAATACGATCTTTTTGACGATTGATTCGCGGCTTCAAAGAGCAGCAAATGAGTCTTTAGCGAAGGCGGTGAAGTCTTCTGGCCAGCACGACTGCGTTGCGGGTGCGGTGGTTGCGCTGAGCGTGAAGGATTTTTCGATTTTGGCAGCGGCAACGTACCCGAGTTACGATTTAGCCAAGCTGAGTGAGCCGAGGTACTACACGCTGCTCACGAATGACAAGGCCAATCCGCTGTTTGACCGGGCTTTTAGGGGTTCCTTTGCACCGGGGTCAATATTTAAGCCGTTGGTGGCTTGCGGAGCGCTGCAAGAAGGCGTTTTAACGACGACAGACAAGGTCCGATGCACAGGAATTTACCATTACCCCGGGCACGACTTCACAAATAAATGCCTGGGCGTGCATGGAAACGCGGATTTATTCTATGCGATGGCGAAATCTTGCAACGTGTTCTTTTCGGAGGCCGGCAGACGGTTGGGCATAGAAAAAATGGACCTATACGCCAAGCGCTTTGGGCTGGGGGTAAAGACGGGGATAGAGCTGACGGAATCTGAGGGGGTTTTGGCCGGACCAGAGCACAGCAAGGCTGTAGGATCACGGTGGAGCGACTTAGTGACGATTAAAGCGGCGATTGGTCAGGCGGATAATCAGTTTACACCGTTGCAGCTGGCGACATATGTGGCGACGATTGCTAGTGGAGGTAATCGCTACCGACCGCATTTGATCAGCAAAGTTACGGACTATCTGCGAGAGAACGTTATTACGGAGAATAGTCCGGAACACCCGGAGCTTGTGGACACTGTGGGAATCTCGGAAGAAAACTTGAATATTGTGAAAGATGCGATGCGGCAGGTTGTGCTTTCGGGTACGGCGACGAATTTTAGCGGATATATGGTGCCGATTGCCGCCAAAACTGGTACGGCGCAAAACAGTGGCTCTGACCATACGACGTTTATTTGCTTTGCACCTTACGAGAAGCCCGAAATCGCCATTGCGGTGGTGGTGGAGCATGGCGCTAAGGGTATGGTCTCAAAAATCGTTGCCAAGGACATTATGGACGCCTATTTTTCTAATAAATAAATTTTTATCCGCACTTTATAGAAAAATGCTTGCTTTTTGAGCCTTAAAAATTGTATAATCACCTTGTTGATTGTAAATTTTTGCATTATTGTTAAAAAATTATTGAAATTAGGTTTTTTATGTGATATCATGTATGTGTGAGTGATTTTATCCACTATATGTTGTGGATTTTTGAATTTTTTAAACACGGTTATTTTAGTTTGTTCATGCTTTTTGGTGTGATTTATATTAGGAGTGACTTTTTTATGAATATTGCGCTTATTGCTCATGATGCGAAAAAAGAATTGATGGTCCAGTTTTGCATAGCTTATTCTGGGATTCTTAATAAACATAACTTGTGCGCGACCGGTATTACTGGAAAAGTTATTACTGAATCAACTGGCCTAAAAATTCAACGGTTTATGAGCGGCTCACAGGGCGGTATGCAACAAATTGCGGCGAGGATCACTTGTAACGAGATTGATATGCTGCTGTTTTTTAGGGATCCAATGGGAACTAACGCCATGGAAGGCAACGATATGAGCTTGTTGCGGTTGTGCGATTTGCACGGAATTCCCGTGGCGACGAATATTGCAACTGCAGAAGTGCTGATACATGGGCTTGATAGGGGAGACCTAGAGTGGCGAAATATTATCAGTCCGCATAGCTAGTGAATTTTATACATAATGAAATGGCCGACAAATTTGCTGTTTGTCGGTTAATTTTTGGTTATTAAGAGGTTTTGAGGAGGGCTTAACGTGGATTTATTGACAAAGGCGGTTCGTGGTACGCAAGACATTTTGCCAAGAGATAGCTATAAGCGGCGGTTTGTTGAAGATATAATGCTGAAAGAGGCCAGTTTGTATGGCTTTAAGGAGATTCGAACACCGGTTTTTGAACATACGGAGCTTTTTGACCGGGGTGTTGGCGACGGTACGGATATTGTGCAGAAGGAAATGTACACCTTTAACGACAGAGGCGGGCGCTCGCTGACGTTGAAGCCGGAGGGGACGGTGTCGGCAGCTCGTGCAATGCTTGAGCATGGGCTTTTTAACGACGCGCTGCCTATAAAATTGACATATATTACCCCTTGCTATAGATATGAAAAGCCGCAGGCTGGGAGGTATCGGGAGTTTTACCAGTTTGGTGTGGAGATGTTTGGCGCTGGTGCGCCGGCGGCGGACGCTGAAATTATTTGTTTGGCAAAGACTCTGTTTGACCGCCTTGGGATTTCGAACTTGACGCTGGAGATTAACTCGATTGGATGCCCCGTTTGCAGAAAAAATTATCAGGCGGCACTAAAGAAATATTTTTACGAGCGTAAGGACAATTTGTGCAAGACGTGCGTTGATCGTTTGGAACGCAATCCGATGCGGATTGTTGACTGTAAAAATCCGGAATGTCAAAGTGTAGCCCAAAACGCACCGGATATTATTGACTTTTTGTGCGACGATTGCAGGGCGCATTTTGATGCGGTGCAGAGGTATTTGGATAATTCTAAAATAGAATATAAAATCAACCCAAAGATAGTTCGCGGGCTCGATTATTACACCAAGACGGTGTTTGAGTTTGTCTCGCAGGCAGATTCGCAAAGAAGTTTGGTTTGTGGTGGCGGCGGGCGCTATGACGGTTTGATTGAAGAAATTGGAGGACCTTCAATGCCGGCGGTTGGCTTTGGAGTGGGAGTAGAGCGATTATTACTTTTGATGGAATCGCAGAAAGTCAATATTCCTGAGCCCAAGCCTTGTGATCTATTTATTGCGGCGATTGGTAAAGAAGCTGGCTTTAAAGCTTTTGAATTAGCCAAAAAGTTGCGAAAAGCCTCTGTTTATGCGGAGCTGGATGTCGCAGAAAGAGGCCTTAAAGCCCAGCTTAAATACGCGAGCAAAATTAATGCGCGATTCTGCTTGGTGCTAGGGGAATCGGAGCTTGCAAGTGGTCAGGCGGAAGTTAAAAATATGACTACCGGCGAAAAGTTTAATCTAGGCCTAAACGATGAGGTTTTTGTGCAAGATTGGCTTAAGAACTTTGCCCAGTGACGCAGAAAAAGCCATACACAGAGCGTTGTGTTGAAGAATTTGCGAAAGCTGGACGCGAATGTGCCTAATTTGAAAAGCCTCATAGCGAATGCAAGCGGTTGTAGCTTGGTACGTAGCTATATTCAAAATTTAATTGCAGCACATCGTCTAGCAATTTAGAGGCTTTAGCGTAGTTTAGCTCAGCGGCGTCACTCGAGAAGTCTTTGCAAGCGCACAAAAGGCTCAAAAAGGTCTCATCTACGATATCATTCGAGCGATATTTGCTCACAGCGTTGGCACTGCTCAATCTGACGTCGTTATACATGCACTGCAGTTCGTAGCGCGCGTTGCTTGCGCGGTTATCGATATTCACAAAAAGCTTTTTTAGCTGATCTTCTTGGTCGGCTTTAAAGTCTGACCATAGCTCGCTTATGCCACTTTGAGTTGCGCGATCTTGCAGCCCTTGTGCGATGTTATTGAACTTGCTTGCCAAGAATACGAGCGAATCAGGCCCAATCACGGTGGAATTCTTTTTCACCTCACCCGCCATGCTGGCCGAAGCTAGGCCTGCGCTCAAGTCTTCCGCATTTAGTGCCTTTACCTCGGTCGCGACTACGCGCTTTAGCGCCCAGATGTGAGAACGATCGCAGACGACTTCTTCGCCAGGCAAAGGCAAACTGAAGCTGTTGCATGTGGGCGTTTGGGTGAACTCAATGGTTATCTGTGCATATTTTTGGGGGATTTTCTTTGCGAGCCTTTTGTAAAGAGGTTCTTTCGTCGTGTAATTGAGATTTTTTAGCATCGGGCAAAATTTTTCGCCCAGCAATTCAACACCTTTGTTTATGGTCAGCACGGTCTCGTTGGTGGACTGCGCCAACCTTCTTTGCACTTCGTCGAGAGCCTTTTGAAACGCCTGCTGGCCGATGATGTTGTTATTGTGCACGGGCAGCATGACGACAAACGTGAGGTCTTTGCTGGTTTCGTCGCCAAATTCAGAGTTAGTCACGTCGTACAAGATTTTTGCAGTTGACTTACCAATCCCCGGGATTTCAAAGTCGAAGGCGCCTTCAATGCCGTAAGACGTGGATTTGTGCGGTGTATAAAACTCTGCAGACCGTTTTTTCGGCACTATGGAGCGGGTCAATGCCTGAACCTTTTCTAATTCGGAAATCTGAAAATATAGGTCGAAAAACAATTTTTGCAATTCTTCATTATCGCTATCGCTAAAATCGCATGAGCCTCTAAGCATGGGGGCTACAGAGACGGCGGCTTTTAACACATTGAGCCGACCGGTGACGCTTTGGGGCAGCCAGCGCCTCTCTGTGGCGTGCTTAAGGCGCTTTGCGTCGGCCTTTTCCTTCTTGGTGGCGTGCTCGTTTGCAATAACGGACAAACACTGATTATACGCGGTTAAATCGCCTTTCACGCGGCTTACTAGCGTAGCAATGGCTTGTCCACTGGCTTCGTCTGACAGATGAGTCCGGCACTCGATGACAATGGGAAAATTGGCAGTTTTAAGCTTGCTGATTATCTTTTCGGCCGACCCACCAACCGCGGAAGGCGAGCAGTCCGCATTAATCAAGCTCAAGTGGCTATGGTACACCAGAGTAGTCGTGTATCCGCCCGTGCCACTAGCTTTGGCGCTGATCCCAGCCTTAGCGAGCGCTTTTAAATCGGCAGAAAGCCCCGCCGTAGCTTGAATGGTGAATTCTTTGTTCGCCATAGATGCCTTTGTTACCTTGGGCACGGCTAGTTGGACGTTCTGCGGCACCACCCCCAAAAGCTTCAAATAAAATTCTATCGACGTCCTAAAGTTCGAGAGCACGATTCGCTCGTGATCTTGCATCTGCCTTCTAGCCTTTGCGATGTCTTTGATTTTCGGAGCGCGTTTATAAATCGTCGAACTAAACTTGGAGTTGCTGTCTAAAAATTGCTCCAAAGAGCGGCAGACCAACACTTGAGCCAATTCAAGTTTGCCATTTAGCGAAAGATCTATACTTTTAGGCAGCCCAAAAGCAACCGAGCCCCCAAAATTGCCAATTCGGTTAATTCGATAAAAATTTTTCTCCGTCCCACCCTCGTTTACACTTACTCCAAAGCTGAGTTTTGGCTCCAGCGCGCCAGAGTTCACATTTAAATTAAGCGCAACTTCAGCAGAGGTGCCCTCGCTGCCCATCCGTTTCTCAATTTCTACTCGATTCTCCTCAATAATTCGGCTCGCAAGCGCCCTAGCAACGATAACTTCATACGCGTTTTTGGCAGACGTAACAAAGCCGAGAAACTGGTTGCCACTTAGGTTAGCGCTCGCCATAGCCTCCTCTGCAGCGGCCAAATAAGATATAATCTGGATCCGCTTAAGCTGCAAATCCAAAGTCCCATCGGTAAGGCAAATTATTATGTTACCAAAAATGTTTATCAGAGCCGGGCTGTTCAAAATCCCCTTAAAATGGCTGCATTTGCGGCTATCATCCTTGCTCATATTCACCAAAGCATCCATGACGCCTAGCAAAGCCTGATCCAAATTATCATTTTCGAACAAATCCAATTGAGAGCCACTTGTACCGTCAAAGCTTGTATTATCGGCTATTTTAAACTGATGCGAGCTGATTGGTTTTAAAATTTGCTTTTCGTCGAGAGTGATTCTTTTTTGAAGGAGCTCACTGTCACTGGCTAAATATGTATTTAAAGCTTTTCGAAGAACCGTGTCGTCTTGGACGTAATCTTGACTTTGTTCAGCTTGCACGCCAACGTTTGGCGAAGAAGCTGAAATCTTCGCAGGGAAAGAAAAATTTAATACAATTGAGCATAGCAACATTATGCTGACGAAATTTTTTAGATAATAAAAAAGATTATTTGCAACTTTTTTTAGTGGCTTTTCATTGAAATTAAAAATATTTTTTAGATTTTCGCAAGTTTTTTCTTTTTTTTTGAACCCCTCATTTTCAATATTTAACATTTTTATCACCATAAAATTAATAATTTTATTAATTTTAACATATGGTGAATTTTTTGTCAATATATGTAGTACACAGTATAGATAATCTATCTTTAAACCGGAACCCGGTTTTCGTATTTCCACTCCTTTTTATATTGCAGAATATAATATCTAACATCGGTGGTATTATATTTTTGAGTTCCTCTCTCAACTAATAGCATAGTTTTCCATTGCTCGCTTATTAGAAATCAAAGTTTGCTCTCGAAGCACATTTGGTGCGACGGTTTCATAGTACCAATTTGCTAATTCAGAAAAGGTTATGTTTTCGTTCTAAACCCTTTATTTGCTTTTCCCATACGACGGCAAACTCTTTTGAGCTAATTTTTCAGCTTTGCCGAGTGTTATATTTTCCGGCGGCTGTTTTCTTAATTTGTTTACCTTAATTTTATAGACTAAATATGCGGTGATTACAAACGTCTTACCACGACTTTTTATGCTTGAAAATTCCCTTTTCTTCTTTTCTTTTGATGATTTGTTGCTAATCTTTATCTTTTCGGATTTTGCTTTTTCTTCAAACTCTCTTATTTCGTCTAGCAATTGTAAAAATTTATTGCGAATAATAGCCCTTGCACATTTGCTGTAAAACAAAGCTTTTTAATTTGTTGCTTTCAAAATCTTCAATGCCTATTTATGCTATCTTTGGTTTTAGGAATCATCGTAGCCGTCGCATACAAGCTGGACTTGCTGTCATACTTCAATTTAGAGTCAGATATCCCCTACGTTGGTTGCATCCTGACCGGCATTTTGCTTTCCCGCGGCTCAAACTATGTTTTCGATTTATTAGGCAAATTAGGATAAAAAATACCGAGCTCAAAAAAGAACTCGGTTTTCGTGATTTTTGATTGAAGCCAAATAGCAAAGACTTTAAAGTGAACTTAACACAATGGTTTCTAGTATTGCTGCGATTAATAAAACAATCGCAAGGGCTGCAAATACATATAAAATGCTTTTTTCATGCTTTTTCTTTTCTATTTTATAAATTTCATCAAAATCAATTTTATTTCTAAATGCCTTTTTAAAATCATGCCTTTCAAGTTTAAAATATGTACTTGACAATGTTACCAATATCGCGGCAATAAGCTCGAGCACCATAAACAAAATCGATAGCCAAGCGCTGCTGCTCATAATGCCAAAATATGCTTTAGCCAAAGCTCCAATCATGAACGAATTATTAACGCACCAAAAAGTCCCGATAATTCCAAAGGTGAAGTAACTAAGCTAAAAAACTAGAAACATTACTGTAAGATTATGAGTTAACAACCAAATAAAATTTTGCAAAGGAGTTGAGGTTTGCACTTTAGTTAGCATGGATAAAATAGTTGACGATATTGTGCTGCCTTCTGCTTTAAAATTAATACCAATTATAAAAAATACAATTATAATAAGCAATTGTACCAAGTTTATAAAATATTTTTTATTTTGTCTCATTTTTATCATTTATTTGACTTCCTTGAGTGTTCAATGGTACGGGGTTTTGCTTCATGTCTAAGTATCTAAATACTACATCACCAAGAATTGTAACTAAAAATAGAACTACAATAATTATAGAAGTTGTCACGTCTTTATTATTTACGCAGTATATAAACAAAGACTAACTATTAAAAGTCAATAGCCAAAAATAAAAAAATTTGGATTGGTTAGGAATCAAAAAGAGGCGTAACAAAAAGAGCGTCAAGAGGCGCTCAAAAAATCGATTTGGAACAGACGGTTAGGACGAGGCATGGAAAACTTGTCCAGACTTTTCCATGGCAAAAATAAGACGAACAAGTTTCTTTGCAGCGTGAGAGATAGCAACATTATAATGTTTTCCCTCTGCTCGTTTCTTAGCAAGATAAGCAGCAAATGATGGTTCCCATAGGCAGACGTACTTTGTGGCATTATAGAGGGCATAGCGCAGATAACGAGAGCCCCGTTTCTCCATATGAGAATAAGCACCATTCATAGAAAGCTGCCCGGACTGATACGTAGACGGCGATAAGCCGGAATAAGCAAGGACTTTGTCGGAAGAATCAAAACGGGAGAAGTCACCGATTTCCGCAAGAATCATGGCGCCCATATTCAAACCGATACCGGGAATAGTGGTAATTGAGGACTGCA
>CAREUR010000010.1 GCA_948968885.1 uncultured Eubacteriales bacterium | reverse complement strand
TGCCGATACAAATTAAATTTTTTCGAAAGCTCAATAGACCGCTTGTAGCCGTTATTTTTCTTGAAGTCAGAAAATAAATATTTCACACCAAATTCCGAAGACAGCTCACGACCAATCTCGTTGATCTTTTCGGCGTTTTTATAAGGACTAATAGTAAGCGTCGTCGAAAAATAATCAAAGTTCAATTCCTGAGCAACCTCAGCAGTCCGGAGCAATCTTAATCGATAGCACTTAAAGCAACGCAAAGAACCTTCCGCAGCGGACTCAAGCCCATAAGAAGTTTTCAAAAATGCATTAGGACTGTAATCTCCTTCAATCAAATTGATCTTTTGCAAAGAGGACATTTCGCCAATAAGACGTCGAAGCTCACTTAGTCGAAGGTCATATTCAGCAGCAGAAGAGATATTCAAGTTATAGAAAAAAGACGTGAGATCAAAGTGAGGTGCTAAATATTCAAAAACGTAACTACTGCAAGGTGCACAGCAACAATGCAGCAGCAAGCTAGGCCGTTGGCCAGAGTTAGATTCAATTTGGGATAATGTATTTTCGAGGACTTTTTGATAATTAATCATTTTTTAACTTTGCCCTAGAGGCTAAACTTTTTTAAAAAAGTTTCTGTATATTTATTTAATTTTTGTTTAAGGTCTCCTGGAAATTTGATCCATTTGTCAAGAGTATCTGCAGAAATATAATATTTTTTAATAATCAATAAAGAAACACCTAAAAAAGCACAATCTTCCAAGAACTTGCAGACCTTTTCGCCGACCCAGTAGCCAATAGTATAATCAAAAATTTTAAGAACAATTTTACCACCAATTTTAACAATCTTAAAAGGTAGCTTTAAAAGTTTAAACCACAAGGGGTCCTCATGAGCCTTTTCATAGTTTTTCACAATTTGATCATCGAACTTTTTATTTTTAGACAACTCCAAAAGCGCTTCAGAAAGCAATTTAGAAAACTCTTTCTTAAATTCCTTGTCTTTAGCTAAGTCAGAGAAAATTTGATTTGACAAAGCAATTTCCTCTGCAGAAATATGTTTTCCACCAGCAGCGCATCCAATATTTACTGGGACAACATATGCGAACAAAGTTGAAAAAATCAACAAAGAAGACACAAATTTTTTCATCTTAATTTCTCCTCCAAAAATTTTTTAATTTCCGGTTATAATCTTTAAAATCTCCACATCGGTTTGCTTCATGCCGTGCTTGCCGAGCCGCCAAACATTTTCAACAGTACCCTCAATATCGTCGCCAAGAATGCCGTCACCAGGCGAAAACACGTGCTCATTAAGATACATATAATACCCCAAAATACCGGCCTCAACGGAGCTCGCAATTTTAGCAGCACAAGAAGCCTTCGCGCCATCGCAAACGATACCCGAAACAATAGCCAGAGCGTTAGAAATAGTGCAGGAGACAGCCTCCAAATCGCCACCGAGCAAAAAAGCAATTCCCGCGCCACTAGCACAACCGGCGCAAACCGCGCCACAAAAAGCAGAAAGGCTACCGATCCCGGTTTTAAGGTGAACAGCAATCAAATTAGATAAAACCAGCGCGCGATACAAAGTCTCGCTGTCAATATTATACTCCTTAGCGTACTCAATAACAGGCAAACAAACCGCCAAACCTTGGTTCCCGCTACCAGAAACAATAACAACAGGCATCTCGCAGCCGTTCATGCGAGCATCTGACCCAGCCGCGGCCACAGCTTTAGCGCGAGCCTTAATGTCATCCCCATACATAGATAGCAAAGTCCGACCAACGTTGGCACCGTAGTGGTGTTCAAGACCTTCCTGAGCAATAGCAGAGTTGCACCGAATCTGGCGAGAAATCAGCTCCCGAACGTCGTCAATATCAACAATCTTAGCAAACTTAAAAATATCTTCAAGGCTAAGCAAAAGCTTGTTGTTATTATGTACAACATGAGGGTTAATTTTTTCGGGCGTGTACAAAATTTCTCCATTTTTCTCAATAAGAACAATATTAGTGTGATCGTCAATAATTCGAAGTTTAGAGTAGCAATCGCCATTATGTAAGGTTAAAACAATGTCAAAATTCAAATCGCTCTCAGCCGGAGAAACACAAATCGGCGTGCTTTCAAGATATTTAGGAATCAAATTTTTCTGATCCTCCGAAAGATCGGCCAAAACTTCAAGAATCCTGTCCTCGCGACCAGAAATAACGCCCGCAGCAACAGCCGCCTTAATCCCCTTCAAGCCGTTAGTGTTAGGCACAACAACACTCTTAACGTTCTTAATAATATTACCGCTAACAACAACGTCGATTTTATCGGGCAGCTCGCCAAGAATACAACGAGCCTTAGCAGCAGCGTAAGCCAAAGAGATAGGTTCCGTGCAGCCCATAGCGGGGATAAGCTCCTCGTTCAAAATCTGCAAATAAGAATAATAAACACTGGTTTTTTCCTGAGAGACACTCTCCTTCAAAAAATTCTTAATCATACTAACGCCCTTTCAATAATTAATCAAAAGACAACTCATTATTGAACCGAAAGCCTAAGAATTAAAAAATATATAACCACAGCATAAATTATAGCATCAAAAGTAGAAAATTGCAACAACAAAAATAGAATTTATATAGAGAATTTTAAACAAAAAAATCGGGTTTTTTATAGAAATAAAACAAAAGCTCCAAAAGGGACAAAAAATAAAACCTTCGATTCTAAAACAAAGCGCTAATTTTATAATATGAAAAAAATCGCGATAAGTGTGGATAAAAAGCGAGTTTTAGTAATCAGAAGTGAGAATAAAATATAAAAATTGAATTTTAGCAAAAATCACAAAAATCGCAGTAAATCAATGTTTCAAATCGTCGTTTTGAAGCAAAGCAGCCGTCACAGCGTTGTGCATAAGCATGCAGATAGTCATAGGCCCCACTCCGCCGGGCACAGGAGTAATGTAAGAAGCAACATCCTTAACATTATCAAAATCCACATCACCACAGATTTTGCCGTCACTGCCGCGGTTTATCCCCACGTCAATGACAACGGCGCCCGGTGCAACCATGTTCGCCGTAACAAACTTAGCCCTCCCCACAGCAGCCACCAGGATGTCCGCCGTCCGACAGATTTCATCGAGGTGCAAAGTTTTGCTGTGGCAGATGGTAACCGTGGCGTCGCGGTGCAGCATAAGCATGGCGAGCGGCTTGCCAACAATGTTGCTGCGGCCGATGATAACGCAATGCTTGCCCGCAATATAGATGCTCGATTCGTCCAAAAGGTGCATAATCCCCGCCGGAGTGCAAGGCAAAAACTTAAAATTGCCCGTCATCAGCTTGCCAACGTTAATCTCGTGAAACGCGTCGACATCCTTAATAGGGCTGACGCGCTCAATGACGGCTTTCTCGTCAATGTGAGCTGGCAAAGGCATCTGCACCAAAATTCCGTTAACATCACCGCGGCGGTTGAGTTCATCGATTAAGCTAAGCAGCTCAGCCTGAGAAACATCGAAAGGCAGCGCAAATTCATAAGACACAATCCCGATCTCATCGCACGCGCGCTTCTTGTTGTTAACATAGACCCGAGAGGCCGGGTCCTCACCCACAATAATAACCGCCAAAGAAGGAACAATCCCGCGTTCGGCCTTCAATTTAGCAACCTCAACCTTCAATTTTGCCCGAATCTCTGCGGAAATTCGTTTTCCATCAATAATGCAAGCCATATTTCATCACCATTTCCAAATTTTATAATCAGCAGTAATGCCGAACTAAAGCCATTTACAGTTAATTCAAAAAGAAAACCCGCCATCAACACTGCTAAATAAGCGCGCGACTTCGGCCTTCAGAATGTGGTTCTCTTCGGATGTTAAATCCGGGTCACTGCGCAAAATCTCCACTGTAGCGGCCTTAGCGTCATTAAGAACGCGTACATCACCGATCAAACCGGCAAGACACAAATCTGGCAAGCCGTGCTGACGAGAGCCAATGAAATCGCCCGGACCGCGGGTTTTGAGGTCCTCCTCCGCGATTTTAAGCCCGTCGTTGGTGGTACAAACGGTGTGCAGCCGACGAATAGTCTCATCGTTTTTGGTGTCAGAAACCAAAATGCAGTAGGACTTATGAGCCCCGCGGCCAACGCGTCCACGTAACTGATGCAGCTGAGAAAGCCCGAAGCGTTCGGCGTTTTCAATCAGCATAACAACGGAATTCGGCACATCGACGCCAACTTCAATAACAGTAGTAGAAACCAAAATGTCGATCTCTCCCGCCAAAAAGGCAGCCATAATATAATTTTTCTCGCGAGAGCCCATCCTGCCGTGAAGCAAGCCGACTCGATAACCGCAAAAGTGCTCCTCCGCAAGCTTTTTAGCGTATTGCTGAGCCGAAGTCAACTCCGAGCCCTCGCCGTCGATTAAGGGACAAACAATGTAGGCCTGGCGGCCTTCATCGATGATTTTCTTGATAAAACCGTAGGCGCGCGCCCGTTTTTCGCCAGAAATATAAAAAGTATCGATATTTTGGCGCCCTGGCGGAATTTCGTCCAAAACAGAGATGCCCAAATCGCCGTAGACAATCATGGCGAGGGTTCGCGGGATCGGGGTGGCCGACATGACGGCGACATGAGGCGCCTCGCCCTTAGAGATCAGCTTGGCACGTTGAGAAACGCCGAACCGATGTTGCTCATCCGTGATAACAAGCCCCAGATTGCCGAAGTAAACGTCGTCGGTCAGGAGAGCGTGCGTCCCAATGATGAGGTCAATGGCCTTAACCTCCAAAAAGTCCTTGATACGGCGTTTTTTGGCACGAGGTGTAGACCCCGTCAAGAGCTCAACTCGCATTCCAGCGGTGCCCAATACATTATTAAAAAATGCAAAGTGCTGCTCAGCCAAGATCTCCGTAGGCACCATAAAGGCCACCTGCATGCCAGATTTAATAGCAGAATAGCACAAAGCCGCCGCCACAGCGGTCTTTCCAGAGCCGACGTCACCCTGAATAAGCCTGTTCATGGCGGTTTTGCCCATCATGTCAGATATGCATTCAGCAACCACGCGGACTTGCGCCCCAGTAGGTTTGAATGGCAAAAGAGCCCAAAATTCATCAGAAAAATCACGCAAGACCTTAAATTTATTCGTACTCCGACAAAGCGCCTTAACCCGAGAAAGCCCAATCTGCAGCAATAATAGCTCTTCAAAAATAATCCGTCTGCGCGCCAAGGCCAAACTGTCGGGACTTTTAGGAAAATGAATGTTCTCGATAGCAGCCTGCAAGCCGCACAAGCCGAATTTTTGCCGAATGGCGGCAGGAATAGGGTCGCGAATAACCTCCGGCAGCAAGGTGAGGGCATTCTTAACGGCAGCCTCGATTTGGCGGGACGTCAAGCCCAAAGTCTGCGGATAAACGGGCCGCAAAGCAGGAGCTTTGTCAACAGGCGCAAAATGGGGTGAAACCATCTCAAACCGACTAAAACTCCGCTTAACCACGCCATAAAATAAGAACTCGCCGCCAACGGTCAGCGCACCCTTCACAAAGCGATTATTAAAAAACGTGATATCAAGGCCGGCGGTAGAGTCGCAAACCCGCATCTTATAGAGAATCATGCCCCGGCGGACAAAATGCTCCGCAACGGGCGAAACAACTCGAGCCCGAACGCAGCAGGACTTGCCGTCGGGCGCAGAAGCAATCTCGCAAATGCAAGACCAATCCTCATAGCAGCGGGGATAAAACCGCAGCAGCGCGCCAACCGTAGTTACCTTAAGCTTCTCGAACAAGGCCTTGCGGGCGCTGCCGATCCCCTTCAAAAATTGAATATCCATCTCAAACAAAGATGCCATAACGCAGCCTCCAGCGGGGCGGCCGACGGGTTATTCCACAGAAACGATGAAATAATCGAGCGGCTGCTGACCGTTAATCAAAGTCACGTCAACGCGGGCGCCAAGCTTAGCCTGAATCTGCTTAAATGCCGAATCAGCTTGACTCTCGGTAATCTGATGCCCGTAAATGATAGTAACGAAGGCGGTGTGCTTGTCGGCCAAAGAGTGAACTAGCTTAACGACGGCCTTCACAGGGTCCTTCGACTTAAAAAGCAGCTTACCGCTAGAAAAAGCCAGAATGTCGTCCTTCTTAATCTTAAAGCCGCCGTACTCGGAGTCGCGGGCCGCAAAGGTAATCTGGCCGGACTTAACATGCTCAATTGCCGCGCTCATCAGCCGAAAATTCTCCATAACATTGGCTTCAGGATTAAAAGCAAGCATAGCAGCAATGCCATGAGGCACCGTGCGAGTGGGCAAAACTATAATCTTGCGGTCTTCACATAGCGAAACAGCTTGCTCCGCAGCCAAAATGATATTCTTATTATTGGGCAAAACAAAGACATTCTGGGCAGGCGTAGCCATAACAGCCTGCAAAATGTCCTCAACGCTGGGGTTCATAGTCTGACCTCCGCTAACAACCTGCAAGCAACCAAGATCCTTAAACAAAGTCCGCAGTCCGTCGCCCGCCGCAACAGAAACAAATCCGATCTCCTCAACAGGCTCAACCGGGGCCAATGAGGGGCGCAACGAAGTCGCAGAGGACTCCTTAACGGCCTTGTTTTGCTCGCGCATGTTTTCGACCTTAACCTTTAATAGCCGGCCGAAGTTAAGCGCCTCCTGCAAAGCCAAGCCCGGATCCTCGGTGTGCACGTGCACTTTGATAATCTCGTCGTCGTCCACAACAACCACACAGTCGCCAATTTCCTCCAAGTAAGTGCGCAAATCCTCGGGCAGAGCGGCAACTGAAGCATCCCGACCAACGATAAACTCCGTGCAATAGGTAAAATTAATCTCTTCATCAAAAGCGCTAATAGTGGCGCCAAAGTCGTCGTCAAAAATTTGGGCAGCAGTTCCCCCGCTAGAAGGCTCATCGCCCGAAATAATCGTACCATCCTTAAAGACAGACATCATCCCCTCAAAAATCAAGCAAAGGCCCTTTCCGCCGGCGTCCACAACACCCGCCTTCTTCAAAACTGGCAATAAATCTGGTGTAGTGGCTAAAGCCTCCGTAGCGCCCTTGCAAATTTCCTCCCAAACGTAAACAACGTCGTCGCTAATATTAGATGCAGCCTTGCCTTTCTCAAAAGCAACGCGCGCAACCGTAAGCATAGTGCCCTCTGCGGGTTTCATAACAGCCTTATAAGCCGCATCCACGCCAATTGCCAGAGCATTCACCAAATTGCGACCAGTAGCATTTTCAAGGTCACAGAGACCCTTAGAAAAGCCTCTAAACAAAAGCGACAAAATAGTCCCCGAGTTCCCCCTAGCGCCGCGCAAAAGGGCAGAAGCCGCCAAAGAAGCCACCTTCCCAATAGGCAAGTCAGCGCCAACCTTTTGCAACTCCACCACGGCCGAACTCATCGTCATCGACATATTGGTGCCCGTGTCGCCGTCCGGCACAGGAAAAATATTCAGCTTATCAACCAAGCTCTTGTTCTTGTTAATGTTGTTAGACCCCGAAACAATAGCATTCAAAAGACAATTTCCATTAATCAAAGCGAACTCTCCTTTATAATGAGGCAAAAAAGCGAAAGTCAAGATAAATGCGATAAAAACAGACTGACAATAAATAAAATGCCCCAAAAATCCAAAAACAATTATACCACAAAAAGCAAACCCATTGCAATAATGGCCAAAGCGGGCTCATGCGGGGCGGCAGTTAAAGCGAGAAAAAATCGAACTCACAAAGGCAGAAACAGCAAGCAAAATAATATTAACCAGAACAATCCCCGCCCCAGTAGGAAGATTATAAAAGAAAGAAATTAAAATGCCCAAAATAAAGCAAAAAACAGAAATCAAAGCGGACAGCAAAACAAGATACTTAAAACTGCGAACAAACCGCCGAGCAATAATCGCGGGGAAAATGATAAGGCTAGAAATCAAAAGAGTGCCGATCATGCGCATGCCCACAACAACAGTAAGCGCGGTAAGAAAAGAAATCAAAAACTGATAAAAAGTAACATTAATGCCGATGGCGCGGGCAAAGTCCTCGTCGGCAGTGACGATAAAAAGCCGATTATAAAAAATAGCAAAAGTCGCGATAACAACAACCGACAAAGCGACGCTCACAACAACGTCAAAAGAGCTCATGGCAAGGACGCTGCCGAACATATAACTGTAAATGTCCATATTAAAGCCCTTAGAAATGGCGGTAATGATGATCCCAAAAGACAGCGCGCCCGTAGAGAAAATCCCAATAGCAACGTCGCCGTTAATCTTCTTGTTCTGGCTGACGTACATAATAACAAAAGAAGCGGCGATGACAATAGGCGTAGCAACGTAAATAGGCGAAGCGCCAACCGCCAAAGCCAACGCCAAAGCGGCAAATCCAACGTCCGACAAGCCGTGCCCAATAAGCGAGTACCGCTTTAAAACGAGGATAACTCCCAACAAAGACGCGCAAAAAGAGACCAGAACGCCAACAATAATAGCGCGAATCATAAAAGGGTACGATAGAACGGAAAAAAACTCATCAAAACTCATAAGCAACCACCATACAGACTGTATTTTTCCCACTCGGCAAAAGAGCCAAAAAACTTAAGTTCACCGTTCAAAAAGGCAACTTTAGAGGCAAACTTTTTAGCAGCGGGCAAATCGTGCGAAACCATAACAACAGTAACCCCGTCCTCCGAGTTGACGCGGTGAATGAGGCTATAAAAATTTTCGGCAGTGTCAAAATCAAGCCCAGTGCAGGGCTCATCCAAAATCAAAAGCGTAGGCCGTTTAACAATAGCGCGAGCAAACAAGACGCGTTGTTGCTGTCCGCCCGAGAGCTCGCCAAATCGGCGCCGAGCCAATGGGGTAATCCGAGCTTTCTCCAAAGCGGCAGCAGTAAGGTCGCGGTCTTCTTTAGAGTAAAAGGGTAACCGAAACTTGCGGCCACATCGGGCACGCTGAGTACCAGAGAGAACGACCTCTTCCACAGTAGCGGGAAAGTCAAAAGGAATCCCGATATTCTGCGGCAAGTAAGAGATACAATCGCGAGGACAGCCGATTTTAATACTCCCGCGAGCAAGAGGCACAAGTCCCAAAACCGACTTAATCAAAGTGCTTTTTCCGGCGCCGTTGTTGCCAATAATGCAGACGTAATCGCCGCAGTTAACGTCCAAATTAATGCCGCGCAAAACAAAAACGGTTTTGTAGCCAACTCGATAAGTAACGTCCAGCTGGCGGATCTCGATAAGACTCATGTTAATTTAGCCCCTGCTTCAAATTTTCGAAATTTTCGGACATCAGGTCAAGGTAAGTAACGCCGCGGCTCAGCTGCTCTTTGGTGATATTGTGAATAGCATAAAACGGCAAAGCCCGAGCGCCGGTCTGTTCGGCAATAGAGCCCGCCACTTTGGGCTCAGAGGCTTCCTCATAATAAACAACAGGCACGCCACGGGTCCGGATAAAATCGATAATCTTAGCAATCCGCTTAACACTGGGCTCCGAGTCCGCAGAGCAGCCCTTAAAAGCCGATATATACTCAAGTCCGTAGCGATTAACAAAATAAAGGTGAGCAAACCGGCCCGCAAAAACAATGGCCTTGCGGCGGGATGCATTAATCATGTCCATAAATTTAGAGTCCAGCTCAAGCAATTTTTGCCGGTAACGATCGGCGTTAGCCTGGTAATAATCGCGATTTTCTGGGTCGCGCTCGCAAAGAGCCGCAGCAATGTTATCCACCATTTTGGCGGCCAAAGTAGGATCGAGCCAAATATGAGGGTCAAAACCATGATCGTGGTAGTGATGATGGCCTTCTTCACAGTGATCAGCGCTGTCAGAGTCACATTTTTCGCCGTGATGGCAAGGCGTCTTCAAAAGATCAATTCCCTGTGAAACATTGCAAATCCCCGGCCCATCGCCCTTAACGCTGTCAATTATCCGGTCCGCCCAAGGCTCCATCTCCTTGCCAGTATAAAGAAAAACGTCGGCGCTCGAGATCCTCAGAATATCGGCAGGGCTCGGGTCAAAACTGTGACTCTCCACGCCAGGAGGCAGCAGCAAATCGACTTCCGCGCGGTCGCCGGCAATCTGACGGGCAAAATCAAATTGTGGAAAAAGCGAAGCCACAACACGAATCTTCTTGTGCTCGCGAGTAGCCTCCGAAGCCGTGCTCCTGCAGCCGGACAAATTAAGAATCGCAAAAGCAGAAAAAGCCAAAAACGCCGCCATAAAGCCAGCCAAAAGGTACCATTTTTTGTTACAAAACCAACTCAAAAAATCCAACGCCTTTCTAAAATATCTAAACACGGCCGCGAAAGCCAGGAGTCACGCGTCATTTAGACAAACAATTTTCGCAAACACCATAAAAGACGGTCTTTGGCAGGTCGATCTGAAAAGCCCGCGTCCGATTAATCCTGCGAAACAGGTCAATCAAGCCCTTGTCCTGAAAATGCACCGTCTGCGAACAAACCGAGCAAATTAGGTGAAAGTGCTCACAGCAGACCTTGCGATCCTCGACATATTGGTAGCAAGCGCCACTTTGACCGTCCAGCTTGAACTTGCGCACAACATTAAGTTCCAAAAGTCGACTAATGTGCCGATAGATAGTCGCCGTACCCACAGAATTCCCAGCGCGATCGAGCAAATGCTGAATCTCGCAAATAGTCAAATGCCGAGAAGAATTCTGTTTTAAGCAGTTCAAAATAAGCTCTCGTTGCCGAGTATTTCTGGATTCTTGCAAAAAATCGCCCGCTTTTTACTTTTTTTGGTTAATGAAAACCATTCTCAATAATTTTAGCAAAAAAACTCAAAAGTGTCAACGGCTTTCTTTTGGCGCGAAAAAGTTATATAATGTGAGGGAAAATTTTTTTGCGAGGAAGATGAAATGAGCGAATTTGTGCACCTGCACGTCCACAGCGAGTACAGCTTGCTGGACGGCGCTTGCAGGATTAAAGATATGGTGAAAAGGGCGCAGGAACTGGGCCAGCCAGCTATCGCGATAACCGACCACGGCAGCATGTATGGCGTTATGGACTTTTACAAGATGGCCAAAAAAGAGGGCATAAAACCGATCATCGGGTGCGAAGTTTATGTGGCAAAACGCAGCCGGTTCGACAAGGTGCGGGAGTTCGATTCCGAAATTTACCATCTGATTTTGCTGTGCAAGAACAACGCGGGCTACCAAAACCTGATCAAAATGGTGTCGCAGTCGTTTATCGAGGGCTTTTACAACAAGCCAAGAATAGACGAGGCCTTGCTTCGACAGCACAGCGATGGTCTGATTGCGCTTTCTGCGTGCCTTGCGGGAGCTATTCCGCGCGCGCTGAACCGAAACGACTACGATGCGGCAAAGCAAATAGCCCTAAATTACCGGGAAATCTTTGGCGAAGGCAACTTTTATTTGGAGCTGCAGAACCACGGGCTGAAGGAGGAGCTGCGGATTTTGCCGATGCTGGAGCGCTTGTCGAAGGAGACAGGTATTCCGATGGCCGCGACGAACGATTGCCACTACATAACGCAGGAAGATAGCCGAATGCACGAGGTTTTGCTGTGCATACAGACGAACCATACGGTCGAGGACGACGACAAAATGGACTTCGGCACGGATCAGGTGTACATAAAGTCCGAAGCAGAGATGCGTGCGCTGTTTGATAGCTACGAAGGTGCGATTGAGAATACAGCAAAAATCGCGAAGCAATGCAATGTTGAGTTCGAATTTGGCAAAACAAAACTGCCTCACTTTGATGTGCCCGGTGGCCAGGACCACTACGAGTACTTTAAAGCGCAGTGCTATGAGGGTTTGCGCGAAAAATACGGAGAAAATCCGGACCAAAAGGTGGCAGAAAGGCTTGAGTACGAGCTTTCCACGATAAAGAATATGGGCTACGTGGACTACTACCTCATTGTGAACGACTTTGTGAGCTACGCAAAGAGCGTGGGCATCGCCGTGGGGCCAGGCAGGGGCTCGGGCGCGGGCAGCCTGGCGGCCTATTGCATCGGCATCACCGGCATCGACCCGATGAAGTATAATCTGCTGTTTGAGCGGTTCTTAAACCCCGAACGCGTGAGCATGCCGGACTTTGACATCGACTTCTGCTACGTGCGGCGGCAGGAAGTCATAGATTACGTGATCCGAAAGTACGGCAGCGACCACGTGGCGCAGATAATCACGTTTGGAACCATGGCCGCAAGAGGCGCAATCAGGGATGTGGGGCGCGTCCTCGCCATGCCGTACGCTCAGGTGGACTCCGTGGCAAAACTTGTGCCGATGGAGCTGGGAGTGACGATACAAAAGGCGCTAGGAACCTCGCCAGAGCTGAAAAAAAAGTACGAAGAAAGTTCGCAAGTCAAGGATTTAATCGACATGGCGCAAAAGCTAGAGGGAATGCCGCGGCATGCATCCACGCACGCCGCCGGAGTCGTAATAACGGAGCGGCCGGTGAGCGAGTATGTGCCGTTGGCCAAAAACGACGAGGCCATTGTGACGCAGTTCACGATGACGAACCTCGAAGAGCTGGGACTCTTGAAGATGGACTTTTTGGGATTGCGTACTCTGACGGTGATAAAGGACGCCGAGAAGATAATAAACAGAGCAGAGCCGGAGTTTAGAGTAGAGGACATCGATTTGCACGACGCAGAAGTCTTTGACATGATGGCAAAAGGACAAACGCAAGGGGTCTTCCAGTACGAGTCGGTGGGAATGAAGAACGTTTTAATGCAGCTAAAGCCCGACAGCATCGAGGATTTAATCGCGGTAATTTCGTTGTATCGGCCGGGGCCAATGAGCTCAATCCCGCAGTATATCGAGAATCGGCACCATCCGGACAAAATAAAGTACAAGCACCCGCTTTTGGCGGACATCTTGGACGTAACGTACGGCTGCATCGTGTATCAGGAGCAGGTTATGCAGATTTTCCGCAAGCTGGCGGGGTTCTCGCTTGGTCGAGCGGACATCGTGCGCAGAGCGATGTCCAAAAAGAAAAAGGACGTGATGGAGAGGGAGCACCAGATCTTCATTCATGGCCTGGTCGGCGAGGACGGCACCGTCGAGGTGGAGGGGTGCATCCGCAGAGGAATCAGTGAAGAGGTCGCGTCGAGCATATATTCCGAGATGGAAAGCTTCGCCTCGTACGCATTCAACAAGTCACACGCCGCCGCGTACGCGCTGATATCGTATCAGACCGCGTTTTTGAAGTGCAAATACCCCAAAGAGTACATGGCGTCGCTGATCACGAGCGTGTTCGACAACATAAATAAAGTCGTAGAGTACATCGAGGAGTGTAAGAATTTAGGAATCCGCGTGTTGCCGCCAGATATAAACGAAAGCGAGGCTGCATTTGCCGTCTCGGGCGAGGACATCCGGTTTGGGCTTTTGGCGATAAAAAGCCTGGGCAGAGCGCCAATAGACAGGATTCTGGAGGAGCGAAAGAGCGGGAGATTCACGTCGCTGTACGATTTTTGTAAGCGAATGCACACAAAGGACGTGCAAAAAAAGGTGGTAGAAAGCCTGATAAAGGGCGGCGCGTTCGACAATATGGGTGCCAACCGCAGGCAGATGCTAACCGTTTTGGACGGTATATTCGAGGGACTTCTGGCCGAAAAGCGAAACAACATCGAGGGGCAAATCGGATTTTTTGACACAATGCAAACGGCGCAGGATCGGGCGCCAATAAAAATGCCGGACTTGGCGGAATTTTCGCAAACGGAACTCTTGAAAATGGAGAAAGAAATCACGGGGCTCTATTTGTCGGGGCACCCGCTGTCGGAGTTCGCGGGAATCATAAAGTCGCAGCATTATGCGAAAATAAGCGACATCGTAAATTGCGCAAGAGAGGAAGCCCCAAAGTATAAGGACGGCGACAGAATAAAGATCTTGGCGATAATTTCGGAGGTAAAGCTCAAAACGTCCAAAAACAACAACACCTTCGCCTACGTGAGCATCGAGGACATGTACGGCGCGATGGAGATGATGGTCTTTGGGTCGGTGCTAGAAAAAAGCTCGTTTTTGCTGCGAGAGGGCAACATAGTGGAGCTGCGCGCCAGAATAAGTGTGCGAGAGGACGAAGCGCCCAAATTAATGTGTGACGAAGTGCTAGAAGCCCCGAAACTTAGCGAAATAGGCGAGGAATCCGGACAGCAAGAAACGCAAAAACCGACAAAAAATCCGGGACTATATATAAAGGTGAAGAGCAAGGCGAGCGAAGAGTACGAGCGGGCAATGCTGCTTTTGAGCATATTCGAGGGCGGCACGCCAGTATATATTTTTTTGGAGGACGAAAAAAAGCTCGTGCAGGCGCCAAGAAAATTGTGGATCGCAAAAAACGACGTATTAATCGAGGAACTAAAGAATAAAATAGGAGAGAGGAACGTTGTGCTGAGGGATTAGCCGCGAGCGCGTGAATAAATGATAAAATTAGTGGCAATAAATATTTAAGAAGTAAAATTTGAACTGACGAGAAATTTTAAAAGCAAAACGTGGGAATTAAAGGAAAAAAGAACCTCAAAACGCCTTTGGCATAGGGCAAGAATGCATAAAAAAACGGCTCGATTTAGATTTATACGACGCAAAGCCGAAGACTTCCATATAATTTTGCAGATGCATTTATGCACTTTTAACAAAGTTGAAATAAACTATTGCATTTAATTATCGGTTATGATAAAATCCAATTAACGATTAAAAGAAAAATTAAGAAAGAGGCGAGTGTATGAAAAAAGGAATAGTTTTTATGATGTCCATGGCAATGACGTTGCTTTTTTCTGGATGCGGATGTAGCCAAAACTCGACACCGACGACTATAGGAAATAACGATTCGCAAGGTCACTATGAGGATAATACCGTAGAGCCGGAGCCAAAAACAACGCAGGAAAACGAAGGCACAATCGGTGACCTTAAAGTTGAGATAGCAAAATCAGAAGTAACGGAATCTAGTGACGGCAAGAAGGTTTTGCTGGTTACCTACAAAGTCACCAACAATGGAAAAGAAGCCGTTGTGTTTGATAAGAAGCTATCAGCAGAGGCCTACCAAAATAATACTGCACTTCGTCAGGCCTCCATGATTAACCAAGAGCACGACAAAGAAAACATGCTTAGGGTTGTAAAGCCGGGTGAAACCTTAGAATTCCACGAAGCATATATTCTATCAGGTGACTCCGACGTAACGGTAAGGGTTTGCAAGGCTGATCAAACAGCAGAGCAAGAGCAAAACGATACAAGTATGATTACAAGAACTTTTAAAGTAAAATAAAATTTCTCCTAATATATAGTGAGGGCTGCGAAAGTGGCCCTCATTATATTTTGCGGCAAGGCGAATACTGCGGCAGAGGCTGTACATATTCATTTAAAGATATTATAATAAAGTGGATTTTAATTAGTTTGAATGGAGTGTTTGGGTGAATAAGCATAGTCGCAGTGGGAGTTTGGAGACGAATGGAAAAAGAAGGGATCAAAGTTTTGTGCAGGGAACGGTGATTTTAACCGGCAGCTTGCTTTTGGTAAAGCTGATGGGGATTTTGTTCCGGATCTTCGTGACGGGAATGATCGGGCCGACGGGCGCAACGTACTTTACGGTGGCTTACGAGATATACAATCCGCTGTTTGCGCTGGCAACGGCCGGGCTACCCATCGCGATTTCGCGGATGGTTTCGGAGAATGTGGCGAATGGACGGTATCGCGACGTAAAAAAGATAAAAAAAATCTGCACACCGATATTCTTGCTAACCGGTACGGTGGGGCTAATCTTGATGACTATAGGAGCTTTCGTAGTCCCCAATTTGCCGTTTGTGCATGTTCCGGGAGCGTTCTACTCAGTATTGGCGCTGGCTCCGACCATATTTTTTGCCTGCCTAATGTCGATTTACAGAGGGTACTATCAGGGGCTCAAAAACATGACTCCAACGGCCACCTCGGAGGTAATCGAAGCCTGCTGCAAATTTTTTATCGGCTACGTGACGTCGTATAGCATCATACACTTTGGAATGAGCGAGTACGCGGCGCGCGGGACGTTTTTGGGTCGAGCATACGCAACGCGAGAACTAGCGGAGGCGGCAATAATGCCGCTAGCTTCGGCTGGCGCGATTTTGGGGATCTCGCTGGGGGCGGCGGCCGGATTTTTATACTTGGTGCTGCGCGACAAACTGCGTGGCGACGGAATCACAAAAGAGGAGATATCGGCGTCACCACAGGCAAGAGGCGGCATGTTGATAGCAAAAACACTAATAAAAAGCGCACTTCCAATAGGATTAGGTGCAATAATCATGAATTTGGCGGGCTTGATAGATACCACCTTGATTTTACACCGCATCCAGTGTATAATGTTAACGTCTCCGGGCGAATTGTTGGCGCAGTACGGGGATAAAATCGGCGAAACCGTAATCAAAGGCAAGGATGGCGTGCACGGATTCTTGATGGGGTGCTACTCGTTCACGCTGCCGCTGATGATGCTGGTTCCGGCGATAACACAGGCTTTTGGAATAGTCGCGTTGCCCTCGGTGACCAGAGCATGGACGTTACGGGACGGCAAAAAGTTAAAAAAGGGCATGGAAACAGTAATAAGAATGACTATGATGGTGACTATCCCCGCAGGAATAGGCCTTGCAGTCATCGGGCCGGAGCTTTTGAGCGTGATTTATGCAAGCCGCCCCAACGCTGTGAGCATCGCGGCGGGGATAATCCCGGTATTAGGCGTAGCAATGATATTTACAGCCGCCAGCACTCCCATCTGCAGCATGCTGCAGGCTGTCGGACGGGTTGACTTGCCCGTAAAGATCATCTCGGCGGGCTTGATGATAAAAATAATCGTGAATTACGCGCTGGTAGTAATTCCCAAAATAAACATCCAGGGCGCCGGAATAGGAACTTTAGTCGGGTATGCGTTCATATTGGTCGCCGCAATGGTGGAGCTGTTCAAAAATACGAGGATAATCCCAGATTTTATCGGGACAATAGCAAAACCGTTTGCAGCGTCGCTAATTTGTGGCTTGGCCGCAAAAGTGGCAATATTGCTGCTA
This sequence comes from uncultured Eubacteriales bacterium, assembly GCA_948968885.1. GTDB lineage: Bacteria > Bacillota > Clostridia > Oscillospirales > Acutalibacteraceae > CAG-557. The sequence goes on along the minus strand of CAREUR010000010.1, from coordinate 23,200 downwards.
AAGGGCCGAGTGCCGCTCATTGTGGCCATCGTTTTATCGATAATTTTTGCCGCCGTTGTGTATGCGTTTTCGCTGATAACGCTTGGCGGAGTGACTCGCGACGACATAAAACTTTTGCCAAAAGGAGAAAAATTTACAAAAATACTTGAAAAATTAAAACTTATAAGTTAAAATTGATCTTATTCGACAAAATATGAACATTTTTTCTTGACTATTTCAAAAATTTTTCAATAAATTTAAGAAAAATAGTAGACAAATTAAAAAATATGGGATATAATGTAGGAAGTTTTAGAGAATAGCGATTTAAAGCCATTTATAAATTAAGGTTTTATGCGATGTTTTAAAACTAAGATTTAAGTTAATTCTCAAGGCAATCGCTTTGATGAATAATAAAAAAATGGAGGTAAAAAAATGAACAAAACAGAATTGGTTGCAGCGGTGGCAAAGAAGAGTGGCCTTTCTAAGAAGGACTCTGAAAAGGCAGTGTCGACTATTATTGAGACGGTGGTTAAGGCTGTTAAGAAGGGCGACAAAGTTCAACTCATTGGTTTTGGAACATTTTCAAAACGTCATCGCAACAAGAGATCTGGCCGCGACCCAAGAACTGGCAAGCCGATCACGATTCCTGCACGTGATGTACCTGCATTTACAGCAGGCGCTGTGTTCAAAAAAGCAGTCGGTGGCAGATAAGATCTGGTTTGGCTTAAGTCGGCTCCCTTTTAGCGGGGAGTCGATTTTTATTTTGCTAGAATATTTAATTTATGCGAGACTATCGGGGCTGGCGGTAATTGCAAAGAGGCAAAATGTAGGAATATTGGCGTTAAGAAGCTCATAATTATTTTTATAAGTAAACATGATAATTGTGGGGGACGAAGATGCCGGAAGAGAAGAGATGCGCGAATCTGACGCATAATTTGATATTAAAAGAGAGGAAACTGCTGAATATATCTGGGGTGCTGGACGTTGATAGTTTTGACGATAGCACAGTGGTGGCTTACACGGACTTGGGAGAGCTGACGATAAAAGGTACAGGGCTGCATATCAACAAGATAAACCTGGACAGTGGCGATTTGGAGCTGGATGGAGAGGTAAGTCGGCTTGAGTATACAGAGGATCGGCTGGCGGAGAAAGGTTTTTTCTCGAAGCTATTTAGATAGGAGCGCGTGAAGATGGGATCGACGGTAGCTTCACAGTTAACTATCTTTTTATTTTCGGCAATCTTGGGAGCGGCGTTAGGGGTAATCTACGATGCTATCAGGGTTTTTAACGCTGTTGTTAAAGAAAATCTAGTGCGCATCTTTGTTCAGGACGTGCTATACTTCATAATAAGCGCTGTGATCACGTTTGTGTACATGCTGGTGGTGAACGGCGGCGAGATTCGTGTTTACATTGTTGTCGGTGAGGCCGTGGGCTGGCTGATTTATCGGGCAACGGTGGGCAAATTCATCTATAAAATCGTTTTAAAAGTGGTAGAGTTTGCAATAAAAATCGCGCGAACCTTCAGAAATTATGCGGTATCCAAGCTTCCAAAAGGCAAAATTATTAAGGTAAAATCTGCCGTTACAAACAAAGTCAAAGTGATAAAAGCTGCAGCCGCCTCAAAAATTTTTTGGACAAAACCACGCAAAAAGAAAAAATCAGACAAAAATAAAGTAAAATTAAAATAGTTGTTGAAATTCGGGCGATGCTGTGGTATAATAAGTAAACTTCAACCTTTCGCGAAAGGAATACTTACAAAATAATGGAAATTAAAGTGCTAAAAAAACCAGCCGGAATCAACAAAAATTTGGTTAAATGGGCGGTAAAAGCCTCGGTGTTGCTTTTTATTTTTTATATGGGCTTCGCGATCGTCAATCAGTTCGTGAAAATAAACGATAAAAAGGAACATTTGAGCAGCATTAGCGCGGAGTTGGATTTGCAAAAGACCAAAAATGATGAGCTTAAAAGGGTCTACAACGCGACTGATGCGGAGAATGAGGAGTATTTTGTAAAAAAGGCGCGGGAGCTGAATATGGCAAAGCCGAATGAGCGAATTTTTGTGAACAGATAGCTTTGGAATGCGCTGATCTTGGGATTAAACTTGAAAAGGGGAGCTTTTTTATTTTATGCAAATAGAGGTTGGAATGGTGTTGGAAGGCAAAGTGGCGGGGATAACGAACTTTGGAGCGTTTGTTGATTTTCCGGATGGAAAGACTGGGATGATCCATATTTCGGAGGTTTCGAGCGATTTTGTTCGAGACATCAACGACTATTTGAAGGTTGGCCAAGCTGTTAGGGCCAAGGTTATCAGTATTTCGGAGAAAAACGAGATTCGGCTGTCGATAAAGCAACTGATGCCGGCAAAAACGGGCTCTAGAGATGGACAACATCAGGGCCAGAGCCGCGGACAAGGGCGCAATTTTGGCAGGGCTAGCACTAATAATAGGCCTGAGAGACGCGGTAGGTCTTCTTTGCAGGAGACTAAAAAGGGCGTTGCGGTGGACTTTGAGGAGATGTTGCAATCTTTTAAGCACAAGAGTGAGGAGAAAATTTCGGACTTGAAACGCGCGACAGAATCGAAACGAGGGGGCTTTTCGAGAAGAGGCACTCAACATTAATATAGGCTTAGGTGGTAAAAGGGTCGAAACGATAGGCATGGAGTCGGCTCTTTTTGCGTGAAAGGCTAGAATTACGGCGAAAAAGGGGCATTTTATGTTACTGACCAACGCGAGGATATATACGATGGACGCCGGCGTGATCGAGAGCGGGTTTATTTTTGTGAAGGCTGGCAAGATTGCTAAAGTTGGCAAAATGGACGAGCTGGGCGGTTTGACGGACGAAGAAGAGATTAATCTGAACGGACAGAGCGTGTATCCGGGCTTTGTGGACGCGCACACGCATATGGGATTGTTCGAAAATGGCTTGGGGATTGAGGGTGAGGATGGCAACGAATACACGGATCCTGCTACACCGCAGTTAAAGGCTATCGACGCGGTGAATCCGATGGACAGAAGCTTTCGGGAGGCTCTTTTGGCCGGTGTGACGACGGTGATAACTAGTCCGGGGAGTGCGAATCCTATTGGCGGGCAGATTTTGGCAATGAAAACATCGGGCGTCTGCGTGGATGAGATGGTCATAAGGGCCCCGGTTGCGGTGAAGTTTGCGCTTGGCGAGAACCCAAAGATGATTTACAACGACAAAAATCAGACTCCGATGACGAGGATGGCGACGGCCGCGATCATTCGGGAGCAGATGAACAAGGCCAAGCGGTATCTTTGCGACAAGGAGAAGGCAGAGGGAAGCCCGTCAGAATACGATTTGCCGGAGTATGACGCGAAGTACGAGGCTTTGATTCCGCTGCTGAAAAGGGAAATTCCCGCGCACATCCATGCGCACCGGGCTGATGATATCTTTACTGCCATCAGAATTGCCAAGGAATTTGATATCGATTTTACTATCGTGCACGCGACGGAGGGGCATCTTATTGTGGATAGGCTGAGGGCGGAGCGAGTGAATGTCCTTAGCGGACCGATATTGACAGGCAGATCTAAGCCGGAACTTGCGAATTTATCTACAAAGACGCCGGGAGTTCTAGCGGAGAGTGGCGTGATAATGGGAATTGTAACGGATCATCCAGAAACTCCGATACAATATTTGCCGCTGTGTGCCGCCGTGGCGGTGCGAGAGGGCATGGACGAGTACGAGGCGCTCAAGGCCATAACGATAAACCCTGCTCGGATTTGCAAGATTGCCGACAGAGTGGGATCTATTAGCGAAGGGAAAGACGCAGACCTCGTGGTTTTTGACGGCTTGCCGTTTGACGTGATGAAAAAGCCGATTCTGGTTATTTGCGACGGAAAAATAGAAAATAAAATTATGTAAAAATGCTGCCAGAAGGTTTTATTTCGGCGCCGAGTGTGGTATCATATTAGCGAAATCGTATTTTTGAAGGAGGCTGCAAAGCGTGAAGACAGTTATCACGGGGAGAAAAGTAAATTTAAAAGATAATTTTAAGGAGCTGGCCGAAAAAAAGATCGCGAAGTTCGACAAATTGTTCGATGGCGAGCCGACGGCGACGGTCACAGTTACTGTGGAAAAGAATCGGCAGACGGTTGAGGTGACCATACGGCACGACGGGATGGTTTATCGCGCGGAGGCGACGACTTTGGAAATGAACGAGGCGCTCGACAAGGTCATGGAGGCGCTGTCGCGGCAGTTTAGAAAGCATAAAACTAAGCTTGCAAAGAGGCTCAAGCAGGATTCGCTGGAAAAATATTTGCAGGAGCACGAGTCTGGTGCGCTTGGGGCGGACTTTGAAGAGGACAGCTACAATGTTGTCCGGGTGAAGAAGGTCCCGGCAGTGGCGCTGGCGGTGGACGAAGCGATTTTGCAGATGAACATGATCGGCCACAAATTTTACATGTTTAGAAGCACCGAAACGGGCGAGATAAATCTGGTATATCGCCGGGAGAACGGGGATTACGGCTTGTTGGTTCCGGACTCAGAAAATAAATAATTTTGCAAAAATTTGGCCTATAGAAATTGTGCTAGACTGCATGAAATCTATAGGCTTTGCAATTTCGAAATAAAAAATTGGCGCCAAATTGTGGTTTAGTTATTTTTCATCAGCTTTTCGGCGCAGTCACGAAGCTCTTCTTCGGACGCAAAGTGGACTCCGCTCTGCTTGATGCTCTCCTTAACGTAGGCGGGCAGCGCCTGAAAATAGGCGTTGGAGTCGATATTCTCGCCAAAATGGCTATCCATAAAAATCACCTCATAATAGTTATTCGCGCTCGGCCGCGCAGTTATGCGGGCGAACGATGTTTTTACAACGGCGCGAAAATTTGATATAATATGGTGAACGCGAGAAATGGGCGGCAAGTTGCAAGTTAGCGAGGCGAAAGAACGATGGAGACTCAGAAAAGAACGACTGATGCGGGCGAGCGGCTGGTTTCGGTGGTGATTCCGGTGCGCAACGAGGAAAAATATATTGCAAAGTGCGTGGAATCGGTGTTGAATCAGGATTTTCCGAAAAAAGATATGGAGCTGATCTTGGTCGACGGAGCCTCCGAAGACCGAACCGTTGCGATAATAGAAGATTTTGCAGCCAAGTATGATTTTATACGGTTATGCGAAAACCCAAGAAGGACGGTGCAGCACGCGCTGAATATAGGAATCAAAAGTGCGGTGGGCAAGTATGTGGTGCGGATGGACGCACATTCGGAGTACGCCAGCGACTATGTGTTGGAATGTGTGAGGCACTTAGAAAAGACAAATGCCGCAAATGTGGGCGGCCCGATGGTTGCAAGGGGTAAAACTAGGCTTCAAAAGGTGATTGCGGCGGCGTATCATAGTCCGTTTGCGCTTGGTGGCGGGAAGTTTCACGATGAAAATTACGAAGGTTACGCTGACACGGTGTATTTGGGAGCTTTTAAAAGAGAAACTCTGCTAAGGTTGGGGCTTTACGACGAGGTTTTGCCGCGCAATGAGGATGACGACTTGAATTTGAGAATTTTGAAAAGTGGCGGCAGGGTGTATGTGACGCCGAAGATAAAGAGCGTGTATTACCCGCGGAGCCGCTATGGAGCGCTGTTTAAGCAGTATTTTGAGTATGGGCTGTGGAAAGTGACGGTCATAAAAAAGCACGGGAAATTCGCACGATTATCGCACTTGGTGCCGGTTTTGTTTTTTTTGTTTGTTGCGATGTTCCCGGTGCTATCGTTGTTTAGCGGGCTGGCGTGTCTGACTTTTGCCGTTGTGATGCTTATTTACTTAAGTTTATCTTTTTATTTTTCGCTTAAAAGCAAGTATTTGCGCAGATTTTGCGATAAACTCCGGCTAGTTTGGGTGCATTTTGTCTTACATATTGCCTATGGCGCGGGATTTTTCTGCGGAATATTTAAATTTTGGCACGCAAAGTTCAGGAGTGACGCCACTTTTGCCAATTGAAGGAGAAATAGATTTTACGAATATGGAGAACGGGTACGAAAAATGCGAGCTTTCGCAAGAAGAACTGCGACAACTACAGTTGAAGAACCTTGAGATGGCGCTTTATTTTAGGGATTTTTGCAAACAAAATGGCCTTAAGTTTTTTCTTTGCGGCGGATGCTGCATTGGGGCGGTGCGGAACAAGGGGTTTGTGCCGTGGGACGACGACGTAGACGTATTTATGCCGCGTTATGATTACGAAAAGTTAGGTGAGATGTGGAATCAAAGGGCGGATACGAGCAGATATTCCTATTGCCGCGCGGATGAGGTGCATCATTATAGGAACCTTTTTGCCACGATAAACGACAACAACACGACATTCATCAAGACGCATCAGGCCGACCTGGACATTAACCATGGCGTAGCTTTGGACATTTTGCCGCTGGATGGATGCCCGAACTCTAGGGCTGCAAGAGGAATTCAGGTGTTTTGGGCCCTTATTTATTCTATATTTTGCGCGCAGATGGTTCCGGTGAATCACGGCAGGCTGGTTAATTTTTGTGGTAGGGTGCTCTTAGGCCTTGTTCCGTCGCGAAAGCTGCGGTACAAAATTTGGCGGTTCGCCGAAGGGCAGATGTCCAAGCACAAGATCAGCGACTGCGACAACGTTACGGAGCTGTGCTCGGGGCCGCGCTACATGAGGAACAAGTACCCCAAATCGGCGTTTAGCGATGCTTTGGAAGTTGAGTTTGAAGGCGAGGGGATGCCCATTCCGACGGGGTATGACGAATATTTGCGGATGGCGTTTGGCGACTACATGAGGTTGCCGCCAAAAGAGAGGCAGGTGCCGCATCACGACGCGGTTTTTTGCGACCTGTCGAACGGCTACGCAAGCTACAAAGGCGAGTATTACTGCAAAGGAGAACGAAAATGATTTTTGGAGCGATATTGGCGGGGGGGGTCGGCTCGCGGATGAACATAGCCGACATGCCAAAACAATTCTTAATGCTCGGCAGAAAGCCGATTATAATCCATACGGTGGAGAAATTTCTGATGTGTCCGCGGCTGGACAAAATTTATATAGGTGTGCACCCAGACTGGATGCTGCATATGCAGGACTTAATAGAGAAATATGGCCTAGATGCGGAGAAATTGGTGTGCGTGCCTGGCGGAAATGACCGAAATAGTACGATTTTTAACATTATAAACAGTATAAAAGAGCGATACGGCGACGACGAGGACAATATTGTGATTACGCATGACTCTGTGAGGCCGTTTGTGACGAATCGGATTATTGAGGAGAACATCGATGCTGCGATAAAATATGGTGCGTGCGATACCGTCATTGCTGCAACGGATACTATTGTAACGTCGGAAAACGGCAGTACAATCACAAGCATCCCGAATAGAAAGTTTATGTATCAGGGACAGACCCCGCAGAGCTTTAGGGTTAATCTGCTTTTTGACATGTATAATGATCTGACCGATGCGGAAAAGGCGGTCTTGACGGACGCTTGCAAAATTTGCGTTGTGCGAGATTACCCAGTGCATCTGGTGGAGGGCGAAGTCTCGAACCTAAAAATCACGACTGTTGCGGATTACAAGATCGCGATGGCGCTGGAGGGAGGGAATCCGGGTTGATTAGTTGCGCGTACCAGCTGGTGCAGCCGCATGTTTTCTCGGTGAAGTACTCCGACATAGACATCGCGGGGGAGGTCGTCGTGAAGCCCCGGTATATGGCGATTTGCCACGCCGACCAGCGGTATTACTTGGGCCAGAGGGATGCGAATGTTTTGCGAAAAAAGTTGCCGATGGCGCTAATCCACGAGTGCTGCGGGGAAGTCGTTTATGATAAGTCTCAGAAATTCAGAGTTGGCCAGAATGTTGTGATGATTCCTAACGTGCCGGGGAATGTCCGGGTCGGTGAGTACGAGAATTATGCAAAAGGTGCCAAGTTTTTGTCTAGCGGCTACGACGGATTTATGCAGGAGTTTGTAGCTATGCCGGGCGACAGGCTGGTTCCGTTTGAGAAGATTCCGCTGCCGATAGCAGCAATTTGTGAATTTATTAGCGTTGGCGCGCATGCGGTGAGTCGATTTGACCATAATGCCCATCAGTATCGGGATGCGATTGCGGTTTGGGGCGACGGAAGCCTTGCTTATGCGGTTTCTTGCATCTTGAAGAATACTTTTAAGAGTTCAAAAATTATTGTTATTGGCAAAAACAGGACGAAATTGTCATACTTTTCCTTTGCGGACGAGATCTATCTGACTGGCAGTCTGCCGGAGGGTTTGCGCATAGACCATGCCTTTGAGTGCGTGGGATCGGCGGGCAGCTTTTATGCGATAAACGAAATAATTCGCCATATTAACCCGCAGGGAACGGCGATTCTGCTGGGAGTTAGTGAGGATAAGGTGCCGATTAACACTAGGGATGTGCTGGAAAAGGGCCTGACGCTGATCGGCTGCAGCAGGTCGAGCAGGGTTGACTTTGAGAATGCGGTTAAGCTCTTGAAAAATCCGGATTTTCAAAAGAGGATCTCTGCGATTGTCTGCGAAACGAAGCCGGTCGCCAGCATCGCGGACATTCACAGAGCCTTTGCGGAGGACGCCGGGACGATGTTCAAGACCGTTTTTGAGTGGAAGTTGTAGGTGAAAAATGGCTAAAATCAGCGTGATAGTGCCGATTTATAAGGTCGAAAAATATATAAGAAAATGCGTGGACTCGCTTGTGGGTCAGACTTTATCGGACATAGAGATAATTTTGGTTGATGATGGCTCTCCTGACGATTGTGGCGCGATTTGTGATGATTATGCAAAACAGGACGCGCGCATAAAGGTGATTCACAAGCCAAATGAGGGCCTGAGCGAGGCGAGAAATGTAGGAATAAAGGCCGCCACGAGTGAATATATAGGTTTTGTGGACGGGGACGACTACGTTGTGCCGGACATGTATGAGGTTTTGTACAAGAATATAACCGAGCAGAATGCGGATGTGGCGGTCTGCGGACTGTATGATTGTTATGTGAATCGCAAGGTGCCGCAGTATTCGGGGCAAGACGAATTTTTGATTTTGAACAATAAAGAGGCGCTTGGAGCCGCTTTGGAGGGCGTCAAATTCTCGGTGAATGCGGTGAATAAGCTATATAAGAGGGGTTTGTTCGCCGAGGTAAGGTTCCCGAAGGGGAGGCTTTCTGAAGATGCGTTTACGATCCCAAAGGTCTTGGCGAGCGCTACGACGGTCGTTTTCGACTCTTCCCCAAAGTACTACTATATGCACAGGGGCGAAAGCATCACCACGTCGGCGTTTAAGCGGCAGGACTTCGACGTTGTGGAGGCGTATGAGCAAAATTTGGAGCTTGTAAAAAAAGATTTTGCGGATTTGACAAAACAGGCAGAATTCCGATTGCTGTGGGCGTATACGTACGTTTTTGACAAGATGGTTTTGAGTGAGAATTTGGAGGATCCGCAGAGCTACGAAGAGGTGCTAAAAAAGTTGCGGGCAAACACGCCCAAAATGCTGGTGAACTCGTGCTTTTCACTAAAGCGCAAAGCGGCAATGTTAGTGCTGTGGCTTTGTCCGGGGCTTTATAAAAAATTGCTAAGGTGGCAAAAGGCCAGCAGGGCGAGGCACAACGATTGATTACCGGAGAAAATTTAGATTAAAAAGAGGATTTGGTTTGACGATGATTTTGAGAAAATATGCCAGCAAAGATGTTTACCAATTTTTGCGAAAAGCATATATAACGGTGTTTATCGTGGCTGTCTTGACGCGGGTGCTACTGCCGATTGCGCTCGCGGAGACTCAGACGGTAAACACGCTGGTATTTTCGGCGGTGGCGATATTTGGCGCGAGCATAATTTGCTTTGACTTTTTTACGCGTCGCATTTTTCTAAAACAGAAAAATGTAGTCTGGTTGATGCTTTTTCTCGCCGCGTGTGCGGTTTCCAGCTTAATAAATGCAAGGTTCGGAGTGCTTGGGAACGTCCGCAATTTGGTGTGGCTTGCGATTTCATTTTTCATCCTGTACCCGGTAGACGCCGAACTGTCGCGGGCGGAGGTAAAAAAGGAAATAAAATATGTAAGCAACATCCTGATTTTGGTGTGGTTTGTGGCCTGCGCGGCGTCGCTGGCGATGTTTTTGTTTCAGATCGGTGATTATGTGGATGTTTCGCCGGACTTGTTCGCAAGGTTCGGGTTCATAGAAGGGCGCCTGTTTGGGATTTTTGAGGATCCTAATTTTGCGGCCTCCGTGGCTATCGTCGTGATCATCTTTTCGATTTTTAATATAAAAAGCAGCGAAAGGGCGGCGCTCAAGGCGTTTTATTGGCTGAGCATAGTGGTCAATTTTTGCTACATAACCTTGTCCGGCTCCAGAACGTCGGAGGTTGCGACCGCGGTCACGGTGATTTTTGGCGTGTATTTCGTGTTGCTGAAGAAGTTCGAAGCCAAGAATGTACGATTAAACCTGATTGTAAAGCAGTTTGTTTTAGCTGCGATTTCGTTACTGTGCGGCTTGGCAGTGTTTTTGAGCGTTAACATTGCACGAAAAGGGCTTTCTTACTTGCCGCAGCTTGTGAGCTCTCCGTTTGAGCAGGCGAGCGTTTCGGACGCACGGCTAAGGAAGCACATCGACATGAACCGCGAGGACGTTGTGAACAGCTCCGACGTGTCAAATTGCAGGTTCAAGATTTGGGAGAGCGCATGGGAGCTGTTTTTGAGCGCACCCGTGTTTGGAACCTCACCCAGGAACATGCGAACCTACGCCAAGCAGCTCTTTCCAAATGGCTTCATCGCGCAGAGAGCCTATGCAGTGCATAATGCTTATTTGGATATCTTCGCATCCACGGGTGTCGTTGGGGCATTGTTCTTGATCATGTTTTTTGTGAAGTACTTGATTTTCGTCTTCAGGTACCTGTTTTTGACCCCGGCGGGCGAAAATTATTACATGGTTCTGCTCAGCTTCACCGTCGTCGTGGCGGTGGCGGTTTCGGCGTTTTTCTTGTCAGAAATATTCTTCGTAAACACCATCAACGTGCTAACATTTTGGCTTTGCATGGGGTATTCTGGCTATTTTGCTAAGGCGGAATCCTCAGAATTGGTGGCAGGAAGCCGGATAAAGGAGAACGATATTTGTGAAGACGTCAACAAAACCGAAGGTGAGCGTGATTGTGCCGGTCTATAACTCCGAAAAGACGCTAAAACGCTGTGCAGAGAGCATTCTTTCGCAGAGCTACGGCAATGTGGAGGTTGTTCTGGTCAACGATGGCTCAACGGACGGCTCTCTGAAGGTCTGTGAGGCGCTAAAGTTAGCAGACGAAAGAAGAGTAAAGGTGCTAAACAAAGAGAACAACGGGGTTTCCTCGGCAAGAAACGCAGGGATAAATGCGTCAAATAGCGAGTTGATACAGTTTTTGGATGCGGACGATTATATAAACTCAGATATGACGCAGATTTTAACGGATGAGATGGCCAAAAACAACGCAGACGTGGTGGTTTGCGGGTACAATAGAGTGAATGGCAGCAGTGCGATAAAAAAGACTCCGCCGAGGTTTTGCGACCAAAGTCTGACGGAGTTTAAGAGCTGCTTTGAGGCGCTTTATAAGGGTGCGTTTTTTAATTCGCCGTGCAACAAGCTTTATCGCAGAGACAAAATAACGGCGCCGTTCGATGAAACCTGCACTCTGGGGGAAGACTTGCTGTTTAATTTGTGTTACTTTTCAAATTGTGGTAAAATATCTGTGGTGAAGGATAAACTTTATAATTACAGCGTTTCTGCGCCGGGGAGCCTGTCGGACCAATATAACGATAGCCTTTTTGATACGGAAATTATGCTGCATAAAAAAGTGCAAGAGTTTTTTAAAAAGAGCTTTAATTCGGAGGATTTTAGCGGAATTAACGAAGTGTTTGCAAAAGAAATTTATTATTATTTGAAGAAGCTGGTTATAGTTTCGGCCGAGGAAAAGGGCGTTAAGCTAAGAAAAATAGACGATTGTTTAGAAAATGATTTTGTAAAAAATATATTATATAATGTAAAATTGTCCGATAGCCAAGTAAAAATCGTGTGTGAACTGATAAAACGGAAGCGGAAAAAGGCCATATATTTGTTTTTTAAGCTGAAGGGACTTCTTAATAGTGGCGCGGTTCATTGAGAAAAGCTTGTTTGGGTGAAGGAAAGTTTTAAATGAGAACAAAAAATTCTATTATAAATAGTTTGGTGGGCTTGGGCTCGTACGTTATTTTGCTGCTGGGGCCGCTTGTTTTAAGTCCCGTTGTTGCTAGCCTTGGCAGCGAGGTGCTTGGCATTCAGAAGACGTTTATGGATACCGTTGCGCTGCTGAATATAATCGAGCTCGGGATCAGCTTTGGCGTCATATATAAGCTTTATAGACCTATTGCAGAAAACGACACGGAAAAAATAGCGATATTGCTGAACTTTTATAAAAATACGTTTAAAGTAATAGCTTTAGTGCTGCTTGTTTTGGGTTTGCTGACGGCTGTAAGTATTCCGCAAATTGTGCCGGAGCACGACTCTAGCCGGTTTTCGGACAAATGGCTAAGCGCAATGTTCGTCTTGTATTTGGCAGACACCCTAGCAACATATCTGTTTGGGCACAAGCGGGCCATGCTGATCGCGGACCAGCGTAATTACTTGGTGAGCATTTGCCGCACGAGCTGCCAGGTACTGATGTACATTTTGCAGCTTGTCTCGATCGTGTGCTTTCGGTCTTTTGAGATGTACGTTGTCTCGCGGCTTGTGTGCACGCTTTTGGACAGCATTTTTGTGCACGTGATGTATAAGGTGAAGTACAAAAATATAGATTTGAAAATTAAAAAGAAGCTCGACAAGACGGAGCGCAACGACCTTTTTAAAAATTTGGGAGCGCTTTTTTATCACAAAATAGGCTACCAGAGCTTGGCCTCGGGATCTACGCTGATAATCACAAGCAATCTGGGGGAGTCCATAACCGGGATGTACTACCCGTATACGCTCATAACCAACGGCCTGATGAGTGTTACGGACCAAGTCTTTAATGCGATTTTGACAAGTTTTGGCAACTTGATGGTAAAGGCGACGAAGGGCGAGATTTTCAATGTCTATAAAAAGATATTTTTCCTAAATTATGCGATGTACTCGTTTTTTGCGGTGTCGCTGTTTTGCCTCATAGACCCGTTCATCCGGCTGTGGATGGGCGAGGCTTTTTTGTTAAAAAAAGCGACAATCGTGCTAATAACCATAAATTTTTACACGTTCGGGATGAGAAAGTCAATAAGCATGGTCAAGAACAGCGCGGGGCTCTACCGGCCAGATAGATATTTTGCTCTGCTAGAAGCGGCAATAAATCTGGGGTTAGCAGTCTTACTGGTTGGCAGATTGGGCTTAAACGGCGTTATAATCGCAAATATCCTTAGCTCGCTGGTGATTCCATTTTGGACGCAGCCGTACGTCGTCTACAAAAATATATTTAATAGGTCTGTGGCCTCGTATTACAGAAAGCACGTGCTGTACGCCATCGTAACGCTGATTTCGTGCATCTTTACATATTATATATGCTCGCTGTTTAGGGTGGACGGCTTTTTAAAGCTCATCATAAACGCGGTCATCTGTCTGATAGTGCCAAACGGAATCAACGTTTTCATGTTCTACAAAACAGAGGAGTTTCGCTATCTATTGGGTATAGCCAAGAACATCTTTAAGCAGTTTCGCATGAGAAAGTGATAGAATCTCAAAAAATTATTATTGCGAAATTAACAAAAAAATATTTTAATTTTACAATTTTTATTTAATGAGGAGAAATTTGGCTTATTTTCTTTTATGTAAAATACGCTTTACAAAAAAATATTATAATAATAAATGTGTTTTGCACAAAAAATAACAAGGTTTTTGTAAAAGGAGAATGAATTATGAAAAAGGTAAAATCAATTGGTAAAAAGGTTATGTCTGTAGGTTTAGCTGCACTCTTATTATTAGCTCCAGTGGATGTGAATAAATGTTCAGCTGCAATAACTGCAAATGACTGTAAGAAGGCTGTCAAGATATCTGCAGGCGTAGCGATTACTGCGTTAACAATTTATTGGGGATTACAAGACACAGAAGCGGCTGAAGCATTAATAGAGTCGGTGGCGGGTGCTATAGCTGGAGCAGGCAATCTGGTTTATTACAGTTTAGACTCGATTTACAAAATAATAAGAGCGGCTGGATTAAGAAATGCTTTAGCAGGAGCGGGTATATGGCAAGTGGGTAATTGGATATGTAGATTCTATAATTGGTTTACTGAGCCTAAAAAAGAAGAAAATAGCAATAAAGGGTCTAAGCCTGTAACGGTTAACAACTATTATTATTGCCCTAAAGCATTTGATAGTAGTAGCAAACTTAATGATAACGAATAAATTTATACTAAAAATCGGTAAAGCGTAATTTTAGCGCCTTACCGATTCTTTTTGAAAAATTTAGATTAATACATGCCACCCATACCGGGGTCCACTGGCATTGCTGGGGCTTTTTCTTCTTTGATGTCCGTAACCAGTGATTCTGTGGTCAAGACCATCGCAGCGACAGAAGCCGCATTTTGCAGGGCGGAACGAGTAACCTTAGTTGGGTCCACGATGCCGGCTGATATCATGTCGACGTATTCCTCTGTGCGAGCGTTGTATCCGAAGCCAGCTTTGTTCTCGTCTTTGATTTTATTAATGATCACAGAGCCCTCTACGCCGGAGTTTTTTGCGATCTGACGAAGCGGAGCCTCGAGAGCCTTAAGAACGATGGCAATACCGGTTCTTTCGTCGCCCTCAGAACTCTTTAAAAGAACCGACACGCTGGACATTGCGTTAATCAAAGCGACACCGCCACCAGCTACGATGCCCTCCTCTACGGCAGCTTTCGTTGCAGCCAGCGCATCTTCTATGCGGAGCTTTTTCTCTTTCATCTCGACTTCAGTAGCCGCGCCAACCTTTATAACAGCAACGCCGCCGGCCAGCTTAGCCAAGCGCTCTTGCAACTTTTCTTTGTCGAAGTCAGAAGTGGTATTCTCGATCTGAGCGCGAATCTGCGAAACGCGATCCTTAATTTCCTTGGACTTCCCGGCGCCATCAACGATGACGGTGCTTTCTTTTCCGATTTTAACCTGGCGAGCGCGCCCGAGCTGCTCAACAGTGGCATCCTTAAGCTCCAAGCCTAACTCTTCAGTAATCACCTGGCCGCCCGTTAGAATCGCGATATCACGAAGCATTTCCTTGCGCCTGTCGCCAAACCCGGGGGCTTTAACGGCAACGCAGGTAAAGGTTCCGCGGAGTTTGTTCAGAATGAGCGTAGCCAAAGCCTCGCCCTCAACGTCCTCTGCGATGATAACGAGCTTTTTACCGGACTGCACAACTTGCTCCAGCAGAGGTAGAATCTCTTGAATATTCGAAATCTTCTTGTCGGTGATCAAAATGTAGGCGTCATCGATAACCGCGACCATCTTCTCGGTGTCGGTGACCATGTAAGGCGAAACGTAGCCTCTGTCGAACATCATGCCTTCGACGATCTCAGAATAAGTCTCGGCCGTTTTGGACTCCTCAACCGTAATGACGCCGTCCGAACCGACCTTCTCCATAGCCTCGGCAATCAGCTGACCAATAAATTCGTCGGCAGCCGAAATAGTCGCAACCCTCGCGATGTCATCGGCACCGTTGACCTTTTTAGAATTTTTCTTGATAGCCTCCACAGCCTTGTCAACGGCAGCCTGAATGCCGCGCTTAACAACCATCGGGTTAGCGCCAGCCGCCACGTTCTTCATCCCCTCGCAAATAAGAGCCTGAGCCAAAAGCGTTGCAGTGGTGGTGCCGTCTCCGGCCACGTCGTTGGTTTTGGTAGAAACTTCCTTAACGAGTTGAGCGCCCATGTTTTCGAAAGGATCCTCCAACTCGATCTCCTTAGCAATGGTGACGCCGTCGTTGGTGATGAGCGGTGCGCCGAATTTTTTGTCCAAAACAACATTTCTACCGCGCGGCCCAAGCGTAATTTTAACAGTGTCGGCGAGCTGATTAACCCCGCTTAACAGCGCTTTTCGCGCGTCTTCCCCGTAAATTATTTTTTTAGCCATATCAACAAGTCCTCCTAAAATGTAATATAATCAAACTTCAAAAATCGCTATGTATCGCGATGCAAAAGGTCAAAACGAATTATTCAACAACCGCCAAAATGTCCGACTGGCGAAGAATAGTGTACTCATCGTTATCGAACTTAACTTCGGTGCCAGAATACTTGCTAGTAATGACGCGGTCGCCAACCTTCACATACATCTGCACTTCCTTGCCGTCGACGATCCCGCCAGGGCCAACCGCCACAACAGCAGCAATCTGAGGTTTTTCTTTAGCCGTGCCGGCCAGAACGATGCCGCCCTTGGTGGTTTCCTGAGCTTGCTCCATCTTAATGACGACTCTGTCTGCAAGGGGTTTAATTTTCATGACATATGCCTCCTTAAAGCATAAAAGATTTTTTAGCAATCTAACAACTCGAGTGCTAAATATATTTTATATTCTAAAACTGAAAAAAGCAAGCAAAAAATGTCCAAAAAGAGCGCGAGAGAAAATTTCTCCACGATTAACAAAAAAACCGACAAAAGTGAATAGTTTTGAGGTAATTTCCAATAATAAATAGAGAAAAACTAGGTCAGAGCAGAAAAGAGGCTAAAAAATGGCAAAACGAATAGGAAAGTACACAATCGAAATGGAGAAAAAGCCGGCAATCCGGGGTTATGCAGCAGTCTGCGGCAAAAAAGAGGCGCAAGGACCGCTTGGCAAAGCCTTTGACAAAACGTTTGAGGATACCACCCTGGGGGAGGCTTCTTGGGAGAAGGCCGAAAGCAAGCTGCAATCGAAAGCGGTGAACTTAGCCATAGAGAAATCCGGCGTAGCGCAGGGCGACATCGACTTTATCTTTGCCGGAGATCTGCTAAATCAGTGCATTTCATCGACGTTCGGACTCAAAAGCTTAAACATCCCATTCTTGGGGCAGTACGGCGCATGCTCCACCATGGCGCAGACCTTGGCGCTCTCTGCAATAATGGTGGATTCCGGCGCGGCCAACAACTGCATTGCCGTGACGTCGTCGCATTTTTGCTCGGCAGAGAGGCAGTTTCGCTTTCCGCTAGAGTACGGCGGGCAAAGAACGCCCACGGCACAGTGGACGGTTACGGGCTCGGGCGCAGCGGTGGTGGGAGAGAACGCTCAAAGCCCGCAGATCTCGAAGGTAACGGTGGGCCGGATAGTGGACCTCGGCGTAAAGGACGCAAACAACATGGGCGCGGCGATGGCGCCAGCAGCGGCGGCAACGCTGAAGGATTTTCTAGATGACACCGGCACAGCACCGGGCGATTACGACTTGATCTTAACCGGGGATCTAGGAGAAGTGGGCAGCAAGCTTCTAAAAGAGCTGTTAAACCGGGAAGGCATTGAGCTGAAGGATAATCACAAAGACTGCGGCTTGATGATTTACGACCAGAACGATCAGGACGTGCATGCGGGTGGCTCTGGTTGCGGATGTTCTGCGGTGGTTTTGTGCTCGGACATCTTGAACAAAATGAAAAATCAAGAGCTAACCAATGTCTTGTTCATGGCCACCGGCGCATTAATGTCGCCAACCTCAACCCAGCAAGGCGAGACTATTCCAGCCGTGGCGCACCTTGTGAATATCACGTCGGCCACAAAGTGAGGTAAAATCACAATAAAAGGACAAAATAAAAGTACCGCGCGGTATAGTGCGGTACTTTTGCTGCATTAAAGGAAATTAACACGCGGACTCAGGCCGAAACAGCGCGCTTTTTGATGTTAACCGCGAAGAAAATTCCGAAAATAATGCAAGAATAATAAGTGATGAAGCGCCAAAGCAGCATGGCGGGCTTAATGTGGCAGGCGGAGAAAAACACGCGAAAGACCAAAATAAAGGAACTCTCCATAGCGCCGCAGCCACCGGGTAAGGGCATATAGGCCGCGGTGGTCATCACAAAAGCCTGCGCCGCGATCATATCAACAATGTCGAGCCCGGGGTGGTTAAACGCCTTGTAAATGCAAAAAGAAATGCTAAACATGGCGGTGAGCTGTAAAAACGTCAAAAAGAAAGCCGTAAAGCTCAGTTTGGGGTTTTCACCGATAGCCCGGTTATTCTCAACATAAACATTCATCTGATCCTCGATATACTGCATCTTTTCAAGAGGATCCGCAACAAAGTTAAACTTACTGAGCCCCGTCAGAATGAGCAAAATCAGCTTTAAGGTAAGATTCTTTTTAACAGTAAAAAACGCGATCAGCAAAATGACCAAAGACTGTGAAACGCAGCCCAAAATGACTAAATTCATGAACTCCGGGATTTTGTCAGCAAAAAACGGGTAGCTAAAAAGCATGGTGCAAACCAAATAAAACACCAAAGTCGCCTGGTAAATGATGAATTTGCGGACCACAACAGAAAAAGCTCGACCAGCATCCAGCCGCTGCCGGGACATAGTCAAAATCTGCATAGGCTGACTCGCCAGGCAAAAAGGAGTAACTGCATTAAAAAATTGGCCAACCATGGTGACGCAAAAAGCATCGCGCATCGTGTAGGCCTTGTTATAAACCGAATTCGTCAAAATCTTAAAAACATAAGCGTCAATGAGCCAAAATGCAGCCATCAAGGCGCAAGCAACAAAGAGCCAGCCCAAGTTAAGCGCAGAAATAATGCCAAGCAGCGTGGCCAAGTTGTTGTCATCGACGCAAAAATAAATAAGTATAAAAAACGAGATCAAAAGGAGAACTAAGTAAAGACTTTTTAAATTGAAAAATTTTTTCATCTTTAAAAATTCCTCCTCCAAAAATAATTACCGAATAAGCGCCTTCCTGTTCTGGCGGGGAGCCTCCACATAAAACGGCAAAATAGGCAGCTCGCTGGCCGGAATATACTTGTCGCTCTTAAAAGAATTAATCGCAACATACGCCCGCTTGAGGTTTACGCCAATATCCGCAAAGCTCAGATTATCAATATGATTCGTCAAAATGCAGTATCCAATCTGAATTTTAAACCGAAAAGCATAAATTTTGAACACCGATTTATACTTTGGATAAACATTTTTTTGCTCCAAAAAGTTGCGAATAATCCCCAAAGACTTAATATAATCGTTCGTTTTAGGGGCGTCAATCTGCGAAATAATGCTACCCTGGTGCCGGCGATAGTAGTATAAAGGCCGATTAATAAAGGAAACCTTATTGGCGTAGTAAAACAACTGAGGACATATCGCCACATCCTCAAAGTACATGTCAAAAAAGATCACGTCGTTGTCAAAAAACAGGTGCCGTTTAAACAATTTGTTCCACATAAAAAAGTGAAAAGTCGTGTCCAAAATAAGCTTTTTAAGGGCGACTTCGTTAGAGTAAACGCCAGTCTTGGCCGTAAACGGCATATAAATCTTTTTGCAGCTTTTGTCGTAGTAAAGATAATAGTTGCAGCAAGCGATATCCGCGTCGTTTTCAATAGCACTCTTATACAGCTGCGCCAAAAATTCCGGATCCAAAAAGTCGTCGCTGTCCAAAAAAGCAATGTACTCACCGCAAGAAGCGGCAATTCCAGCAGCACGCGCTTTACTCAACCCACAGTTATTTTGATCTATTAAATGAAAATTATCATATCTGCGGGCATATTTTTTTAAAATAGCCAAACTTCCGTCCGTAGAGCCGTCATTAACCATAACAACCTCGTAATCGGTAAAGCTCTGCGCCAAAACCGACTGCAAAGTATCCTCCAAGTACTGCGCCATATTATAAACCGGAATAATCAAACTTATTTTTGGATTAACAGAACTCAATTTTAAATCTCCCCTTAAAATATAACTACAAAACAACCCTCAAAAAACTCATCAATTTTTAACTTTTTTCTTTTTAGCAAACCGAGAAAACGGTAAAGAAATCAAAATAGTAAAATAATAAGTAATAAACCGAGACAAAGCAATAGCAGATTTGATGGTAGTCTCATCAAAAAAAGGGCTAAAGAAAATAGAACTAGCGCCCTCGGCCACGCCAGAAGAACCCGGAATCGGTACCAAGCAAGAAGACATAGTAACAAAAGACTGCGCACAAATCATGCTAATCATGCTGGCGCCGTGCAAATGAAAAGCCCGATAAATGCAATAAGGGACAATAAATATGGAAGTAAGCTGAATTGCGGTTAAAACATAAGTCTTTAAAAACATATATTTATCTCGATAGAGAGCCTTATTTCCGTCGTAAAACAAAACCAGCTGAGCGTTAAGGCGATCGATTTTCTCGTCCACATCCTTCAAAACATGCAAACTAGAGAGCAAATGCATAGTACCAGAAATAATCTTAGAAGTGACCTTGCGGTTAAAAGAAAAAAGCAAAATAGCAGCAATAACAACAGCCTGCATAACAAAGCCCGTAAGAGTAATAGACCAAACAATTTTATTAAGGCTGTTAAAATAATCTATTCTAATTAGGATAGCAATTATACTATAAAAAGTCAAAACCGTCTGATAAACCAAAAATTTTTGCACCAAAGCCGAAGTAGCAATCCCGCTGTCGACCCCTTGATCGGCCATAGCATAGACCTGCATGGGCTGTCCGCCAGAGGCCCCCGGCGTAACGGCAGAAAAAAACTGACCAATCATAGAAGAGCGAATAGCCTTCTTAAAAGTATACCGTTTGTCCATATTAACAGTAAACTTATAAACCAAGTAAATATCAATAAAAATATTAATCAAATGGCAGCAAAAAGCCATAATTAGCCATGGTTTGTTAAAACCTTTAGAATTCTTTAATAGGTCAATAAGACCATTATCCGAAAAGCAAAGATAAAAAAACAAAGAAACCAAAAATACAACTAAAACAGTATTTAAAATTACTTTAACGCTGATCTTTTTTTCCATTTGTTTCCTCCAAGCAGATAAATATTAAACAACAGATCAGCTGTACTTTTTAAGAAACAAAAGACAGGCTAAAAGCCAAATTTTAACAATATTGATAGCATCAAAAAAAGAAGTACACCTTAAATTTTAATCATACACAATAATTTTACCAAATTTCAAACCAAAAATCAAGCGGTGCGTTGTTTTGGTTTATAGACAGAATCTGGTAACCTTTTCTTATTGATGATTTTATCGCCTTTATAGTAAATTCGCTCTGCCTCGGCTTTAATCTCTTGGCTTTCTTGCGCCGTTACCCACGAGTTGACTTCTATTGTGTCAAAGTTCTGGCTTTTTGGCCCAAAGATTCTGCACACAAGCTCTTTGCCGACCATTGTGGTTTGAATGTAAACCGGATGGGTGAAGTCGTTTCTAAATTTTAGATCGATGGTCTTGTAATCGATGGTCGCGTCGAGCCCGTAAGGAACGTACGAGGACTTAAACCGATGATTCTTGCGTTCAATGATAGTCATGTCGGCACGAATGGCCGCACCGTAGATGGTAGTGGCCGCCTGGCAAATTCCGCCGCCGTACGACATAACTATAGACCCGTTCAAGATAGAAGCGCCGGGCAAAAAGCCTCTCTTTGGGTCGTTGGAGTTACCGACGGTTTTGTTAAAAGAAAAAGTCTCAAAAGGCCGCAAGACCGTGCCATTAACGGCCTCCAGCGAGAGCTTCATGTTTTGATTGCTGTTATTGTTGTTGGTAGAAATCGTCTTAAACTCGCCAATTAGCTGAGTCCGAGCTTTTGCGTCGTCAATAGTAGTGTCGTTTTTGTATTCGTGCTTTTGCAGGCAGACTTCGCCGCTTTTTTTTGCCAAAGCAGAGGTCTGAATTTGTTGCAAAACCTCGTCTCTATTTAATTTATACCCATCTTTGCCCTCGCTATACACAAACATGGGCTCGCGCGTCGGGTCAAAACTCTTGACGTGCGCCTCTAGGTCGGGGTCGTCAAACTTGCACATAACAAAATCTACGGTCCGGCTTAAACTTTCTGTCTCCAAGGTCGTCTCCACCGGGAATTTATCGGTGTTATTTTTAATGCTCAAAAGCTCAAAGTAGCGCGAGAACAAATTGCCAATCCGCGCGCAGCTGTACGCCGAATTTACAGTGTCTTCAACATTGTATTTGTATGTAAAGTCCTGACCAGTCAGCGTGAGGCTTTTGTCTTCACAACAGACGGTAAGATTCACGTTTTGCTCGTCGTTTTTAAGCTTTTCATAAATAACGTCAATAGCCTCGGCGCGGCTCTTGCCAGAGACATCCACGCCGCCGACGATGGTGCCATCGTAGAAGTTTTCTGTGCTCAGCTGAGCCGATATATGTGCCGCCGCGAGGGTGTATCC
Organism: uncultured Eubacteriales bacterium; assembly: GCA_948968885.1. Lineage (GTDB taxonomy): Bacteria > Bacillota > Clostridia > Oscillospirales > Acutalibacteraceae > CAG-557. The sequence continues at coordinate 1,017 of CAREUR010000010.1, read as the reverse complement.
CAAAAAGAGAATTATAATCAAAGGGACGGCGGCCAAAAGGATTTTTGTCCCTAAATTTAGCTTTTTGTCGGCAAAAGTTACCAAAAAATTCCCCTCCCCACTGCTGCTTATGCGCTCTCAACTAAACATACTAATAATGCCGGCCATTTATGATCAAATTAATGTCAGGGCAAAATCTACAAATCAGAGGAGGGCCTGTTTTAAGTTGTTTTTTAGATTCAAGTGAAAATTTACCACAACAAGAACGCGAGTTTACTTAATGGTAGCATAAAAATGTTTAATTATCAATAAAATTTCAGCAAAAAACATAAAATATATTGACAAAAATAAATTTTTATAGTAATATATTATCATATATCGATTTTTAAAAGGGTTTAATTTGAAAAAAGGAGTGTTGAGAATGGCTATAGAAAACGTGAAAAAGTTTTTTGAGCTAGTAAAGTCAGACGAGGAGCTGGCTCGAGAAATTGCAAAGATTAAGGATGAAATTCAAAACAAAGGCGAGACCGTAGATTACGAGCAAATAATAAGCAAGAAGGTTATCCCGCTGGCAAAGGAGCACGGGTTGGACTTTACCATAGAGGACTTCTTGAAATACACAAATAGCATGGTACAGCAGGGCGAGCTAAGCGATGACGACCTGCTAAACGTCAGCGGAGGCATGAACTTTAAACAAGGCGTGGTCATGGGATTAACATTGTTGACGTTGGGTACATCGGGACTTGCAATGTCTGGATTTGGACCTGGAGGCGGTGGTGCTGGTTCGGGAGGACAGGCGGCACCGGCAACACCGGACACATCTTATAGCCAAAGTATTGATAACGGCACCAAAGCCCCAGTGGCGACGACTCAAGAAGCAAAGAACGATAATAGTTTAGTAAGGCAAGTAATGTTGAACACAGAGGTTGACGACAATACAGAAAAAAGTGCAATAGCGGACGAGACTAATGTAACGACAGAGAATAATAATTTTAACGAAGAAGATGAAGATATAACGCCAATAGAGCAAGAAGTTAA
>CAREUR010000009.1:36015-40453 GCA_948968885.1 uncultured Eubacteriales bacterium | reverse complement strand
CATTGCTATTATTCTAAATAAGAAAAAAGTCCTGATATCGTACTGATATCGGGATTTTTTATGACTATAAACATATTGTTCTAAGATTATTTTTTTGACTTCATCGTTCCTATGCCAAAATCCGTGTTGTTAAAAAGGATTTCTACGGTTTTCTCATCTGTAAAAATTGGATATATCTTCTCTTTAAACTGTTTTATGACGACCGGACTAGGAAAAATTCTCGTCGTATTTGAAGTCATTATGTTAACGTATACATGTTCAAAATATTTAAGTGCGGTCGCTATGTCAAGGAGCATTGATTCGGTTGTCTGCCCAGGCAGCCCAAATAATAGACAAACACGGTCAAAATACTTGGATATCATGTAGGGATCGGATTCTTGTATTCCTTTGATTAAGTACGATTCACGAAATAAATAGTCAAATGTCTCTATTCCTATTTTGATTTTTAAATCTACCCCAATATTTTTGAAATCTTCTTTTAGGTTATTTATTTTATCTTTATACATCCAGTGAGACTCGCATATTAAGGTTGTAATGCCTTTTTTAGTGCAGATATCTTTTATGTAATCAACCGTCATAAGGTCAAGCTCAAAGAAACTGCCAGAATTTGCAACGTCCAAGGTTTTAAACTCACCCGTGACTTTATCTAGCTGCTTTTTGTTTATAGAGAAATTTTTATTTACGTCTTCGCACGAATCAAGATGGTAATCGCAAAAACTGCATCTATGCCATCTACATTTAGGAGCCTTTAAAAGGACTAACTCACGTTTTTCTTTTTCTGTCACTTTTGCATATCGTACAAGACTTTCCATTTTTTCCTTCGACAAAAAATTCTTCCTCACATTTTATTATTTTATAAAGTTTACTATAAAAAGTCACAAAATGCTAGATTGATTAATAATAAAAAGTCCATACTTAGTTGCCAACGTTCCCTAATAGTTTGCGCGTGTATCCTTATTTCGCTTTTATTACAAAAAGGTGAAGTATTAAAGTTTTTGAATTTTTAATATTGAAAGTTTAATTTTTAGCGCAGTTATTTTTTTAATAATAAAGGCAAAAAGGTGTTGACATATCGGAAAAGATGAGTTATGATTAATATCACTGCTGGTCGGTTTGTTTGACGTTGTGCGGTTAATGATTGTGACGGATCTTTTCATTTGGGAGCATAGCTCAGCTGGGAGAGCACTTGCCTTACAAGCAAGGGGTCACAGGTTCGAGCCCTGTTGTTCCCACCATTTGATGGCCCGGTAGTTCAGTTGGTTAGAACGCTAGCCTGTCACGCTAGAGGTCGACGGTTCGAGCCCGTTTCGGGTCGCCATCTTTTGCCTTTGTAGCTCAGTCGGTAGAGCAGAGGACTGAAAATCCTCGTGTCGATGGTTCGATTCCGTCCGAAGGCACCACTTAATTTTGCGGATGTAGCTCATCTGGTAGAGCGCCACCTTGCCAAGGTGGAGGTAGCGAGTTCGAGCCTCGTCATCCGCTCCATTTAGTTTTTGTTGGCGCCATAGCCAAGTGGTAAGGCATGGGTCTGCAAAACCCTGATCCCCAGTTCAAATCTGGGTGGCGCCTCCAGGTTGTGCCCTCTTGTTTTTGCAAGGGGGCTGCTTAATTGATTAAATGAAGGAGTAGTTGTGATGGCTATTGAAAAGACTTATATCATGCTAAAGCCCGACTGTATCAAGCGCGGATTGATGGGTGAGGTAATTTCTAGAATAGAAAAAAAGGGGTACAAGGTTATAAACGCAAAGATGCTACGCCTTGATGAAATAGTTCTTCGTGAGCATTATGCGCATATTGTTGATAAGCCCTTTTTCCCGGAGATTGTTGAGTATATGACTTCGGGGCCTGTTTTGGCAATGATTGTTGAGGGCGAGAGTGCGGTAAAGGGTATGCGCATTTTGATGGGCCCAACTAAATTTGAGGAAGCTACTGCCGGCACTATTCGTGGGGACTTTGCCTTTTGCACGACGGAAAATCTTATTCATGGGTCCGACTCTGCCGAGAATGCAGAGATCGAAATAAACAGATTTTTCAAATAAAATATAGACGAAAAAAAATTACGACACTGCGCCCAATGGGTGGCAGTGCCGTTTTTAATTATAAAGCTCACTGTATGTTAAGTTGAATAGGCGCTCCAAGGACTCTTTGTTGTCAACATCTTCTACCAAAAGCATTTTTTTGGCGCCCTTATAGGGCTCCTTGTAAAACTGGCTTTTGCATTAGTAATTTTGCAGATTTGAACGGCTTTAAAAGCAAACGGTTGTCATATATGCCACCGATGATTTTGCCGTTGTTGTAAAGGATAAACTCGCCCATCATTTGCCGATGGGTGATTTTTTCTAATCCAGAAAGTTGCTCTAGCACGAAATTTAAATAATCTTTGCTCGACGGTGTAGGTTTCACGATCTCCTTTTGCAAAATCAGTCTTTGACATTTAGGCTAATTGACAATTCATCCAGTTGCTCGGAGCTAACTTTATTTGGCGAACCGGACATCAGCTCGGCAGAGCTTGCAACCTTCGGAAACGCGATAACGTCGCGGATACTCTTGCAGTTTAGCATAAGCATAACGAGCCGATCTAGCCCAAAAGCCAAGCCGCCATGCGGCGGGGCACCGTACTTGAAGGCATCTATTAAAAAGCCGAACCTTTGCTCAGCCTCTTCCTTAGAAAAACCCAACGCTTTGAGCATCTTCTGCTGCAACTCTGGGCTATTGATTCTGATAGACCCGCCGCCAATTTCGTTGCCATTAAGCACTAAGTCATACGCTTTAGCATGGACGTTCTGCGGCTCCGAATCTAATTTTGTAAGGTCCTCATCTCGCGGAGCGGTGAACGGGTGATGCTTTGCAACATATCTATTTTCATCCTTGCTGAACTCAAGCAGCGGAAAGTCTGTTACCCACAATAAATTCGGTTCACTTTCATCAATCATGCAGAACTTGCGTGCAATTTCACATCGAAGTGCACCCAAACTTTCCAAAACGGCCTGGGTATCTTCGCCTGCCACTATAAAGATAACATCGTCATTTTGCGCGTTAACCGCGTTTCTTATTGATGAAATCTCGGAATCGGACAAAAATTTTTCATAAGAAGAGCTAGAATTTGTGTCCGCGTTGAGCTTCGTCCAAGCAAGTCCTTTTGCGCCGTAGTCTTTAAGCCATTCTGTTAGCTTGTCGATTTCCTTTCGCGGCAGTTTAGATGCAACGCCTTTTGCCTTTATCGCCCGCACAGAGCCACCGCTAGCTATCGCGCCAGAAAATATCTTAAATCCGCAATTTTTCAATATCTCGCTCAAGTCCACAAGTTCCATTCCAAAGCGCAGGTCGGGCTTGTCGGAGCCAAACCGTGCCATCGCTTCGGCATAAGTTAGCCTTTTTAGCGGGGTTTGGATCTCTTTGCCAAGCACCTCTTTAAAGACTTTTTTTATGAAGCCTTCTGTTATGAACATCACGTCGTCGGCCTCTACAAATGACATTTCGAGGTCAATCTGCGTGAATTCTGGCTGCCTGTCGGCGCGCAAATCCTCGTCCCTGAAGCAGCGCGCAATTTGAAAATACCGGTCGAACCCGGCCAGCATTATTAGCTGCTTGTACAGCTGCGGTGACTGCGGCAGCGCGAAAAAGTTTCCCGGAAAGACCCGCGACGGCACCAAATAGTCACGCGCGCCCTCTGGGGTTGACTTTATGAGCATTGGTGTTTCGACCTCAATAAAGCCGTTTTTGTCAAAATAATCGCGAGCAATCTTAACAATCTTGTGACGAGCGATGATTTTATCCTGCACGTCCGGCCGGCGCAAATCCAGGTACCTATATTTTAAGCGCAGCTCTTCATTTGCGTTGGAATTTTCTAAAATTTCAAACGGAGGGGTCTCTGCCTCTGACAATACGCGTAGCTCTGTGACTTCGATTTCGATCTCACCAGTTTTTATCTGCATGTTTTTAGAGGATCGCTCTCTTACCACGCCTCTCGCAGCCAAAACGAATTCCGCCCGCACTGCAAAGGCTTTTTTAAAGATTTCAGGCTTAGTCTCGTCGCTAAAAGCCAACTGAACAATCCCTGTTCTATCGCGCAAATCCACAAAAATAAGATGTCCCAAATCTCGCTGACGCTGCACCCAGCCGCAAACTGCCACCTCTTTGCCAACGTCATCTATCGAAAAATCGCCACAATAATTAGTCCGCCGAAAATTTTTTATACTCTCAGTCACCGTCATCCCCACCTCTTTAAACATTTAGGGCAAAGAAGATTAACCTTAAATTATTTTTAAGGCAGGTTGCTAAAATTCTTTTATATACTGGTGCGGATAACAGGACTTGAACCTGCATGAAATTGCTTTCATATGGACCTGAACCATACGCGTCTGCCAATTCCGCCATATCCGCATAAATTGCTGCCCCCTCTATTGTACCGCATAAAACCCAAAAATGCAAAGCTTAA
>CAREUR010000009.1:0-36007 GCA_948968885.1 uncultured Eubacteriales bacterium | reverse complement strand
GTCTGCCAATTCCGCCATATCCGCATAAATTGCTGCCCCCTCTATTGTACCGCATAAAACCCAAAAATGCAAAGCTTAAATGTGATCAAAGCTATTTATTAAACGGTTCCAAGTGCGAAGCTCCGCATGAGATCTGTCTAATACCTTTTTATCTGCAGCTTCAACGACGGACACATCCGCATTTTTAACAGAAATTGAAGATAATTAATGATTAGTGGTTTATTGAATTTTTTTCACTCTCTGCTTTTTTATCTACATCAATCGGCATTTGGCTTATGATTAAACGTCGGCACCATTTTTGCCAATGTCTTTTCAATCATAGCTTTATCGTTTGTTTGAGAATAATCATAAAGCAGGCGTAGCTGCTCGTTAAAGTCATCCTGGTCAAACTCTATGGAGCTGCCTATATATATTTTCTTGCTTTTGGTCTTTTTCATGCCCTCTTCGCCCATCAGTAGCTCTTCAAACAGCTTCTCGCCCGGCCGCAAGCCCGTGTAATCTATTTTTATGTCTTTGTTTGGAACAAGCCCCGACAGCCTTATTAAATTCTCAGCCAAATCTTTTATCTTAACGGGTTCGCCCATGTCCAAAACGAAAATCTCGCCGCCTTTGGCAAATCCTCCGGCCGTCAAAACCAGTGAAATCGCCTCTGGGATCGTCATAAAGTACCGAATAATCTCCGGGTGAGTCACCGTAACAGGACCGCCATTTTTTATCTGCTCTTTAAAAAGCGGAATCACCGAACCGTTGGAGCCCAGCACGTTGCCAAATCGAACCGCTACAAACTTGGTTTTGCTAATTTTATTCATGCTTTGCACGATCATCTCGCAAATCCTCTTGGTTGCACCCATGATATTCGTCGGGTTGACGGCTTTGTCGGTAGAGATCAGAACAAAAGTCTTCACGTTGTATTTGTCCGCCAGCGAGACGACGTTTAGCGTACCAAAAACGTTGTTTTTTACGGCCTCTTCGGGGTTGTACTCCATCAAAGGCACGTGCTTGTGCGCCGCTGCGTGAAAAATCACATCTATATTTTTCTCTTCAAATATTTTTTCAAGCTTAGCTTTGTCGCGAATGGAAGCAATCTGCACCTCAAAATTCAGGCTGTTGCCATATTCTCGGACCAATTCCTGCTGAATCTCATACGCGTTGTTCTCGTATATGTCCAAAATTATGATATTTTTCGGTGACAACTTCGCGACCTGGCGGCACAGCTCCGAGCCAATGGACCCTCCCCCGCCAGTAACCATCACAACTTTGTCGCGGATATAATCGCCATATTTTTCGGGATCAAAGATAATCGGCTCGCGGCCAAGCAGATCTTCAACTTCAACCTGGCGAATTTCCGCCGTAACGGGCTTGCTGGAGGCCACCAAATTATAAATATTGGGGACGATTTTTACCTCTAAGTTCGTCCGGGCGCAGATGTCCAAAATCCGCTTTTTTTCGTTAACCGGCAAAACGGCAATCGCAAAGAGAATTACCTCTACATCGTATTTTTCGCAAACATACGGAATCTCGTTAGTGGTGCCAACAACCTTTAGCCCCGCGATCCTCCTGCCGATCTTCTCGTTATCGTCGTCCACCAGGCAAACCGGGACATAATTGTTATCTGGCGACTTAGAAAACTCCGACAGCATCAATAAAGCCGCCTCTCCAGCGCCCACAACAAGCATCCTTCGCTTGGCTTTATTAGGAAAATTCCGCCGCTCAATCATCCGGTCAATTCGATAAACCAGCCGAAACATGAACATCACAAAAGTAGACAAAATCGCCATCAAAACAAAAGTTCGTATTCCAAGATGAATATCAAAAGCCAACGAAGCCGCGCAAAATACGAAATTTGCCAAAACCGTTGCAAGCCCAACGTAAAAAAAGTCCTCTATATCGGCGTAGCGCCAGATCTTATCATAAAGCCGGAATAAAATAAATATAACGCTAAAGCAGACGTTTAAAATGGCCAAACTCTTCAAAAACTCCGGCTCGTAGCCCTTAAGCGAAAAGCAGTTTCGATTAATTGCAAACGAAAAATAAAAAGAGAAATTCCAAATGATAAAATCGCAGAAAAAAAGAAGGTATTTTCTCAATCTTTTTAATTTATTGTACAATCGCATACGCACCTTCACCAAACTTTTTACTTTCTTTTAATTTCAACACACTAAAAAATTATACACGAAATGCGCATCCTTTTCAAGCTCCTGCTAGCTAGCGCTATTTATTTAAGTTTGGTTCTTTAAAGTCAAACTGCCGATAGAACTGCTTGGTTTCGGGAATTTTCTTCACCGCGGACTGACTTTTGGCCAGCAATTTAGTAATATCGTATAAATCCACCCAAATTTCGTTGTTGCTTTCCTTTTGAGATTCGTCAAAGACAAGCTCCAGCCCCACATGCAGGTGGCTGGTTTCGATGTTATTCACGTTTTCGTTTGGACTGTAGCCTGTTCTGCCCACGTAGCCGATGACGTCGCCTGCCTTTACTACTTTGCCTTCGCAGAGCTCCTCGTGAAACGGCTTATCCTTCCTTAAATGGGCGTAATAATAATACCTTTTTTTGTCAAAGCTGCGAATGCCGACCCGCCAGCCTCCGTACTGATTCCAGCCCATTATCTCTACGGTTCCAGACTCTATTGCGATTACTGGTGTGCCGACTGCTGCCATCATGTCGTGTCCCAGGTGTGGACGCGCGTATCCGTAACTTCTGGATGCCCCAAAATCGTCATAGTGATGGTACGGAAAGGTCTTGGCAATGGGCAAAAAGGCTTTTAGACCGTACTTATCTTCAAAAACGGGTTCTCCGTTTTCGCCAGTGTCTACCTGAATGCTATAATCGCCGACAAATTCCCCCAAAACCGCGGTATATACGTCTTTATAATATTTAAAATATTTCATCTTTGCGGTCAAGTCCTCGAGGCTTTTGCCGTTTTTTAATTCTTCGACCACCGCATCCATGTCCTTTGCTTTATAATGGCTTTTAAAGTCCCCGCCATATTTTGCCGACAAATACGCCAAAACGTTTATCCAGCTTATTTTTACCTCCTTTTCGTGGCTCTCTATATCTATCTTCATGGCCTTTTCCATAGCCTCGTACGGAACTTTAAACTCTGCGTACTTTATAAAATTTTTCTTACCTTGCTCGTCCTCAACCTGCTCTGACTCATTTACCGCCATGACGTCCTCTCTGCTGCCAATATTGCTTATCGAAAATATCCCTGCAATCATCGGAACAACCGCCACAAGCAGCGCCACACCTATATATTTTTTATTTAAGATTTTATAAATCACCCAATCACCCGCAGTTGAATAGTATAATTTATATATATTCCGCATCCCGCCGCGCTTATGCAAAATAAATCGATTAATTTGGGCTCTTACTGCCGCATCGCTGTTGACTTTTGGGGCGAAAACTTGTAAAATCATTTTAGTATGAACTGTGTTTAGGAGTTGAATTTTATGAATAACGAATTTACCGCAGATTTAATTACGCTTATCGACGACGACGGAATCGAACATTCCTTTGAAATTTTAGACGTGATCGAAAATGACGACGGCTGTTTTTATGCTTTGCTTCCTCAAAATAATGGCGACACCGAAGGTAGCGTCAACAGACTTGATGATAGCGACTCTTATTATATATTTGAGGCCCTTTACGAAGACGGGGAGCAAGTTCTGGCCGAAGTTGAAGACGACGCTATGCTTAAAAAATTAGCGGATTCCTTTGAAACTCATTTTGAAGACATGTATAGCTGCAATGAGAACAGCCAAAAATTTTAGACGTTTTATATTAAATAGCTTTACATTTTTAAGATTTTATGTTATAATTGCAGCATAATTAAATCCTGCCCGATTCGCGGACCGTGTTGTATAACCCTACAAACATATGATTGGGAGCTTCGCTCTCTAGGTGAATTGCAGACCTCCCGATTTTTCGGACGAAGGGAGCGTGAAGCCTATAGGCTGGCACCCACCTGCTTTTTGGTAGGCAGGTTATCATAAACACGTTACGGTTGGGTGGGGCTTTTTTATTAAATTTTGACCTTAGCATCCCTTTTTTAAGGGATTTTTTATTGCCCAAAACACTAAACGCGCGATAATTAGTGCAAAAATTTGATCTGTGCTATAATTGAGTTAAAAATGTGCAGTCGCTGCTTTAAAGGAGTGCTTTATGAATTACTTGGATTTGAGTAAGGATGAGTTGGCCAAAGAGCGGGCGCGGGTTTTGAAAGAATACGAAAAATTGAATGCGTTGAAATTAAGCTTGAATATGGCGCGCGGGAAGCCGTCTATTGAGCAGCTCAATTTATCGCGAGAACTCTTGGATGTGGTGAGTTCTGAATCTTGCTGCACTTTAAAAGACAGTACGGATTGTCTTAATTACGGCGTTTTAGATGGCATCCCAGAAATAAAGGAGCTTTTTGCGCCGGTTTTGGGAGTTGCGCCTGACCAAGTTTTTGCTGGAGGAAATTCTAGTCTGAGCATGATGTTTGATATTATCTCGTTCTTTATGACTCGCGGTGTGTCTGGCTTTGAGCCTTGGACTCGGCAGGGTAAAGTCAAATTTTTGTGCCCGTGCCCCGGTTATGACCGGCACTTTGCCATTTTGGAGCATTTTAATATTGAGGCCATCCCCGTTCCGATGACTGCCACGGGCCCTGATATGGGCATTGTAGAAGATCTCGTTGCCAAGGATAGCACGATTAAAGGGATTCTTTGCGTACCGAAATACTCCAACCCGCAAGGCATCACTTACTCGGACGAAACCGTTAAGCGTTTTTCTGCTTTGAACACTCTCGCCGGAGATTTTAGAATTTTTTGGGACAACGCCTACGCTATTCACGATCTGTCCGATACTCCCACTCGGCTCTTGAATATAATGGATGAATGCGAAAAGAACGGCACTCAAGATTTGCCGCTGATATTTTGTTCCACTTCCAAAATCACCTTCCCTGGCGCTGGAGTCGCCTTTTTAGGCGCTTCTAAAAAGAATCTTAACGCAATAAAAAATTTTTACTCTGCCAAAACTATCGGGTTTGACAAAATTAATCAGCTGCGGCATGTCCGATATTTTAAGGATTATCGTGGTTTGTTGAGCCACATGAAAAAGCATCGAAAAATCTTAAAGCCTAAGTTTGATTTGGTTATAAACGCCTTAAAATCAGAGTTTAATGGGAACGAAATCATTTCTTTTACAGAGCCAACCGGTGGATATTTTATCAGCGTTGACGTAATGCCTGGCTGTGCCAAAAAGGTTGTTGCGCTTTGCAAAAACATCAGCCTGATTCTAACCGATGCTGGCACCACTTTCCCATACGGAGTTGATAAAAAAGACAGCAATATCCGGCTGGCTCCCTCTTACCCTACTTTGGATGAGCTAAACGTGGCCATTTATGCTTTTTGCGTGGCCGTAAAATTGGCTACCCTCGAAAAGCTTTTAGAAAGCTAGCTTGTCAGTTTTTCTTGGCCGAAAAATTTGACCGTGTTCTGCTCGCCGACCTTTATCTCTGTTATGAACCCAGTTTTTTTGTCCGCTCTTAACTCGAACTTGCCCGCCGATGTCTTGCCAATGAACGCCATCTCTTTGTCGTCTTTAAAAAAAGCTTCCTCGTCCTTGTTGCTCGCCATGTAATCAATTGCCTCAAAAATCGCAGTTAAACCCGATGTCCCCGGCAAAATTAACTCATCTGTTTTGTAAGTTAAACCATCTTTCGAGATTAAATTTTCCGAACCGCTATGTTTAAATTTTAGCCCGGCCAAAGCTTCTGGAGAGTCAACGTTTATCTCTATTTCTCCAGCTTGAGACCTCACTATGTTACCTGTTATCGATAATTTTTTCGATTCAACTTCAAAATTGCTCTTAAATTCTAGCACAGGACATTTGCCCGCAGGCTCTAAAACGTTGTCACAAGCCGACAAAAAAAGCGCTGCAAACAGTAACATCCCAGCAATAGTAAAAAATCGCCTCATATATCTTAACCTCTAGCTTACTTTTAAAATAAACGCGGCACCCGTTGCGCTCATACAACAAAAAATCACCGCCTTTAATACGATACTATCAAAAGCGGTGAATTATTCCATTGTCACTATGTTTGATTAATTTTCTGTATAAGCAACGACGACCACGCTGGCGTAATTTTCTGTATGCGTCGCGCTAACCGTGAACTTTAAGCCCTGTTCTTTAGCCAAGTCTAGAGCTTTTCCAGTTAAGCTTAAATATGGCTGTCCACTTTTTTGCCGCAGCAATTCAATTTCGGTTAAATTTATCTCACCCAAACCTTTGCCCAAAGCCTTTAAAAATGCCTCTTTTGCGCAGAAATTAACGGCTACACTTCGCGGCAAGAGTCCTCTTTTTTTTAGCTCAAAATACTCATTTTCGCCCAATATTTTATTTAAAAATGAGCTTCGTTCCATTGAGCGCTTTATCCGCTCAATTTTTATCAAGTCAATCCCGACCGAAACCATAAATAAAAGCACCAGCCCTGCCTATAAAAATGCCGTCAATGACAGTTTTTAAGCCACAAAATTTAAAACTAGCAGCCACATTCTGGTGAACAACCACATTCCGGGTCACATTCGCAAGAAACCGCATCAGCTTCGCATTCGCAAGTTGGCTCACAATTGCAAACGTCTCCACAGCTGCATTTACCATTTGCTTCGAGTCCATCTAAATCGAACTCTAAATTTTCTCCACAATTAGGGCAGTCAACGCCGCCATCCAAAAGAACCGGCTCAGAGAGGCAAACCGTCTCGTTGCAGCTAGGGCACGTCACTTCATAAAAGACGCCATCATCGTCAGCGCAACCATCATCATAATCGTCATCTTCGCCTTCATAAAAGTCATCTTCCAAATAGCAAAGATCCTTATCAATTTCATCTATCTTATCGGCCAAATCGTCGTAGCCATCCTCTAAGTCCGAAACAGCAGTAGTAACATCATCCAAAAGCTCCACCACAGCTGCCAAAACCTTTACCTCCGGCTTAGAGTTGTCAAGCTCTAGCCCCTTAACCAAGCCCTTAACGTAAGCCAATTTTTCTTTAATATTCATAGCATTTACCTCTTTATTTTATAATGTCTATAATAAGTTTGACCGCAAACAAAAGAAATATTACACAACAATCAAACCTAGTATGTACCGCAAAAACATAATTTTAAGCGCGTTCCATATACTCTCCGGTTCTAGTATCAATCCGAATAACCTCTCCCTGATCAATAAACAGCGGCACGCGGATCTGTGCACCTGTTTCAAGAGTTGCAGGTTTTGTCGCATTTGTAGCAGTATCTCCTTTAAACCCAGGGTCAGTTTCTGTAATTTCCAGCTCTACAAAAAGCGGAGGTTCCACTCCAAAAACATTGCCTTTATAAGAAAGAACCTTGCACTCCATATTTTCTTTCACGAATTTAAAATTATCGCCCAAAACACTTTTATTTATCGGAATTTGCTCATAATTTTCTAAATCCATAAAATAATATAAATCGCCATCACGGTACAAATACTGCATATCGCGGCGCTCTATAAACGCGGTCGGATATTTATCATTTGGATTAAATGTTTTTTCCACAACGCTACCGGTAATCACGTTTCTAATTTTAGTGCGCACAAAAGCCGCGCCCTTGCCGGGTTTAACGTGCTGAAACTCGATTATGCAATAAACATTTCCATCCATCTCAAAGGTAACACCATTTCTAAAATCTCCAGCTGATATCATACCATTTCCTCCGGTCAATTTAGTTAGATCGCCATACAATATAAGACTATTTTACCTCAAAATGCAAACATTTTCAAGCATTTCTTAAAAAAAGCTCAGCTGGCTTGATTTTGGGATCCCCTTAAGCATCCCGATTTCGTCCATAAGCTCGACAATAGTCTTAGAAACGCCCGATCGCGTTGAAATTTCGTCCACAGAAATATATCTGCCGCCATTTCGAGCATTTTGCAAGCTCTTAGCAACATTTTCGCCAACTCCCGGCAGAGAAGAAAACGGCAGCCGAATTTTGCCACTTTCCACCAAAAATTTATAAGCGTCTGATTTATATAAGTCAATCGGCAAAACCTCGATTCCGCGCTCAAACATCTCATTCACAATCTGCAAAGTCGCAAAAGCAGCGGCCTCCTTAACAGTGGCCTCATTCCCCTTGGCCTTAATGTCCTTCATCTGCTGCTTAACCGCCTCTTTGCCCTTCATCACAAGCACGCCGTCCAAGTCTTCGCTTCGCACGGTAAAGTAAGCCGCATAGTATTCGATAGGCCGATAAACCTTGTACCAACCGAGCCTCAAGGTAGAAATCATATAAGCCGTGGCGTGGGCCTTTGGGAACATATACTTAATCTTCATGCAGGAGTCAATGTACCAGTCCGGAACGCCATGCTTCTTCATTTCAGCAATATGTTCCGGCGTCAAAAGCTTCCTAGCCTTGCCCTTTCGCACGATCTCCATAATCTTAAACGCCATCTTTGGCTCTAAGCCCTTCTGCAAGAGGTACGTCATGATGCTATCTCGCGTTCCGATAACCTCCGAAATCGTGCAAATTTTACTTTTTATAAGATCCCGAGCGTTGCCGATCCAAACGTCCGTCCCGTGAGAAAGCCCAGAAATCTGCAACAAATCCGAAAACGTCTTCGGTTGAGCTTCAATCATCATCTGCCGCACAAAGCTAGTGCCAACTTCCGGCAAAGAAAATGTCCCCGTCTGAGAGTCAATCGCCTCCGGCGCAACGCCCAAAGCCTCGGTAGACGTAAACAGCGACATCACCTTCGGGTCACTCATAGAAACATCCATAACCGAAATCCCAGTGTAGTCCTCCAAATAGCGGTATATCGAGGGAACATCATGCCCCAGCTCGTCCAGCTTGCAAATAGTGTCGTGTATAGAGTGAAAATCGAAGTGCGTGGTGATGTTATCCGACTTCTGATCATTTGCCGGCCGTTGTACCGGGCAAAAATCGTAAATTTCCATCCCCTTGGGCACAACAACCATTCCGCCCGGGTGCTGCCCCGTAGTTCGCTTTATCCCCGTGCAGCCGTTTGCCAACCGAGTTTCCTCTGCCTTATGCAGAATCTTCCCTTTTTGCTCCGCGTACTTTTTCACAAAACCAATTCCGGTTTTCTCGGCAATAGTCGCAATCGTACCGGCCTTAAAGACGTTATCTTTCCCAAACAAAGTCTCTGTGTAGCGGTGAGCCTCGCTTTGGTACTCGCCCGAAAAATTAAGGTCGATATCCGGCGTCTTGTCGCCATCAAAGCCCAAAAAAGTCTCAAAAGGAATATTGTGCCCGTCGCGATTATAGCTCGTCCCACATTTGGGGCAATTTTTTTCAGGCAAGTCAAACCCCGAACCATAGCTGCCGTCGGTAATAAACTCGCTGTTCTTGCAGTGAGGGCAGACATAATGCGGAAACAACGGGTTAACTTCCGAAATTCCGGACATAGTGGCAACAAAAGAGGATCCCACCGAGCCTCTCGACCCAACCAGATAGCCGTGCGCCTCGGAATTCGCCACCAATTTCTGCGCCGTCATATAAAGCACCGAGAATCCGTGCTTGGTAATGGACGAAAGTTCTCGCTCCAAGCGCTCCTGCACTATCACCGGCAAAGGGTCGCCATAAACGGCCTTGGTCCGCTCCCAAGTAATCGCAACAAGCTCCTCCTCGGCTCCCTCAATAACCGGATGAAAAACTCCCGGCGGAATTGGGCTAACCTCGTCAATCATCGCAGCGATTTTGTTCGTATTTTCAACCACGATCTCGTATGCTTTTTCCTGGCCTAAATAAGAGAGCTCCTCCAGCATCTCGTCCGTAGTCTTCAAATAAAGCGGCGCCTGATTCTCCGCATCTTCATAGTCTTGCCCCGCCATCAAAACCGCTCTGTATTGCGAATCATGCGGGTCCAAAAAATGCACATCACAAGTGGCAACCACTGGAATCCCAAGCTCGTCGCCCAGATCAACAATCGCCTTGTTAAACGCGCGCAGCTCATCTTCATCCTTAGCAAATCCGCTGCGGATCAAAAAATTATTATTGCCAATCGGCTGCACTTCCAAGTAATCATAAAACTTCGCAATTTCACAAAGCCTTTCATGGCTTTCTTTCGCAACAATCGCTCTAAAAAGCTCACCAGCCTCGCAGGCACTGCCGATAATCAACCCATCTCTGTGCTTAATAAGCTCACTTTTAGGAATGCGAGGCTTCCTATAAAAATAGTCCAGGTGCGCCTTCGATATAAGCCGGTAGAGATTCTTAAGGCCGGCAGCATTTCTAGCCAAAATGACCTGGTGATAATATTTAAGCTTTTTCTCGTCGCCATCGAAGTCGGAGGCCAAATCATCAACAAAATAAGCCTCCACGCCGTAGATTACCTTAATTTTGCCGCCGTTTTTCTTAATTTTACTAGCAGTATTCATCGCATCCGGAAAAGACTGCGCAACCCCATGGTCAGTTATAGCAACGGCGCTGTGGCCCCAATCATGCGCACGGGCAATCAAAGCCTCGACCGGAGTAACGCCGTCCATAGCAGACATATTCGTGTGCAAATGCAACTCCACCCGCTTTTTCGCCGCGCTGTCAACAACCTTAACCTTCTCCACAAAGCAAATGCTCTTTGGCCGCACGGTTATCTCCCTGTCGTACTTGTCATAAGTGACTTCGCCTCGAACCAGCAGCGTGCTGCCCTTTGCAATTTTATCGTAAAGCTTCCATTTTTCTTTATCCGCAATTATCTTTAAAGAGATCGACCCCGTGTAGTCGGTAACATTGATAGCATAAATCTTCTTCAAGCCATCCTTCGTCAAGTGCTCATCGACAGAAAAAACGTCACCCCAAATAGTAACACTGCCGATGTCCGGCGTAATGTCGGCAATCTTTATAGGCTTGCCCTTTATGGTGCTGCCCAAAATCGGCACCGCCGTTTTTAAATTAACACTCGGATATAAATTTTCGCCCTTTCTAATCGAGATCGTCTCGGCAACATCTGCGCCCGTATTTTTTTTCTTCTCGCCCATGTTGGACTCATAAACTTCTACTTTTTCAATAACACGCTCCCTTTTTTCTTTCTCCAAAAGAGCACAATGCTTCTCAATATGTCGAGGAATCGCGTCGCCATTGATCGATGAAAAAGCTTCCTCAAAAGAAATATTCAGGCTTAAGCCAAATTCTTTTTTTATTAAATCGTGCAAACTTTTATCAAACTTTTTGTCCACAAGAATCTTCTTGCCACCATACGCCAGCAGAATCGTCAAATTCTCACCGTCCAGCCTAGCGGTAGAGTCCTTCAAAATTCCGCCAAGGCTCTTGGTCTCTTTAGTGACCCTCAAAATCAAGTCACGGTAGCACTCGGCAGAAAAGCTATCCTTCGGGAATGACGGCCGAATATCAACCCGGCACAAGTTCAAACTAGAGCGCTGAAGGCTGTCTTCAATATTAAAAAGAATCTGGCCCTCCACCATCATAAAAAAATCCACGTTTATCACAAGCGTCCTATTTTCAACATCTATGTTTATAGAACGCACGTTCCCGCTCAAAACGTCGGTCGAAATCAGACTTTTGTCTATGTATTTCTCCAGAAAATCTCCAAAAGCACTCAACGAAAAAACCTCTCAAATCACAAACTTTCTATTTCCCGCATCAATTCTGCCACGATCTCTTCTTCCTTTACTTTGCGGACAACCTCGCCCTTTTTGAAGATCAACCCAACGCCGTCTCCGCCAGCCACGCCAATATCCGCAGCAGAAGCCTCGCCCGGGCCATTAACTGCGCAGCCCATCACCGCGACTTTGATGTTTTTTTTGCAGCCTTTAAGCCTTGCCTCAACCTCATTCGCCAACTTTATAATATCAATACGCGTTCTGCCACAGGTCGGGCAAGAGATTACCTCAACCCCGCCGTGACCCATTCCGACTGCATTCAAAATGTCCTTAGCCGCATAAATTTCCTCAACAGGATCCGCCGTCAAAGAAACCCGGATAGTATCGCCGATTCCGTCAAGCAAAAGGGAGCCTATCCCCACTGCGGACTTTATGATGCCCGTTTTAAAGGTGCCAGACTCCGTCACGCCCAAATGCAGAGGATACTCACACTTGTTCGCAATGAGCCGATAAGCCTCAACCATGGTCTTCACGCTCGACGACTTAAGCGATAGCACAATATCATCAAAGTCAAATTTTTCAAGCAGCGAAGCGTGATAACAAGCGCTCTCGCACAAAGCCTCTGCCGTGGGAGCGACGTGTTTTCTCAAAATGCTTTTCTCAAGCGAGCCAGAATTAACCCCAATCCGGATGGGAACTCCGTGGCTTTTGCAGACATCTGCAACCTGTTTAACCCGAGCTTCATCGCCGATATTTCCGGGGTTAATCCTAATTTTATCCGCGCCCGCGGTCACAGATTCAACAGCCAGCCTATAGTCAAAATGGATATCTGCAACCAGCGGGATGTCCACGTCGTTTTTTATGGCCGGAATCAGCCTCACCGCAGGTATGTCTGGAATCGCAATTCTTAATATATCGCAACCAGCAGCCTTTAGCCGAGCGGCCTCCTTAACGTGGCTTTCAACGTCATAAGAAGGCACATTTAACATGGACTGAACCGCGATTCCCTCTTGCCCGCCGATTTTTCTATCCCCGATTTTTACAACCTTAGCAACTCGCCTCATTTAGCCAAATAGCCCTCTCCCCCACACCATCTTCAGCACGTCGTTGATGGAGATAAACAGCATGAACAATATCAGCAGCACGAAGCCGACCGTATGAATCAAGCCCTCGTACTTAGGGCTTACGGGTTTGCCTTTTATTGCTTCTAAAATTAAGAACGCCAATCTTCCGCCATCCAGCGCTGGCAACGGCAGCAAGTTAAAGATTCCAAGGTTAAGCGACAGCACCATCAACATCCGAATGATATTGTTCAACGCCGCCACAAAGTCTACCTCAAGGCCCTTTGCAGCTGCATCCGAGATCACAGACACCATTCCAACAGGGCCCGAGACTTCATTCAAACTGATAGTTCCAGTAACCAAGCCAAAAAGCGTCGCATACACCATCTTAACATTAGAAAACATCTCTTTAAACGTCTGCGAAATCACGGTCAAAAAATTCTTTTCAATCGGATTCAAAAAGAAATCCCTAACAATCACCGTTTTACCGCTCTCGTTCTCGCGCGTCGCAAGTTTTACATCGGTTAGAGTCAGCTTTTCGCCGTTTCTCTCCACAACAAAAGTAGCGTTAAAATCGCTGTTTACAGCCAGCGCAAAGCCAATGTCCGTATATGTCGAAACGCCGTACCCGTCTACCGAGAGGATCCTGTCGCCAACTTGCAGGCCATATTGACTAGTCACCGCGTCGTCAGCAAAGCTACCAATGGTCGTGGAGGCAAATTCGGACCGCTGCGTTAAGATTATCACCATAAAAACGAAAGCCAAAATGATATTCATGATAGCGCCCGCCGCAACAACCAAAATCCGCTTATAAACGAATTTCTTTCCAAACGCGTTAGCGTCGTCACTTTCGCCGTCTTCGCCCTCCATAGCGCAATAGCCACCAATCGGAAACAGCCTCAGCGAATAAACTGTCTCGCCCTTTTGCTTTTTAAAAATCACCGGACCCATTCCAATGGCAAATTCATTAACCTTGATCCCAGCGTATCGCGCCGTCATGAAGTGGCCCAACTCGTGCACAAAAATGATAAGCGAGAACAGCAGCACAGAAATCACAATCAACAAAAAACTGACAAACATAACCTCGTCTCCTTATTTTTTAAAATTTTTTATCACAAATTCTCTAGCCTCAGCGTCCGCGGCCAAAATGTCGTCTAAAGAATTTGAATTCACAGCTTTAATGCGATCCATTGCCTTTTGGACAATTTCAGTAATTTCCAAAAAAGAAATTTCCTCATTCAAAAACAGCCCAACAGCCTCTTCATTGGCGGCGTTTATAATCGCAGGCATCGTTCCGCCAACCTTCAAAGCCGCCCTGCAAATGTCTATCCCCTTAAAAGTCTCATTGTCGGGCTTACAAAAAGAGAGCTTACCAACCTGCGTCAAATCAAGCTTCTCCACAATCGAAGGCACACGCTCGGGGCAAGTAAGCGCGTATTGAATCGGGATACCCATGTCCGGCACGCCCATCTGCGCAATGACCGAGTTATCGCAAAACTCCACCATAGAATGGACGATGCTCTCCCTGTGGATCAGCACGTCTATGTCATCGGCCAGAACATCAAAAAGCCAAACCGCCTCAATCACCTCAAAGCCCTTATTCATCATGGTCGCCGAATCGATGGTAATCTTGCTGCCCATGCTCCAATTCGGGTGCTTCAGCGCGTCCCGCTTCGTCACTGCCCTAAGCTCATCTATATTCATGCCAAAAAACGGGCCGCCAGAAGCCGTCAAAATCAGTTCCTTTAAACTTTTTTTGTCGTGGCACCCTTGCAAACATTGAAAAATCGCAGAATGTTCGCTGTCCACCGGCAAGATCTTTACTTCGGCCGCTCTAGCTCGCTCCATAACCAGTGAGCCGCCCACCACCAAAGTCTCTTTGTTGGCAAGAGCAACGTCCTTTCCGGCATCAATAGCGCGCAGCGTCGGCCTCAAGCCAACCATGCCAGACACAGAATTCAAAACCATCTCAACGCCGTCCATAGCGGCAATTTCGCATAGCCCGGCCATCCCGCATAGGACTTCTACATCTAAGTCCGAAACATTTTCCTTTAATCTTTTCGCAGCATTTTCGTCAAAAACGGCGACTTTTTTGGGTCTAAATTCTCGAATCTGCTCCTCTACGCGCGGGACGTTACTAAAGACCGCAAGTCCGGCAACATCTATGCCCAGATTCTTAGCGATCCTCAAAGCCTTTGCTCCAATTGACCCCGTTGAACCCAGAACCGAAATCGCCTTTACCATAAGCTCATCGCCCCCTTTCCAGCGCCTTCACTCGGCTTAAACCTTCACGATGTTAAAGCAATTCACCATAAAATACACAAACGGCGCCACAAAAATCACGCTATCAAATCTATCCAAAACCCCGCCGTGGCCAGGAATTATGCTGCCGAAGTCCTTTGCGTGGCAACCACGCTTTATTGCAGAAAAAGCCAAGTCCCCCACAATGGAGATCACCGCGCCAACTAAGGAAATCGGGATTATATAATGAAAATTCACCCGTACGCCGGCATCGAACATGAACCGCTCAAAAAAAAAGCAAATGGCAAAGCTAACGGCCAAAGAAAAAATAATCCCGCCAAAAACACCCTCAACCGTCTTTTTCGGGCTAATGCTCGGGCAAAGCTTATTTCTGCCAAAAAAAGTGCCCCAAAAGTACGCGCCAATATCCGTCATCCAAGAGATGCAAAGCGCATACAGCACATAAAAACTGCCAAATTCGCCGCCAAAATCGCGCAGTTTAACAATAAAATTCAAAGATAAGGTAATCAGCAAAATCATGCTGTATATTGCGGCAATATCCTTAAAGTTAAGTTCCGTCGCAAAAAGCAACACCACGCCAAACATAAAAAAAGAATACGCAAGACAAGCGCCTTGCCACACCAGGTCACAGCCCAATACTGGCAGAAGCGCTGAAAAAACTAAGCTCGGAGCCACAGCAATAGCGGTTTTGCGAAGATTCATAACCGAAAACACCTCGTAGCTAGCCAAGGCGCAGACCGTGGAAACAGCGCAGTTTAGCAAAAACGGCATAGTGCCGTTAAAAATAAGGACGATTACAACGATCATTCCGCCCAAAAGCCCGGAAATTGTCCTGATTATCACTCTTACACCCCTCCAAACCGCCGATTTCTCGCTGCATATTCAGCGATGGCCAAGTCCAAATCTTTCTCCGAAAAGTCCGGCCACAAGACATTCATAAACACAAACTCCGTATAAGCGCTCTGCCACAGCAAAAAGTTCGACAATCGCTTCTCTCCGCTTGGGCGAATAATCAAGTCCGGATCTGGCTGCCCCGCTGTATAGAGCTTTTTTGCAAAAATTTTTTCGTCAATGGCTTCAATGCTCAATTTGCCATCTTTTACATCTGAAGCAATCGCCTTAGCCGCCCTAATAATCTCACTTCTCCCGCCGTAGTTCATCGCAACATTAAGCACCATGCCAGTTTTGCTCTGCGAAGCCTGCTCAATATCCTCAATGAGCCTTTGCAAATTGGGAGAAAACGCACTCTTGTCGCCAAAAAAGACGACCCTTATATTCCTCTGCTCAAAATCCTTTAAAGCGTCATTCAAATATTGCTCAAAAAGGCCCATCAAAAAAGTCACTTCTGCAACCGGACGTCTCCAGTTTTCGGTCGAGAAAGCATAAACCGTCAAGTGCTTTACCCCAATTTTACTGCAATATCGCACAATTTTCTTAAAAGTCTCAGCTCCAGCGCTATGCCCAGCCGACCGTGGCAAACCACGCTTTTTAGCCCATCTGCCGTTGCCGTCCATAACGATGCCAATATGCGCCGGAACTTGCTTTACAGTCGCCGAGCCGCATTTTTGCTTTTTAAGCCAATTCATAACCATCCCCGATATCACGCCAATCTGGTTCAAAAATAAACAATCAACGTCAAATTGCCATTATTTCTTTTTGCTTTTCATCCGACAAATCGTCAATTTTCTTGCAAAAACTATCGGTCAAATCCTGAACTTTTTTCTCGGCCTGCTTTAAGTCGTCCTCTGTAATTTCCGAATCCTTCTTCATTTTCTTCAACTTATCAATCGCATCCCGACGGATCACGCGCACAGAAACTTTAGAATCTTCGCCCATTTTAGCAATATCTTTAACGATCTCGCGGCGTCGGTCTTCCGTAAGAGCCGGAAAAATAATTCGCAAACACTTGCCGTCATTTTGCGGATTTATCCCTAAATCCGAAGTCAAAATCGCCTTCTCAATTTCCTTCAAAACAGACGCATCCCACGGCTCAATGACCAAAGTCCGCGCCTCCACAACAGAGACAGCCGCCAGCTGATTTATCGGCGTGGCCGCGCCGTAATAGTCAACCAAAATTTTGTCCAAAACAGCCGGGTTCGCCCGTCCCGCTCTAATCGCAATGTACTCCTTCGAAAGTGCATTTAACGACCGTTTCATGCTTTCTTCTACTTCGCCAAAAATTTTATTCACAACAAAAACTCCCTTTATCCTCGACTTCAAGCCAATTTTAACACAAATTTTTCACCTAACAATAGTCCCAATCGGCTCCCCCACAATAACATCATATATATTTTGCGGGTT
Source organism: uncultured Eubacteriales bacterium (assembly GCA_948968885.1). Classification (GTDB taxonomy): domain Bacteria; phylum Bacillota; class Clostridia; order Oscillospirales; family Acutalibacteraceae; genus CAG-557. The sequence continues at coordinate 18,812 of CAREUR010000009.1, read as the reverse complement.
CTCTATGCTAAAAACAAGCAGCGGGATGCCGTTTGCCTTGCACATAGAAGCCGCGGTGATGTCCACTACGCCCAAGCCCTTGCTCAACATCTCCGCATAGCTAAGCGACTCGTACCGAACCGCGTCGCTGTTCTTCTTCGGGTCCCGATCATAAACGCCATCAACCATCGTAGCCTTCAAAATAATATCCGCACCAATCTCTGCCGCCCGCAGCGAAGCCGCCGTGTCCGTAGAAAAAAACGGTAACCCCGTTCCGCAAGCAAATATAACCGCGTGCCCTTTTCCCAAGTACTCGACAGCCCGATCTTTTATGTACATTTCCGCAATCGGCTGCATATTCAGCGAAGTCAAAATTTGAGCATCGGCATTTAAACTCTTAAAAACCTCCGCAAGTCCCAACGCATTAATCAAAGTCGCCAGCATTCCCATATGATCAGCCCTGGTCCTATCAAAATGCTCGCTGCTTCGGCCTCGCCAAAAGTTGCCTCCGCCCACAACAATGCCAAATTGAACACCCAAGCTCAAGCATTCTTTAATAGTCTTGCAAATCCCGGTCGCAACAGCAAAATCGATACCATGCTTTTGCTCGCCAGCCAAAGCCTCTCCGCTCAGTTTTAGCAAAACCCGTTTATATTTAGGCTGCAACGGTGACCACCTCTACATTCTATTCGCGCCATGATTACAACTTCAATTTTACAACAACAAAACAAATCTGTAAAGGCCCACAATCAAAAAGAATAGAGCACGATCTAAAACCGCGCTCTATCTATATTCAGCTCAAAATAAATTTAATTACTTAACCATACTAGCAACTTCATCCGCAAAGTTATCTTCGCGTTTCTCGAGGCCTTCGCCCTTTTCAAAGCGAGCAAAATTTTCAATCTCGATATTTCCGCCCAATTTTTGGGCAACATTTTTTACATATTGCTCAACGGTCAAATTCGAATCCTTAACGAAAACTTGCTCAACCAAGCAATTTTCTTTGTAAAATTTGCCGATTTTGCCCATAACAATTTTCTCCGCAATATTAGCTGGCTTGCCCTCATTCATTACCTGCTCAGTGAGGATTTTCTTCTCGTGCTCCAAAACGTCTGCAGGCACAGCGTCTCTGTTCAAATAGCCCGGATTAACAGCAGCCACCTGCATAGCTATATCCTTGGCGCAAACCTTAAACTCATCTTGCAAAGCAGTCTCTGGCGAAGCATTAAACTTAACCAAAATACCAATCCGGCCACCAGCATGATTATAAGTCGTAACAACGCCCTCAAAGCGCTTAAACCGGCGAACCTTTATATTTTCCCCAATTGTCAGAATTTTCTCTCTAACCAATTCTTCAACGGTCAAATCGCTGCCGCAAGCCTTGCAAGTCATCAAAGCCTCCAAATCAGCGGGATTCTTCTCAATTATAGTATCTGCACACGTTTGCACAAAGGCCAAAAAATCAGCGTTCTGGGCTACAAAGTCTGTCTCTGCGTTAACTTCAATAACAACGCCAATGTTTTCGTCCTTATTAGTGCACGCAAACGCAACACCCTCCGCCGCGATTCTGCCAGACTTCTTGCTCGCAGCAGCCAAGCCCTTCTCCCGCAAAAAGTCTATAGCCTTATCCATATCGCCGGCAGACTCCGTAAGCGCCTTCTTGCAGTCCATCATTCCGCAGCCGGTCTTCTCCCTCAAAGCCTTAACATCGCTCGCTGTAAAAGCCATAACCATTCCTCCACATATATGTTTCAAAAATTTTCTAATTCAAGTGCAGCCTTATTCTTCGTCCGTTTTGGTCTCTTCAAAAATCAAGTCTTCAATAGACTCTTTCACAGGTTCAACCGCAGCAGAACCCATCTGGCCCTCTCTGACTTCAATGATTCCATTAGCCATAACGCCCGCCAAAAGCTTAACCGCGCGGATAGCGTCGTCGTTACCCGGAATAACATAATCAACTTCGTCTGGGTCGCAGTTTGTGTCCACAATAGCAATAATCGGGATCCCCAGCTTTTTAGCCTCGGCCACAGCGATCCTCTCTTTTCGCGGATCAACAATAAACAATGCACCCGGCAGCTTTTTCATATCTTTAATGCCGCCAAGAAATTTTTCAAGCTTTTCAATTTCAAGATTTAATTTTATAACTTCTTTTTTCGGCAGCAATTCAAAAGTACCGTTTTCTTGCATCTCGCGCAATTGTTTTAAACGATCCACTCTACGGCGGATAGTAGTAAAGTTAGTAAGCATACCGCCCAGCCAGCGCGCATTAACATAGTAAGCACCGCAGCGGATAGCCTCTTCTTTAACTGACTCTTGAGCCTGCTTTTTTGTGCCAACAAAAAGCACAGACTTACCCTGGTCGGTAATATCCTTAATAAAATCATAAGCCTCCTCGAGCTTCTTGACGGTCTTTTGCAGGTCGATGATATAAATCCCGTTTCTTTCGGTAAAGATATACCTAGCCATTTTGGGGTTCCACCTTCTAGTTTGGTGGCCAAAATGGACGCCCGCCTCCAAAAGTTGTTTCATAGATACTACAGATGACATAAATTTTCCTCCTTGGTTAATACCTCCGCAGCGCCCACCTGAACAAAAAGCACCAAGAAAAAGCGGCTGCGTGTGAATTTATAAAAATTAATTAATATTATAACACACTCTCAAAAAACTTACAAGGGATTTTTTGATTATATTCCGTTTAATCTGATTTTGGCTAAATACTGCTACATTCTTAAGAATCTTTTTAAGCAATTTTGGAGTTTTCTTCTTTTTCGGCGCGGACCCAAATTATGTTTTACCAGCACGGTGTCATCGCCGATTATAGCTATGTCCTCCCACCTTATTATTATGTCATCTTCTCTGCCCAAAAGCCCACACCATCGCAGGTGGCCATATATTATTATCGAAACTAATCTTGCGTCTTTTGTGTCGATCTCCACATCGCTGACGCATCCTAGCCGGACTCCGGTTTTTATGTTTATCACTTCTTTGTTGCGCATCTCTACTATTCTGCATCTCATAAAAACCTCAAAACCTCCTGCTTTAAAGTCCGATTGACTTTAGCTTTTTGCGTATATATAATTAAAATTATCGAAGATTAAAAAATTTTAAGGGGAAGTTTGCATATATGTCAAACGACATTATTCGCTATAATCCGGCGCCCGAGGTTGGTCTCTCTGAAGCTCAGGTTTTGAGCCGTAAAAATGCAGATCTTATTAATAAGGATACATCTGTGCCGACCAAGACGGTGCCTCGCATTATAAAAGATAATTTGTTTACGCTTTTTAACTTTATAAATTTCTTTTTGGCCGCTTCCATAATTTATGTCGGTTCGTTTAAGAACTTGCTGTTTATGGGCGTTGTTATCTCTAACCTCATTATAAGTACTGTTCAGGAGATTCGTGCCAAAAAAACAGTGGACAAATTGTCGATATTATCGCTTGCAAAGGTTTCAGTTACTCGAAATGGCGCTGTGCAAAAACTTAATATTGACGAGCTTGTTTTGGACGACATAATTGAGCTGGCTCCGGGAGCGCAGGTGCCGACCGATTGTAAAATTATATGTGGCCGGTGCGATGTTAATGAATCCTTGCTGACGGGTGAATCCAATTCTATATCTAAGACGAAGGGCGATTTGTTGCTCTCTGGCAGCTATATTGTCAGCGGGACGTGCAAAGCGAGGGTTGAGCACGTTGGCAAGTATAATTATGCTTCCAAGATCTCTTGCGGCGCCAAATACGTTAAAAAAATAAATTCTCAGATAATGTCTGCCTTCAACAGGATTATCCTGATTTTGTCGATACTCATCATCCCCATCGGCTTCTCTTTGTTTACGCATCAGTTGAGCCATAACTCTTTGGAGGGCGCCGTTGTAAGCACCACTGCTGCGCTAATTGGGATGATCCCCGAAGGACTGATGCTTTTGGTTAGCACGGTTTTAGCGGTTAGCGTTCTGCGGCTATCTAAACATAAAGTTTTGGTGCAGGAGCTTTACTGCATCGAAACTTTGGCGCGGGTTGATACCTTGTGCCTCGACAAAACTGGGACTATAACTCAAGGCACCATGCGGGTTCACGATATTGTGCCATACTCGAGCAAAAATTCTAGCACCGATAAAGCCACAATGCTTCGGGCTTTGTCGATTATCGTGAATAACACTGCGGACACAAACCCTACATACTGCGCGATAAAAGAGTTTATCGACAAGAATCAGGTTGAATATAAAAAAGCTAGCGAGGTGGTGTCCTTTTCGCCCGAAAAGAAGTGGTCTGGCGCGTATGTTGACGGCTTGGGCAGCTTTGTAATGGGCGCCGCTGAATTTGTTTTTGGAGAAAATTTTAGGCTCTTTAAGAAAGAACTCCAACAGCATGCCAAGGAGAATCGCGTCCTTGTTTTGGCGCACTCCAAGAATAATTTTGTTAACAAGGATCTGCCGCAAAACCTAGATTTGATGGGATTTATACTAATTAAAGACGTTATCCGAGAGACTGCGGCGGACACTTTGAAATATTTTTACGACCAAGGTGTGGACGTCAAGATAATCTCTGGCGACAGCCCCACAACCGTCGCGAATATCGCAAAGCGCGTTGGAGTTAAGAATTACGAAAAATGCACCGATGCGAAAGCCGAATTGAAGACCGCAGAAGACATCCAAACCGCGATAAAAGAATGCTCCATTTTCGGGCGGGTCTCGCCCATGCAAAAAAAGGAGATCATCTGCGCGCTCAAGGAGCAAGGCCATACTGTCGCGATGGTTGGCGACGGCGTTAACGATGTTTTGGCGCTAAAAGAGTCGGACTGCAGCGTGGTTATGGCTAACGGCAGCGATGCTGCCAGAAACGTCGCTCAGTTGGTTTTGCTGAATTCGGATTTTTCGTCCATGCCCAAAGTCGTGCTCGAAGGCCGCCGGTCAATAAACAACATCCAGCGCTCCGCCTCGTTATTTTTGGTCAAAACAATATACTCCACCCTGCTGGCCATTCTGTTCCTGTTTTTCAACACGCCGTACCCATTCATGCCCATTCAAATGACGTTGACAAGCGTTTTCACCATTGGGATCCCGTCCTTCGTTTTGGCGCTGGAGGCCAACAAAAGCAGAATAAATGGTAATCTGTTCGTAAACATAATAAGCAAAGCCCTGCCGTGCGCGTTAACCATAGTCTCGTCGATACTGACTATCATGGCTGTATCAAAGGTCATCTACCTAAGCTATGCCGAGATCTCCACGCTGTGCGTCATTTTAACCGGGTTCTCAGGGCTCTCTTTGCTATTTAACTTGTGTTTGCCATTCAACTTCGTTCGAAAATTCCTATTCTATGCGATGTCCACAGCCTTTTTAGTTTGCCTCTTGTTCTTCCGATCCTTCTTTTCGCTGGCCTCACCCAATATCAAGCTAGTCGCCGTTGCCGTGCTGCTTTGCTTCTTCGCCTCGTTTTTGTTTAAAATGTTCTCCAAAATAATCTTCAAAACAAAAAAGCAGGCGCCCATCAACTAAGCGCTCTGCCTTCTCTATTTTCCTAAACTCTCTATAACTTCCGCTGTATCGCGAGCTATGACTATTTCTTCATTCGTCGGGATAACAAAAATTTTTATAGAAGAATTTTCCTCAGATATCTCCGCCGTGCTGCCGTTAACCGTCTGCTCGTTCAAGCTGTCGTTCATCTTGATCCCCATAAACGAAAGAGAATCGCAGATCGCCTTTCTGTGATTAACACGGTTTTCGCCTATGCCGCCGGTGAAGACAATCGCGTCGCAGGCGCCCAGCACCGCTATGTACGAAGCAACAACCTTGAAAATCTGATAGCGGAACATATCTTGAGCCAAAATCGCCCTCTCGTTACCCGACTTTGCTGCTTTTTCGATTTCCCTAGCGTCGCTAGAAACACCCGAAACCCCCAGCAGGCCAGATTTCTTGTTGGTAACCTCGTTAAACTCTTTTAGCGATAAATTCTCCCTCTCGGCAACAAAAGTAATAATCCCCGGATCCAGCGACCCGCTGCGCGTTCCCATTATCATGCCGTCCGTAGGAGTAAAGCCCATCGTCGTGTCCACAGACTTTCCGCCATCTATTGCGGCAATCGATGCGCCATTGCCCAGGTGACACGTGATAATCTTAGTCTGTTTGATGTCTTTGTGCATAAGCCTTGCGCACTCATTGCTAACGTAATAATGAGAAAGCCCGTGATATCCGTATTTTCTTATGCCATACTTTTCGTAAAATTCATACGGCAGCGGATAAATATAGGCTTTTGGCGGGATGGTGCTATGAAAGGCTGTATCAAAAACCGCCACCTGCGGGAAGTCTTCGCCAAAAATTTCTTTGCAAGCGTTTATTCCGTGCAAATTTGCGCTGTTATGAAGAGGAGCGATCGACGTGAACCTTTCCACCGCGTTTATGAGCTTTTGGTCTATCAACGTAGATTTGCTAAACTCCGCGCCGCCCTGCACCACTCTGTGCCCGGCTGCTGAAATTTCTTTCAGGTCCTTTATGACGCCATATTCGTCGTTTAAAAGAAGCCCTTTCACAAAAAATGCCGCTTCCTCGTGGCTTTTTAGGTTGGACTTGAATGTTTTTTTGTGCCCTTTATAATTTTCATATTCAACAAAAGCATCGTTCAATCCGATTCTATCGCAAATTCCTTTAGCCAACACCGTTTCGTCGGCCGCCATATCTATAAGCTGAAACCTCAGCGACGAGCTGCCCGCATTTATCACCAAAACTTTCATGCACGGCCTCCTTTTATCATGTGCTTCAATTCGCACTTCTCATATAGTATCATATTGGAGAGGCGAAAATCAATAAATTTGCCAAAAAACAACAATCTGGGAGTTTTTATTATGAAAATATCTGCAATAATTTGTGAGTACAATCCCTTTCACAACGGGCATAGATACCAAATTAAGCACACTCACGCTACGCACACCGTGGCAATCATGAGTGGGAACTTTACTCAACGTGGGATTCCATCGGTGATTTCAAAAACCGCCAAAGCCGAAATAGCCCTAAAAAACGGGTGCGACTTAGTCATAGAGCTCCCTACTCCCTACGCCGTCGCCAGTGCAGAGCGCTTTGCCTTTGGCGCTACCTTTTTGGCCGATGCCCTTAATTGCGTGGATATTTTAAGTTTTGGCTGCGAAAATGATAACTTAGCAAAGCTCCAAAAAGCAGCGCACGTCTCAAGTTTTGCCGAAGTTTTGGCCCTCACAAAAGAAAATCTAAAAAGCGGTATATCCTTTGTAAAAGCCCGCCACAACGCGATAGAAGCTCTCTTTAGCACAGCGCTTGCCACGCTGCTCGCCAGCCCCAACAACATTTTAGCCGTAGAATACATCAAAAGTCTGAATGCATTGGGATCCAGCATAAGCCCAATGCCCATTTTGCGCAAAGAATGTGGCTGCTCAAGTAGTGTAACTGTCAAAAGCTTTGCAAATTCTACTGTTTTGCGCAAGATGCTTTTTAAGTCCGACAAAAATATAAAGAATTTTATGCCTCAAAGCGCCTACAAAATTTTGAAAAGAGAGATTGGCTGCGGCCGCGCTCCAGCGTCACTTTTAAACTGCGAACGAACTATTTTGGCTAAACTTCGCTGCATGCAGCCCGATGACTTTTTGCAAGTCCCGGACGTTTGCGAAGGACTTGAAAATAAAATTCATAAGGCCGTTAGAAAAGCGACTTCGCTTGCGGAGCTTTACTCTGGCGTAAAGAGCAAGCGCTACACGCAGCTTCGGGTTCAGCGGATTATTTTGGCTGCCTTCTTGGGGCTCGATAAAGAAATTCTCAACCTTAACCCGCCATACATCAAGGTTTTGGGTTTTAATGAGCGCGGAAAAGAAATTTTAAAAATCGCAAAAAAGAGCGCCAAATTGCCAATTGTGACTAAAGTTTCGGACATAAAAAAGCTTTGCGAGAACTCCGTCGCGGCAAGATTCTTCAAAATAGAGTCGCAAGCGTTCGACTTATATAATCTTATGCTGCCGCGGGCTGCGGCGTGCGGATTTGAGAGCAAAAATCAAATAATAAAAATCTGAGATCACAAGCCGGCCTAGTTGTCCTTTAAAATATTCACAAAAATTTCTTCTGCAATCTTTTTAAACGCCGGCCCACAGCTTTCTCCGCCCCCCTTTGCGTCCTCAGCAAAGACTACAATCGAATATTTTGGCTTTTCTGCCGGAAAAATCCCCGCGTACCAGGCCTGAACTACCGCATGGGCACCGGACTTTATTCCCGTCTGTGCTGTGCCGGTTTTTGCCGCTGCTATGCCGACTTCAGGCTTGCCCTGCTTGCTGGTACCATACTCGGCCGAGGCTTTCATATACTCCACCAAATGTTTTGCGCATTCGGCGGTCAGCACCCGGGTCTGCTTGGGCTTTGCTGCTTTCTGAACGTACTTCAAGCCCTCATTAACAAGCCCTTCCACTAGTCGCGGCTCGCAGTAAAACCCTTCTGCAGCTATGGCGTTTGTTAGCGTGGCCACTTGCATCGGCGTGACAAGCAATTTGCCCTGGCCAAAGGAGAAATTCGCAAGAGCCCTGCTTTGTTCTAGGTCCTTAAAAGTCGGCAAAACCCCAGCCTTAGAGGTAATCCTCGGCGCCAGCTCGATTTCTTTTGAAAATCCCAAATCTTTGGCTAAATTGAGAATCTTCTCGCCGCCTATTTCTAGCGCCTTCTCAATAAAATACGCGTTGCACGAGAACGCAACGGCCTTCTCCAAATCTATCGGCCCGTGCCCCTTGTTGTTGAAGCAGTGGAATTTATGGCCGTCCACCTCACAGTTGCCAGTGCACTCATATATCGCGTTCGGATTCTTATTCTCTTGCAAAATAGCCGCCGCAGTCACTAGTTTGAACACTGAGCCTATATTGTACGGCAGCAGAGCTCTATTCAAAAGCGGCGAGTCTTCGTCATTTAGCACTGCCGCAACGTTTGTTGGAGAAAACGTCGGCATGCTCACACAAGCGCGAATCTCACAATTTGGGACCTCGGTTACCACGACGGCGCCCTTTTTTATATATTTTTGCGCCGCGGCCTCGGCCATCCTTTGAATCTTCTGGTTGATGGTCAGAACAACCCCCTTGCTGCACCTGTACATCGTGTTCTCTATGGTCGCGCCCTCGCCCGGAATCCGCCGATTCAGCGCGTCAACCTTATACTTCACAAAAATACTGCCCCTGGCGCTGTTCAAATAGTCATTAAAGGCCTTCTCTATGCCGCAAACTCCCTGCATGTCGCCATCCAAGTAGCCTATTATGTGCGGTGCAATCTGCTCTTTTGCGTATCTTTGGGGCACCTTGAAGGTTTTGATTCCTCTTGCAATTACTTGCTTTTCGTCCGACAATTTCAATACAAACGGCTTGCCGGACTTCATCTCTTCAAGCGCTAGATTTCTTTCGTCTTCCGACAAAATCTGCGGCAAAACGCTCAAAGTGTCCATCTCGGGCGTCACAGAGATGTAAGTCTCGTCCTCCACCCCAACAAGCGGCCTTTTTTGGCAGTCATATATGTTGCCCCGCATCGTGGCAACCTTTAGCTTGTATGAGCTCTGTCTTGCCGCGGCGTCGCACAGCATCTCTCCTTTTGAAATTTTGTAAGTGTTATAAACCGCGATTCCCATCGCAACCATGAGCATCGAGAAAAATATTACAACCCGCTTGTACATAAAATCACCTATGGCTATTATTGCCAAATCAGCACCAAATATATTCGCGCAGGTTTTATGACGCGCAAAAATATAGAAATAAAGAGCGGCACAGCACGCGGCCACTCTTTTTGCTCGTCGTCTAAAATTAAATCTAAATCAATTAGTGCTCTTTTATCATCGCCAGACTTCGCATTTTATCTGGCAAATCAGACACAACAACAGGCACAGCCAGCATCAGTGCCGCATTGCTCTTTTTGCAAATCTCACTGAGACCTTCTATAAAGCTGACCAACTCGTCTATATTGATTTTGTCTGGCTCAAAAATCGAATCAATCAAAATGTCAGTAACGTCATAATTGCCGGCGCAAACACCACAGATGAATCCATGCAGGCCCGTAAAATCTGAAATGTTGTAGTCCCTTATGTTAACAAGCCGCACGCTGTGGCCTAAGTCAAACGTAAGGTTGCTTTCCTTCGTTATTAAAACGACCGTGCCATCACTCTTAGCCGCCCGATTATTCGCAAGCTCCACTAACTTTTTGGTTTTGCCAAGGCCCTTTTGTCCCACGATCAAGTCTATCATTTTGCTGTTCCCCCTAAAATAATTTAAACTCGTCCTAGATTTTAGAACTTTCAGGCAACGCATGCACTCTCATTTGCCCAAAAGCGCAAACATGTTTTTTTTGTAAGCCTCCACCCCCGGCTGATCGAATGGATTGACTCCTGAAATATAGCTCGAAATTGCACACGCTTTCTCAAAAAAATATATCAAATACCCCACTTCAAAGGGGTTTATTTCTGGCACCATTAAGACAATGTTCGGCACTCCGCCGTCGGTATGCGCTGCCACGGTCCCTAAGAACGCAGTTTTGTTAACGAATGCTATCGTCTTGCCAGCGAGAAAATTCAAACCGTCCGCATCGCCGGCAATTGCCTCGATTAAAGTGTCATTGCGCGGCTTCTCAAAGTACACAATAGTCTCAAAAATGTTGCGAGTGCCGCCCTGAATGTACTGCCCCATCGAATGCAAGTCGGTAGAAAAAATCGCAGAGGCCGGAAAAATCCCCTTGCCGTCCTTCCCCTCGCTCTCGCCAAACAGCTGCTTGAACCACTCATTCATCGTTGTAAAACTCGGCTCGTAACTTGCCAAAATCTCAATGCTTTTGCCCTTACCGTTGTGCAAAATATTCCGAATTGCCGCGTATTTGTAGCAATCATTCTGGTCTAAGTCAGCACAAACTAAGTCCTCCTGCGCTCGTCTGGCTCCCAGCAGCAGATCATCAATGTCGATGTCCGCCACAGCTATTGGCAAGAGCCCCACCGCCGTCAGCACAGAATATCTGCCGCCGATGTCTTCCGGAATCACAAAGGTCTCGTAACCCTCTTCATCCGCCAGCCGCTTTAACTTGCCCTTTTGCCTATCCGTGGTGCAAAAAATCCGCTTTCTGGCCCCTTCCTTGCCGTACTTATCTTCCAAAAATCGCTTAAACACTCTAAAGGCCAGCGCAGGCTCCAGCGTAGTGCCAGACTTCGACACCACGTTTATGCTCACGTCCCGGCTCTCACAGATCTCCAAAAGGTCGCTCAAATCCGCGGCGCTAATGCTGTTTCCGGCAAAATAAATGTCCGGTGTGGTTTTTGGCAGAGCGTTATAATTTCGCGATTTTATCAGCTCGATCACAGCCCTAGCGCCCAAATACGAGCCGCCAATGCCGATCACTATGAAGACGTCCGTGTCGGTGCTTATTTTGCGGGCAATCTCCTTTAGCCGAGAAAATTCTTCCCTGTCGTAATCGGTAGGCAGCGTGACCCAACCTGTAAACTCGCCCCCCAAACCGGTCTTTTTATGCAAAAAATCGTGTGCTAAACTCACCGAGGGCTCAATCTTCTCGTAATCCTCGCCGCTAATAAATGAATCCAAATACTTCGTGTTCAGCTCAACAGGCATGGCTTCGCGCTCCTTGCTTGCATTTTTTCTAACATTCAAACGAATATTAGGTTCATTTTAACGCATGGGCGCGCTTTTTGCAATGGTTTTGCTGCAATTTAAATTCTTAAAAAATCCATTAGCAAAATTTTAAAAACCGCGCCAAAATTTATTTTTTCTACGCCTTCTGCCGCCACGATATCGTACTCTGCGACGATTTCGTCTCCCAGCTTATAAATGAGCCGACCCAAACTTTGCCCTTTCTGCACGGGTGCCGAGGTTTCATCAGCTATCTCCATGCTGCTGTCTATGCTGTGCTCTTTGCCCTTTGGCACCAGTACTTCGTTTGCAATGTCCGCTTCGACCGCCACGCTTGGCTGCATCCCATCAATTACCCGAACCGGCACAAAGATGCTCTCGTCCACAACCGGTTTTAGCATATTATAATTTGCAAACCCAAAGTCCATCAGCGCTGCGGCGTCTTTGAAGCGCTCCTTGCCGTTGACCCCTCCCAGCACTACCGCGTTTAACGTTAGGTTTTCTCTTGTTGCCGTTGCGGTGATGCAGCTTCCGGCCTGCGACGTTGTGCCGGTTTTTAGCCCTGTGATGCCCTTATAGCTCTTCAAAAGCTTATTCGTATTCACCAACTGCGTCTTGCCGTCCCTCAAATAGTCCATCCAGATTGAGGTGTAGTCGAATATTTTTTTGTGTTTGATGAGTTCCCTCGACATCAAGGCAACATCGTACGCACTCGTCACGTGGCCCTCTTCATCCAGCCCGTTGCAATTTTTAAACACCGTCTCGTCCATAGAGAGCTCCTTGGCTTTGCGGTTCATTTCCGAAACAAACAAGTCCTCCGAACCGCAGACGTGTTCTGCTAAAGCCACAGCCGCGTCGTTTGCAGAGGCCACCATAACGGCTTTTATGAGCTCATCCACCGTCATGGTTTCCCCCGGCTTTAGCCAAATATCCGAGCCGCCCATGGATGCCGCATGCTCGCTCGTAGACACTGTGTCCTGCAGGCTTATCTTTCCGCTGTCCAAAGCCTCCATCACCAAAATCATCGTCATGACCTTGGTTATAGACGCGCAGCAGCGCACCTCGTGCGAATTTTTTTCAAAAAGCACTCTCCCAGTCTTAGGCTCCATCAAGACCGCCGCCGGGGCCAAAATTTCTATATTCGCAGCATTCACCGATTCGTTCGCACAAACACTTCCTTTAAGAACAGAAATAAACACAATCGAAAATATAATAATCAAGCTGATCGCGACTCTGGCGTACTTCTTTGTGATATCAATGCACACTTTGCTTCACCCTTCAAACTTTTTGAGATTTTTATTAATACTTATTCTCGCAAAAATCGATCTATGACAAACATCCAAAAAGCGAAAATTATTACCAGTTAAAGGCAGATGTGAATTAAAATTTACTCAAAAATTAGTGTACAAAAAAAGAGCCCCCAAACTTTAGGACTCCTTTGCATTTTGGCTTAAATAAGCTAAAATATAAAATCAATAATTTTCGGCTTTTATCTCAAAATAGGCTTGTGGATGCTTGCATGTTGGGCACTCTTCTGGCGCAGATTTACCCACGTGCACATGCCCGCAATTTCTGCAAATCCACACTACCACTTCGTCTTTTTCAAAGACTTTTTTATTATGCACATTCTTTAGCAAAGCATTATATCTTTCTTCGTGGCCTTTTTCAATCTTTGCAACCTGCCGCATAGCCTCTGCAATCTCGGTAAAGCCTTCTTCGTCGGCAACTTCGGCAAATTTTTTATACATATCGGTCCATTCGTAGTTTTCACCGGCTGCGGCATCTTTTAAATTTTCTGCCGTCTTTGGAACTTCCCCATTATGTAAATATTTGAACCATAATTTTGCATGTTCTTTCTCGTTATCCGCCGTTTCTTCAAAAATATCCGCAATCTGCTGATATCCCTCTTTTCTTGCAGCAGAGGCATAATAGGTATACTTATTTCTTGCCTGAGATTCTCCAGCAAAAGCAGCCAACAAATTGGCTTCTGTACGGCTTCCTTTAAAATCCATGATAAAAACCCTCCTAAAAAAATTAAAGCATTTATTGTAAGGACTATATTAATTATACTGCGCTGCCTTCAAAATTACAACCAAACTTTCAAATTTTATTTTTCTTCTTTTAAAATTAAACTTCAAAAAACGGTAATTATTTTTTTACTTTTTCCTTTTAAAGCAAAAATCCACTTTTAAAATTTTCACAAGTTTTTTATTTAACCGTCAAAAAGCTCTCCTCAATTTTGACAAATATCGATTATAAATTTTGTCTATGTGCCATCAAACTTTTTTACCCTTCAATTTTATTGATTTTTTTGAATCTTTAACGCCAATTTTAACTTGAATTTATCTGTTTTGACATGTAAAATATACATAATAGAGGAGTGTGATTCCACAATGCTTGGAAAAATTTTTGAGGTGGTGATTGACGGATCTGCTTACGGCTCCAGTGCAAAATATTGTGCCCCGCTATATGCGGCGCATATTGTAGATCCTCTGCCGAGCTTCTTTAACAAAAAAGTATATTTTATCTCGAACAAACCCGTACAAAAATCGACCATCGGCACGGTGATAGCTATTGCCAACAAGGGCGAACATTGCGAAAAATTGATTTTGGCTCCCAAAGGTGCTATTTATTATTCACCCGAGATTCGAAGTCGCCTTTCTAGAATCAAAAATCAGTTCCCGTATCGATTAACTTGTCTTTACGAAAAGTCCTGCGGCGCCGTCATTTTTAACGATTTATCGGATGAACGCTATTTTTTGGTCGTAAAAAACACCAACGGCAGATATTGGGGCTTTCCAAAGGGACATATAGAAATTGGCGAAACCGAAGAGCAGACCGCAATACGCGAGGTTAAAGAAGAAACAAATCTGGACGTTACTATTTTGGATGGCTTTCGAAAAACCAGTGTGTATCGGCTTTTTGGCCAGGTAAAGAAAAAAGTTGTGATTTTTGTTGCAAAAGCTAATAGCAAAAAAGTTACCGCCCAAAACAGCGAGATAGAGAAGTACAAATGGCTAAAAAAAGATGATATATACAAGTGCTTGAATCATCGAAATGATCTGAAAATTTTTGAAGAAGCTGTAAAATGGCTCGAAAAAAATAAAATTGTTAATAACAGATAGCATTAAAATACCTATTTTTTGCTAAAAAGAGATAGCTTAAAATTAGCTATCTCTTTTTTTTATTTTATAAGATTGTCCTTCTATTCAAAAATTACTTTAATTGTTAAGCTTGCAGCCAAATGCAATGTACCGGCCGTCGCAATCTTCTATTACAAATTCTTTGTTGTTATAGTCTGTGGTACACAGCGGTTTAACAAATTTTACTCCGTTGCCTTTAAATTCTTGCTCTAACTTTTCTTGATTCTCTGTATAAAAATACACGTCAAAACCGTATCCATACAGCACATGATTTGGCTTGTAAGTTTCTGCCAACGCCTTTATAAGAATTATTTCGACAGAGTCCTTATATAAGCAGATGTGCGGCTCCGATGAATTTAGATAGCTCACAGCCTTAAACTCCAATTTATTAACATAAAAACCGGACGTTTTTTCGATGTCGTTGCACAGAAAAATTGGGCTTAGTCATATTAGCATTACTCTCTCCACTCCCTTCATCTATAGTTTAACTTCAACTTATATTTAAAAAGATCCCGCAGGCAAAAATAATCAGCGTTCCGATAATAAAAACATATTTCGCTAGCGGAATAAACCAGTTCCCATTGATTTTTCTTTTGGCGCCTTTGTTTATCTGCTCTAGTGCAAAGTCTGAGCCACAAACCCAGAAAAACATCACTCCTGCTAGCAATGTTCCGAGCGGAATGGCGTAAATGGACACCATATCCATCCATTTGCCCACTGTTTCGCCGTTTTCTATGAACAGGCTTATCGCCGCGGATGTGACTATAACTATGGTCACTGCTAAGTTTCTTGGCAAGTTAAAGTTGGTCTGCAGGCCTTCTATCGGCACTTCAAAGAGGTTTATGATCGACGTTACGGCTGCGAAGAGTATCGCTGTGAAAAAAATGATTTCAAAAAAACGCCCAAAAGGCATTCCAGCAAAGACTTGCGGCATCGCAACAAACAATAATGATGGTCCCGCTTGTGATTCTAAGCCAAAGGAAAACATCGCAGGAATAATTGCCAATGCAGCTATAATTCCCGCCAGAACGTCAAACAGCACCACATTTTTAGCACAATAAATTATGTCTTCGTCGTCCCTCAAATAGCTGCCATATATCAGCGTTCCGGAACCCGCTAGCGATAGCGAAAAAAATGCCTGTCCCAGCGCATAAATCCAGTTTTGCATCTCAAGGAATTGTGCAAAATCGAAATTGAACAGATAGTCGTAGCCTCGAAACGATCCTGGCAAAAGCGCTGCCTTTATCGCTAGGATTACAAACAATATGAAGAACAGCGGCATCAGGACTTTGTTCAGCTTTTCTATCCCATTTGAAACCCCGAATATCATTATCAAAAAAACTATTAAAAATCCCGCCAGATGGCTAACCACGTTGCCAAAGTTTCCGGAAATATTTGTAAACAATGCTAAAGTATCCTTTTGTTGTAGCAATTCTCCAGAAATACTCGAGACCAAAAAGCGTATTATCCATCCGACCACCACAGAATAGCCAATCGCAATACATAAAGCGCCCAAAACAGGGATCACACCTAGGAACTTGCCAAATGATCGGTTAAACTTTTTTTGAGTAGCCCCTGCAAATGCGCCTATGGGGCCGGACTTCATCGCGCGTCCAAACGCTATCTCACCGATAACTCCCGGTATTCCTAAAAGCACCGTGAATATAATATATTCGATCAAGAACACCGCGCCGCCATACTGCCCCAATCGGTACGGAAACATCCAAACTGTTCCGATTCCTACTGCTGATCCGACGCACGCCCAAATGAACCCGAATTTTGTTCGAAATGTGTCTCTCTTTGCATTTAATGTGCTGTCATTTACCTGATTTCCTGAATTTGGCATAATTAACCACCCCGTTTTTACATTATAAATCAAAAAATCCGATTATTCAATAGCTATAAACAAAATTTTGCAAAATACGGTAAAATAATCCACTTAATTATAATTTGTACTTCAAAAAATATTGTAAAGGACGGTGCATAAAAGCAGCGAAACGGTCGATACTATTTATGCGGTTATACCGTAAAAAAAGAAGGGGTGAGAATTATGTTAGACAAACTAGCCTTGATTTTAGTTATCATCGGCGGTCTCAACTGGGGCTCCATCGGGATTTTTCAGTTTGACATAGTCGGATGGCTGTTTGGCGGCCAGCTGAACATCGTAAGCCGGATAATCTATACAGCCGTGGCGCTTGCCGCAATTTGGTGCATTTCTTTGCTGTTCAAAGATAGCGAGGATTCTGTGCATCATTCGATGTGAACCGATAGATGGCTATAGACAAAGCTCCCTTTTATTTTTTATCTCCTGAGCAAAAACTCGGGAGATTTTTTTGCCCTGCAAAAATTCATTTAACTATAAGGCTTTCTCCCGACATTTCTTTAGGTTTAGCCAAGTTTAAAATATCAAGCACGGTCGGCGCAATATCTGGAAGCTTCCCTTTAGATCTAAGTTTGCATTCGTGCCCTACAACGCAAAACGGCACCGGATTCGTTGTATGCGCAGTAAAAGGCGATCCATTTTCGTCAAGCATTTTCTCTGCATTTCCGTGGTCAGCAGTTATAATCGAGCATCCGTCCACAGCCGAAACTTCGTTGACAAGCTCATAAACACAAGTATCCACCGTTCTAACCGCAACCTTAGTAGCTTCAAAATTGCCAGTATGCCCGACCATATCGCAATTAGCAAAGTTTAAAACAATCGCATCATGTGTCCGCAGTTTTATTTTTTCCTTAACGATTCTAGTAATCTCAAAAGCACTCATGTCCGGCTTCAAATCATAAGTCTCCACTTTCGGCGATGGCACCAAAATCCTATCTTCGCCGGCATAAACCCGCTCAGAACCTCCATTAAAAAAGGACGTCACGTGAGCGTATTTTTCTGTTTCCGCAATTCTCAACTGAGTCAAATTACTTTTTGAGAGAACTTCTGCCAAGGTGTTATTAAGCTTCTCGTCCTCAAAAGCTATCTTAGTGCCAGCAAATTCATCGCTGTACCGCGTCATACATACAAAATTTATCCGACCACAAAGCTCTTTTCGCCTTGCAAACTTACTAAAGCCCTCATCAATGAAGGCCCTGGTAAGCTGGCAAGCTCTATCCGGTCGAAAATTAAAAAATATAACCAAGTCTCCAGCGTTCACCGCAGCAACCCTATCACAAATAATCGGCTCAATAAATTCATCTGTTATACCTGAGTCATAAAAATTCTCCACCGCTGCAATCGGATTTCTTGTAAATGTACCAGCCCTACACACAATCGCATCATAGGCTTTTTGCGTGCGCCCCCAGCGATTGTCACGATCCATCGCATAAAATCTGCCCATAATCGTGCCAATTTTGCCAACTCCAATTTGCTCCATCTCAGCTTCACATTTTTTAATAAATCCCGCTCCAGACTTTGGTGAAGCGTCCCTTCCGTCCAAAAAAGCGTGAACATAAACGTTCCTCAAACCAAGGCCCTTAGCCATTTTAAGCAGCGCAAACAAATGGTCAATATGGCTATGTGCCCCGCCGTCAGATAAAAGCCCCATCAAATGCAATCGCGAATTATTTTTTTTTGCATACACCATAGATTGCTTCAACACGGTATTTTCAAAAAAACTTCCATCCTCAATGTTGCTGTTAATCCTCGTTAAATCCTGAAAAACCACCCGGCCAGCGCCAATGTTAATATGTCCAACTTCGCTATTTCCCATCTGTCCTGCCGGCAACCCGACATCCTCACCAGAAGCTTCTAGCAAAGCAAAAGGATATTTTCTAAAAAGGTCGTTTAAATGTGGCGCCGTTTTGCAAGTTATCGCACTTCTGCCAAAGTCTCGAGTAATTCCAAATCCATCCATTATAATGAGCAGTAACGGGCGCTTCATACCAAAACCTCCCAAATCAAGGCAGGTTACCTATCCTTAACATATCTCCATTTATAGCCATATGCGGTTTTCCCCTGCTTCTTGCAAATTTTATTTATCGTCGCGTAGTCAGCCTTCTTGTACGGTGTATTCTCCCGAATCCAATTTGCACCGTCCATGATCTTAGGAAAAGTCTTAACAACCTCCAAAGTCTCTTTATCTATCATATCCACCGCAATCG
>CAREUR010000008.1 GCA_948968885.1 uncultured Eubacteriales bacterium | reverse complement strand
GCCGTCTGACATTCCAGATATCACGCGGTTTCTCATAGGAAACGTCCAAGAAAAGCATCGATAATCCGGCGGGTACTCCGAAACAAGCGCACCACTCTGTGCAATGGCGTCCCGTAAGTTCTTGTTCGCCATCAAATAATTAAAGTTAATGCCGCATCCCAAAACCGCAATAGCCTTGCCGCGCGCCTGCAGAGCGCCCTTCTGCGCCAGACAATCGATCCCAATAGCTCCTCCGCTTATAACAATAGCCCCAGCCTTCGCCAGTTTATAGCCCATCTCGAACGAAATTTTATTGCCATAAGCCGAAGAACTCCGCGTGCCAACAATGGATATGCACAAACTGTCGTCAAAACTGGGCAGCCGCCCCTTAACATAGAGCACACCTGGCGGATTCCCGATATTCTTAAGTTTGTCAGGGTACTGCGGATTCTCGATCGTAACAATTCCATAGCCTAAATTCTCGCACTTTTCAATCACCTTATAAGCCTTGTTCAAACTCATAGCCCGCAGCTTTTCAATATTCTTGGCGCTCAAAAAGCCACAAAGCCTCCAACTGCCAAGGCCAGCGTCAAAAAAGCTCTTAGCGTCCGTGTAATGCTCTAAAATGTTATTAATCCGGCTGTTCCCAAACCCCAAAGCATCCACAATCGCAATCCAATAAGCTTCGTTAAACTTAAGGCCCATAGCCAAATCCTACCCCCTCACTTCACGCATCATTTCCCACATCAAGATCCCCGCAGCCATCGCGGCGTTCAAAGACTCCGCCCTACCGCGCATCGGGATGGTAACCTTTTGGTCGCAAACGTCCACAACCCCGCAAGTAAGCCCGTTGCCTTCGTTCCCAATCGCAATAGCAGTCCGCCCGCTTAAATTTACGTCCGTAATCAAACTTGCAGATTCTTCCGGCACTGCCGCCAAGACCTTAAAGCCGCACTCTCTCAGACTTTCTATCGCATCGCAAATTTCGCCAGCAAAAAACGTCTTAACCCGAAAAGCCGCCCCCATGCTACCTCGCAAAACTTTAGGATTATAAACATCACAGCAACCCTTAGACATCACAACAAATCCCAATCCCAAAGCCTCGGCCGTTCGCAAAATAGTTCCCAAATTCCGCGGGTCCTGAATATCCTCAAGGACAATAATTTTATTCACACTACTTATTGTATTCAAGCTAAACGGTTTGTCAAGTTTTTCGCACACGCACACCACGCCTTGCGGAGTTTTGGTATCCGAAATCTCCCTTAAAATATCAGCAGGAACGCAATAAGCCCGTCCAGCATGATCAACAAGCTCACCGATTTTTCCCGAGAATTTCTTAGCCGCTTCGTCAGTGTAATAAATTTCATCTATCAAAACGCCACTCAAAAAGGCATCATAACATAACCGAAGCCCCTCTGCAGCAAAGCACCGCTCCCTCTTGCGAAAATTATCATTAGTCACAAGCTTTTTTACATATTTAATTTTAGCGTTTTCCCTGCTAACAATATCAAAACTCAAAAACTTCTTCACCGCCTCACTCGCAGTTCCCGTCGTACCCTCGCGCGCACAAATAAGCCCAACAATCAAACATACAAAAATATGCGCTCAAAAGAGGTCTCCCCCCAGAGCGCATCCAAAAAGCATATATTAAAGTGCAGCCTTTGCCTGATTCACAAGCTCTTTAAAAGAGTTCTCATCAGCAATTGCAATTTCAGATAACATCTTTCTATTCAAATTAATGCCAGCCTTCTTAAGGCCATTAACAAAGGCAGAATAAGTCATTCCGTTCATTCTGCAAGCCGCATTTATACGCGTAATCCACAAGCGACGAAAGTCGCGTTTCTTCTGCCGGCGGCCAATATATGCGTAATTCCCAGACTTCATAACAGCTTCTTTGGCCATTTTAAAGTGCTTACTTTTAGCGCCCCAATATCCTTTAGCTAGTTTTAAAACCTTTTTTCTCCTCTTGCGAGTAGCCAAGGCACCCTTTACACGAGCCATTTTATATTACCTCCGTTATAATAATGAATCTAAAAAATAAATTTATTTATAAGGAATCAACTTTTTTATTGCAACAACATTAGTCTTATCCGCAACAGTAGTCTTTCGCAATCCTCTCTTACGTTTAGTCGACTTTTTGTTTAAAATATGAGATTTGTTCGCATGAGCCCTAATAACTTTGCCAGTTTTAGATAATTTAAAACGTTTTTTAGCTCCACTATGTGTTTTCAACTTAGGCATATTCAAGTTCCTCCTTAAAAATTTGATGTTACTTGCTAGGTTTAGGTGCAAGGAACATTAACATGTTACGACCATCAAGTTTTGCCGGTTTTTCCACGTTTGCAAACTCAGAACATTCTTGCGCAAACCTGTTCATAATGTCAATCCCCAGCTCCGGGTGACCCATTTCGCGCCCTCTAAATCGGATAGACACCTTAACCTTATTGCCGCCGCTAATAAATTTAGAAGCGTGTTTAAGTTTAGTGTTAAAGTCGTGAGTATCAATATTTAAAGAAAGCCGAATCTCCTTCAAAGTCATAATTCGCTGATTTTTCTTGGATTCTTTTTCGCGTTTAGCCTGCTCAAACCGATACTTACCGTAATCCATAATCTTGCAAACAACGGGTTTCGCCTGCGGAGCAATCTTAACCAAGTCGAGGTTTTTCTCCGAAGCAAGATTCAAAGCCTGGCTAAGAGAGACAACCCCCAGCTGACTCCCGTCCGAATCGATAAGTCTTAGTTCTTTATCACGAATCTCTTCGTTAATTTGAAGTCCCTTACTGCTAATGTCAAATGCACCTCCACACAAAGTAACGATAAAAAATAAACATAAAGCACAAAGCACAGGCAGAAAACTCCCACCCGTGCGTATAAATCAATATTAAACCAAATAACCACAAATAATATTGACCTATGCAAGTGCCGCCTGCCGCCGCATAGCAATGCCCACAGCCCTGCCAAATAGGTGAAAGTAAAACTACTCTACTTTATTTACATAAGATTATACCAGACCTCTCCAAAAAAGTCAAGGTGATTTTTCACAAATATTTTAAAAATTTTTTGTATTTTTCTTTTATAGAAACTATGGCTAATTTTTTTGTGGTATAATATATATATATCAAACAAAAAGAAAAGGAATGAAAAACTTGAAAAAAGGTATTTTAGCTAAAAAACTTTTGGCTTTGTTTCTTGTTGCCTGCGTGTCTTTGTGCGCAAATGTAACTGCTATAGCCATCAAAAATTTGCCCGCTCAGTATTCTTCTCCAAAATCGAAAAATAAAGATCAAAAGAGAAGCGGTCCCTGCGGTTTTTTCGCTATTACCGCAGCTGCAGAAACTTCATCTGATAAAAAAGGCTTATTAAAAAAAAATAACTATTTTTCGGAGCAACATGCATTATGCTACTGTAGCCACGATCCCTCTGATGAAGGTTGGCATACACTTGATAAAGATGGAAATCTTCTTCCTATACTTGCATACACCGTTTCTGGTTATGGTCCTGTTCTCGAGTGTGACTACGATCGATATGACCCTGATAAACTTAAATTTAGTCCAAATTTGTTAAAAGTAAAACCAGCAGTTTCCGTTTACGGTTACAAATTTTTAGATAAAGATGTTGATTCCGTTAAAGAGGCTGTTGCAGAATATGGTGCTGTTGCTGCCACATTTTTTGTAAGCGACATAATTAATCATGCTGTGTCAATTGTTGGCTGGGATGATTCAAAACAAAATTGGCTTGCAAAAGATAGTTTAAGAAAGCCCGACTATTACTTCTGGTTACCATATTCAACCCAATTTATAGAATTTGTGTGCATAACGGACGTAAGGGACTTCGACAATAAATTAAAAAGGTATCAACACGACGAATATAATGCCACGGGCTATTATTTTGATCAAAATCTTTCTGTTGCTAACGTGTTTGACTTTAAAGGCAACGAAGAGCTAGAATCTATTATGATAAATAGTAAAACCACTAATGCACGAATCTCATTATACCTTGCTCCTGTCTTGGATAATGGATCCCCCAACAGCGATAGATCAACTTGGCAGCATTTACACAGTGGATGCGTCCCATATGATGGGTACTTTACGTTCTCGCTTCAAAATAAAGTTCATTTAAATAAAGGCAAATATGCTATAATCGCGCATATGGAGCAAACAGCTGATTCCTCCATTCCCTACATTAGATGTATGAAGCCGCACAAAAATTTAACTTTAGGTCCTAACACACCGGGCAAAAGTTTCATTTTTATTGGAAATAAATTTTATGACGTAACTTTCTTGCCAAGTTGCAATTCTATTTATGGCTTCTCAATTAAAGCCATAACTCGGCAGTCATAACCTTTATCTCATTAAATCATAAAAATCTGTAATATAAATTTTGCTGCTCACTTTATTTGGTGAGCAGCTTTTTACAATTTAAAACAAGCAAACGCATAATTTATTGTTTTAAACTGTTATATTTCAGTCAGCTTAAATATTAAAATTAAGCTAACTAATAATATTTTTGCACTTTCCCACAATATTACTCCTGGAATTATTTCACTGTTTAGACAACTTACCGCATCAATAGTAAAATTCTCTGTGCTTTAAAAGCAAAATTCCCATCAAATAGCAACTCAAGAGTAACAGCGAAAAATTATATTTCGAAACGATCAATATGTAAAACCCCAAAACTGCCACCGGCAGCAGCACCATAAACGACGCTAGCACCGTAAAATTTTCGGCTGCTTTTATGCTTAATTTTCGGCTCAATAAATTAAAAAAAATTTGCCCTCCATCCAGCGACTCTATGGGCAAAATGTTGAACGCCGCAATAAAAAGGTTCTCGTATATGGGCTTTAGCAGCCAGCTATGTCCGGTAGCCTTGAATATGCAGCAGAGCAGCGCGCAAAAAATTACATTTGCCAGCGGACCTGCGGCCAAAATGAACACATCGTCGTTATAATGCCTCTTGGCCCTGTTTTTGTCGATTATATTTATGTCGAACGCTCTAAAATTAATTTTTTGAGGCCGACATTTCTTTATCATCATTGCAGATATATGCCCCAGCTCGTGGATAAGCGCCGCCACTACGCCATAAACTATCATTCCATTGTTGTCGACCAGCAGAAGCAAGGTGATTATCGTTAAAAACGGGAAGCTCACGGTAAACGTGCATCCTAAAAACTCAAACTGCATATCAAACGTATATATTCTCGAAAAACGGCTCTGGATCGTACTTTTTGCCGTTTATAATCAATTCAAAATGAAGGTGCACCCCTGTGGAATATCTGCCCGTGTTGCCCATCAGAGCTATATTCTGCTTGCGCCTTATGTGGTCTCCCTCGCCAACTTTTATCTCTTTGCAGTGCGCATACAGCGTCCTTATGCCGTTGCCGTGATCTATAATCACCGCGTTACCAAACGACGCGCTATTCCACGCCTTTTCAACCGTCCCTGGCATGATAGCGTATATCGGAGTGCCGTCTTCTGAGCAAATGTCCAGCCCGCCATGAAGCTTTTCCTCCCCCGAAATAGGGTCAACTCGCTTGCCAAACTTAGAAGTAATGATCCCCCGGTCTATAGGGTTAGAAATACCAATAGAAAGCCCCACCGTTGCGGGCTCCACGTTGTTTTCATCATTGACGACAAAAGTCTCTATCACCTTTTCTTTATTTTTCAAGTTTATAAACGGAACCTTAACGTTAAAAGAATCCGCGTTTTCGCCGCCGTCCACCGCGGTAATTATTGAGTTGTTGATATTTTCCATATACCAGCCGCGGACCAAGTTAAAATATTCGCCGCCAATAAATTTAAAAGCAAACATCACAGTCAAAAAGATAATACTCACCGCCAGCTGAACCGCCAAAAGTAGCGGCGCTCCTTCGTATCGTGAGCGCTTTTTTTGTTCTGCACTGTTCAAATTCTCTGCTTCGCCTAAAGAATAGCCATCATTAACCTGCGTATTTTCGTTCATACAACAAAGCGGCCGCAACCTTGCGCCAGGCCCCGGCCCTTTTGCCTCCCTTGCATTCATGTCTACCAAATTAATATGAACAAAATCACGCACAAATTACCTTTTTGCAGATAAAATTTGAGTCTAGCGGCGTTTTAGATGTTTTTGATGCAGCTAAAAATCATAAAAAAGTGCAGTATGCTGCCCAGCAAAACAAACAGGTGCCACACCGAGTGCACATATTTTTGCTTTTTGCCAATGACATACAAAGCCGCGCCGACAGTGTAAGCGACTCCGCCCCAGACCAAAAGCGCAAGCTGCCCTGCCGTAATGCTCTCAATCAGCGGTTTGAAGGCAATCACAACTACCCATCCCATCGCAATGTAGCAGATCATAGAAAACTTCGCAAACTTCTTTATGTCAATCGAATTAAAAACGATTCCAACAACCGCCGCGATCCACACTATAAAAAATAAAATCCATCCGACCGCGCTGTCAAGCACCAAGAGGCATATCGGCGTATACGTGCCCGCGATCAGCAGAAAAATCGAGCAATGGTCCAGCACTCTAAAGACCTTCTTGGCTCTGCACGGCAAAAGTGAGTGATAAAGCGTCGAGATGATGTACAAAACGAAAAGAGACGTCGAATAAATCGTGACGCAAACTATAGATTTTATTTCGAAATTTGAATTTAAAATCAGCAAGATTATAGCGATAATCGAAAGCACAGCGCCAATTCCGTGAGATATCGCGTTCATTAATTCTTCTGATATCGAATATTCCGGCAAATTAAACTCCTTTAGCTTCTTTAAGCGCAGTCTGGCCTTCTGCGTCAAAACTTCTTTTTTTATCATAAGCTCGTGCGCCCCCCATTGTGCGAATCTGACTATTTCAAGAACCTCAAAGCTAGCTCCGGCTGGCCTTTTTCATCCGCTGCTCTTTATTCAATATAATCTTCCTAAGGCGAATATTCTGCGGCGTGACCTCCACCAGCTCGTCGTCGGTAATAAATTCAAGCGATTGCTCCAGGCTCAAAACGGTGTGTGGCGTCAATTTTAAAGCATCGTCCGAGCCCGAAGCTCTCGTGTTTGTGATATGCTTTTTCTTGCACACATTCACCACCAAGTCCTCCGCTTTGGGATTCTCACCCACTATCATACCCTCATAAACCGGCGTGCCGGCACCAATAAAGAGTCTGCCTCTTTCTTGCGCCGCAAAAAGGCCATATGTAGTGGCTTCTCCGGTCTCGTGCGCTATCAAAGACCCACAACTTCGCTGCAAAACGTCGCCCTTATAGAGCTCATAGCCGTCAAAAACGTGGTTCATTATGCCATTGCCGTTGGTGTCGGTCAAAAACTCCGATCGGTAGCCCATCAAGCACCTGGCGGGAATCTTAAACTCCAAATGGGTCGTGCCCGTGCCCTTTGCCGACATATTCAAAAGCTCAGCCTTTCTGCCCCCGATCTTCTCCATAACAGCGCCCACGTAATTGTCCGGCACCTCGATCATCAAGAGCTCCATGGGCTCGTTCAAAACTCCATCGATCTTCTTCATTATGACCTTTGGCCGCGATACCTGAAACTCAAAGTTCTGACGCCTCATGGTCTCAATCAAAATCGACAAATGCAACTCGCCACGGCCAGAAACCTTAAACGTATCGGCAGAATCAGTCTCCTCAACCCGCATCGCCACGTTCGTCTCAACCTCTTTAAACAGACGGTCGCGAATATTCCTCGAAGTAACGAACTTGCCCTCCTGCCCGGCAAATGGACTATTGTTTACCATAAACAGCATCGAAACAGTCGGCTCATCGATCTTTATAAACGGCAAAGCCTCTGGGCATTCCGGCGCACAGGCCGTCTCTCCAATGTTCAGCTCATCAATGCCAGAAACCGCCACAATATCGCCCAAAGCGGCCTCTTCAACTTTCACACGCTTTAAGCCCTCAAACTGGTAGAGCTTGGCGATTTTCACGTTTTTGGTAGTGCCATCCAGCCGGCACAAAACCGCGCTCTGGCCCGACTTAATCGCACCGCGCTCGACTCGACCAATGCCGATCCTGCCCACATATTCGTCGTAATCTATGTTCGAGAACAAAATCTGAAGCGGCGCATTCATCTCTCCGCAAGGCTGCGGGACTTCTACAACAATCTTCTCAAACAAAGGGTCCATGTTTTCGCCCCTTTGCGTCGGGTCCAAAGTCGCGTAGCCCTCTTTAGCAGAGGCGTAAATAACCGGAAAGTCCAGCTGATCGTCGTCCGCACCGAGCTCAATGAATAAATCCAAAACCTCATCCACGACTTCTTGCGGCCTAGCGCCCGGCCTGTCTATTTTGTTAAGCACTACAATCGGCTTTTTGCCAAGTCCCAAAGCCTTCTTCAACACAAATCTCGTCTGCGGCATGCACCCTTCAAAAGCGTCAACCAAAAGCAAAACTCCGTCCACCATGGTGAGGATCCGCTCAACCTCGCCGCCAAAATCCGCATGCCCCGGCGTGTCCACAATATTTATCTTTACGCCGTTGTACATGACAGCCGTGTTTTTCGAAAGAATCGTGATTCCTCGCTCGCGCTCAAGATCGTTCGAGTCCATCACCCGCTCCACTACAGACTCATTTTGCCGAAAAACGCCGCTCTGCCTAAGTAACTTGTCCACAAGCGTCGTCTTTCCGTGGTCTACGTGCGCAAGGATCGCAATGTTCCTCAAATTTTCTCGCAAATCCATTTTTATCAACATCCTCTTTTTAATTTTTATTTTTTGTACCTGCTTTTTTAACCATCAATCTTGTTAGCATTCGCCGAAAACGTCTCTCTAATCGGCCCCAAGATCTTTTTGTTATTCAAAATATATTTTGCAAAAAAAGCTTTGTTGCCGTCATTCTGCCTCGTCTTCTCATCGTCCAAAAGCAAAGTCTCAATGCACAGCGAAACGCAGATGCTCAAAAGCTCCAGCTCGTCCTGCAATATGTCAAGCTCGTAATAATTTTTAAAATTGTCCTTGTGCGTCATTATTACGGCCTTATTTTCGTTAATCAAAGAAAACTGCTTCTTCAAAATATCGCCAACAATCGCGATCGCGTAGCCCTTTATAAACGCCGAAACATTGTCCTCCTGCACTTTCAAAATCAGCTTAAACTTCCTGTCCCCCGCGCTAATGTTGTACGTCTTGTTAAAAGAAAAACCGTGCTGCCTTATTTTGGAAACCCTCTTGCCAAGCGCATTGTTCACATCAAGCTTCATGCCCAAAACGCTGTGTTCTACCGGCACAAAATATTTCTCTTCGCCTGTAGAATTGTAAACCACAAACCCCGATCTGGGCTGCAACTGTGCGCTTTTTATGTATAATTTCATAAAGCAAAATCCTCACATTAATTTTTCTTAATTCGAAACAGCCTTGCACGCAATTTTCACAAGAGCATCGCTAAACGGCAACAAAATGGCGGTCGAAACCACATTGAACAAAATATGTAAAGCGGAAATTTTAAACATAACACTCTGAGCAAAAGCGGCCTCAAAAACCCGTAAAAATGGGGTCATTAAGCTAAGGCAAGTAAAAATCGCAGCGCCAATCAAGTTAAACAAAAAGTGGATAACGACCGCCCGTTTCGCATTTTTCCTAGTTTCAAAAGAAGCAATCAGCGCGGTAACGCAAGTGCCGATGTTTTGACCATAAATGATAAACGCCGCATTTCTAAAAGATATCGCCCCCGCCAGGTTCAAAGCTTCCAGCAACCCCATGGACACCGAAGAGCTCTGCATTATAGCGGTAAAAGTGACTCCAAAAAGCACCCCGATAAACGGATTGCTAAGCGACACCAAAAACTCCCTCACAACCGGCAAAGTCGAAATTGGCCTCGCAGCACAGCTTATCATATTCATGCCCAAAAACAGTACTCCAAACCCAATCAAAACCCTGCCCGCCGCCTTAAACGCCTCCTCATTCAAGCCCTCAAGAACCATTCCCCCAAAAATTATCAAAGGTGCAAACTCTAGCAAATTTATAGCCATAATCAGCGGCGTTACGGTCGTGCCCACATTTGCGCCCATGATTATCGCTGCCGCCTGGGCCAACTCCAGCAATCTCGCGTCCAGTAGGCCAATAACAATCACCGTCACAGCCGAAGAGCTCTGCACAACCGCCGTAACCGCAAACCCCACAAAAGCCGCCATGTACTTGTTGCAAGCAACTTTAGAAATCATCCCTCTAAAAAGCGAGCTCGAAACCCCCGCAAAGCTCTGCGTCATCTCGCGCACTCCAAAAAGAAACAATCCCAAGCCGCCTAGCATATTAAATAAACTCTCCAAAACCGGCCTCACTGCAAAATTAACCCCCGCAAAAGCTTCAACCTCAAACATTATTTTTCTTTAAACGAAGATTAATTTTCAACAAAGACCAATTTTATCGCGACTTCAAGCTAACATCCTTTAAGTAAGCGTTAATAAACCCGTCTATATCGCCATCCATGACGGCATTAACGTTGCCCATTTCAAAGTTCGTGCGATGATCCTTAACCAAAGTGTACGGCATAAAAACGTACGATCGGATCTGAGACCCCCACGCAATGTCCTTTTGAACACCCTTAATATCTTCAATTTTCTCCAGATGTTCGCGCTCTTTAATCTCAACCAGCTTAGATTTCAGCATCTTCAAGGCGACTTCCCGATTCTGGTGCTGACTTCTCTCGTTTTGGCAGGCAACGATAATCCCCGTAGGTATGTGCGTCAGCCGGACAGCCGAAGAAGTCTTGTTAACATGCTGACCTCCGGCTCCGCTTGCCCTAAAAACGTCCATCTTTATGTCGTCCGGCGCGATCTTCACGTTAAAATCGTCGTCAATCTCGGGCATTACCTCAACCGAGGCAAACGAAGTGTGTCGCCTGCCAGAAGAATCGAAGGGCGAAATCCTAACCAGCCGATGCACCCCAGCCTCCGACTTCAAATATCCATAAGCATTAACTCCTTCAATCAGAATCGAGACATTCTTAAGCCCAGCTTCTTCGCCGTCAAGATAATCCAGCGTCTTAACCCTAAAATCATGCCGCTCTCCCCACCGGCAGTACATCCGGTAAAGCATCTCTACCCAGTCTTGCGCCTCTGTTCCGCCAGCCCCAGCATGCAGTGTCAAAATCGCATTCTTAGCATCGTATTCGCCGTTTAGCAATGTCTCTAGCCGCTGGCTTTCTAGCTCCGTCTGCACCGTCTTTAAGCTCGACTCAATCTCTTCCAGCAAAGACTCATCCTGCTCCTCCTCTGCCAGGCTGATCAGCACTTTTACGTCGTCATAAAGAGACTTCAGCTTTAAATATTTCTGCTGTTTATTTTTTAAAAAGCTAATTTTTTGCAAGGTTTTATGCGATTTTTCCATATCGTCCCAAAAGTCCGGCGCGGCAGATTCGGCCTCAAGCTGCGATATTTCTTCTTTTATCTTAGAGAGGCCAATAGCCTCGGCCAAATCCTTTAAAGGGCCTGCCATATCCGCAAGAGCTAGCTTTAACTCTTCGAGTTGCAACATAACATTCCTCCACAACACTTAACATAGCTATAATTATACCTTAACTTTCCACAATTGTAAACCCGCGCGCAGTCACGGCCCCACTATAAGGCGGCACACGTGCGGCGCTTAAAAGTCGGTGTTGAATTTTATAGAATAATTATGTAAAATTTAATTTAAGTATAATAAAAAAAGAAAAAGGAGCAAAATTAATGAAAAATTATAGAAAATTCGGCCCCTGCGCCGTTTGTAAAAATGAATGTAAAATAGATGACGATATTGTTGTTTGCCCCGAGTGCGGAACGCCGTATCACCGCAAATGTTATGAGTCTGTCGGCCAATGCTTATATAGCGAAAAGCACGGCGAAGGCTATGTTTACGTTAATCCAAACGCTCAAGGCGAGAATGCTCAGCCGCAAGGGGTTGGTGCTGAAGCTGACTCTAAAAAATGCCCCCGCTGTTTAAAGGAAAACTCAAAAGGTTCCAGCTTTTGCAGCAATTGCGGATGTCCTTTGGCTGGTGGCTCCGTGCGCACCACTACGTTCATTAACGGATTTCCGATTAACCCTGCACCTAGTTTTGAGCCGATCTTTAAGATTAACGAGAACGAGACTATTGACGACATAAAAATCTCGGACTTTGCTCGGTATATCAAGGGAAACTTATTGTATTATATACCAATTTTCAAGAATATTGGCAAGGCCGGCAAAAGCAGATTTAATTTTAGCGCTTTTTTGTTTTCTGGCGCTTGGTTTTTGTACCGAAAGCTATATAAAATCGGGATTATCTTTACTTCGCTGATTATTTTCCTTTCGGTTTTGTCTACGTTTATCGAGTTTACTTACGCAAACGACATTTTGGTTTCTATTTTTAAGTCGGTCGGAGTCACAAGCAGCGCCGACATTACTCTGGACAAATACGACCTGATTTTAGCTCAGTTTTACGCTCTGCCGCTGCTGCAGAAATTTATCGTCTTTTTGCCATCCATTGTAAAAATCATAACCTTCGCCATCATGCTGTTTTCGGGCTTTTGCGCTAACAGAATTTACTATAAAAACTGCTGCTCTAAGATTAAGAAGATTAAAGTCCTCTGCAAGGGCGACCGCAAGCTGTTTGAGGATGAGATTAATAAATTTGGCGGCGTTAATTTTAAAATTATCCCGTTTATTTCGATTTGCTATATTATAATTGAGTATTTACCCCGGTTTTTGATTTGAAGTTCGCATTTTGGCTTAAAAAATCTTGCTATTGGGGTTGATCTTTTGAATATCCTTGTGACCGGTGGCGCGGGCTATATTGGCAGTCACACTTGCGTTCAGCTTTTGGGCGCTGGGCACGATATTGTCATTCTCGATAATTTCTGTAACAGCCAGGCTGACGTTATCTCGCGTGTTGAGAAAATTACGGGCAAAAAAGTAAAATTATATGTTGGAGATATCCGCGATAAAAAAGTTTTAGAAAAAATTTTTTGCGAAAACCAGGTCGACGCCGTTATCCATTTTGCCGGATTAAAATCTGTTAGCGAGTCGGTTAAAAATCCGCTAACTTACTTTGATAATAACGTCGCTGGGACCGTGGCTCTGTGCCAGGCGATGCAGAAATTTAACGTTAGGCGGTTGATATTTAGCTCCTCTGCGACCGTATACGGCAATAGTTCCGAGGCTCCCTACGATGAGTCCATGCCGACTGGCAACGTGTGCAATCCTTACGGCCGCACGAAATATTTTATTGAGGAGATTTTAAAAGACATTTTTGCCGCCGACCCCGGCTGGAATATCACCATCTTGCGCTACTTTAACCCTATTGGCGCGCACGACAGTTCCCTTTTGGGCGAGGAACCCTGTGGGGTCCCAAACAACATCATGCCTTATATTTCTCAGGTGGCCGCAAAAAAGCTGCCCTTGCTAACCGTCTTTGGCAACGACTATGATACTCCTGACGGGACCTGCATCCGGGACTACATCCACGTTGTAGACCTTGCCAATGGCCATTTAAAGGCTTTAGAAAAAATGTGTGATTCTGGCAACGGTCTGAATATTTATAATCTTGGCACCGGCAAAGGCTACAGCGTTTTGGAGCTAATAAGCGCTTTTGAAAAGGCTTCTGGACAAAAAATTAATTATAAAATCGGTGCCCGCCGGGCTGGCGACCTCCCAATAGTTTTTGCCGACACAAAAAAGGCCGAAAAAGAGCTCGGCTTTAGAGCCAAATTTGGCATAGAAAAAATGTGCACAGATACTTGGAACTGGCAAAAAAATAATTGAAATCGCTAAATCTAAAATAATAAAAAATCAAAGCCCCGTCACAATAACTGCGACAGGGCTCATTTTTATGCCTATTAACTTAAATCTAGCACTTATTACTTAAGTTCTTCTTCGTTTTTGGCTGCAACGGCCGTTTCATACTTTTTACTCAAGCCAAACACTGACAATGTCCATGCAACCACCGTAACACCAAAGATTCCAACAATAGTCACAACGTGCGACATTATGTTTGGAACTATGCCGTACATAACCTGTTGAATAAGCGATGCGCCAGCTTTGCCCGCACGGCCGCCGATGACTTCAACCGCAGCCTGGCCTTTTGTTTTGACATCGTCATCAAGAGGGAGGTAAGCCATACTCTTGGTTGTGTCAAACAGAGAATACTTGATACTCTTACACAAAGCGTCCTGAATAATGCCAACCCAAGTTGCCAAAATTAGAGCCGACATTCCAAAAATTTGTGCAGCTACAAAATGCCTATAAAGAACCAGCGCAAAGAAGATTCCGCCCAAAATTAGGAACATTAAAGGAGTGATGACCGCAGAGGTTTTCCATTTGCAAGTTCTTAAAATATAAGCACCAATGAAAACAACCACGATAGAGAAAACGCCGGTAAATATGGATATATTACCCTGCATAGAAGCATATTGCTCGCCTTCAAAGGCTTCTCTCATATGTGCTTTCAAAATAATTTCTGCAAAGTTGATGGCAATTCCATAACCCATGACAAGCATGCCAATTAGCAATAAATATGAATTTGTAAATAAAATCCTTATACCTTCAAGCACACTAACTTTTCCTTTTTTCTTTTTAGGTTTAACCTTTGAAGCGTCGTAAAATCTTGGATCTTTTAAAACAACATTATTTATATACCAAACAGTTCCTATAACAGCTGATGCAACTACTAGCAATGCTATCATAAGCATCTTTACGTTTGCAACAGAGGCGTCTTTTAAAGCTGTTTTTATTGTAACTCCAGCAGAAATTACGCCGATATTGCCAACTAAAGAAAACAATCCAAAAAATCTTTTTACTTCGTGCTTCATAGTAACAGCATTTGCAAACATCCAGAACAACGAGGAGATTCCCATAGTTCCCCAAATTTCCGAAATCACATAAAACAAAGTAGTTGGCCAGTTGCCCAAACAGGTAAGAAATGTTCTAAAGAACTGTGGTGCAGCCTCAGTCATAGCAGTAATTTGCTCTGTAGACATAATTAAGCTGTCAAGGTTTGGGTAAAGAACAAAGCCAAACACCGCATAAAAGACCATAAAAGAAGCGACAATTATGTAAAATGTCTTTTCAAGGCTAAATTTGTTCATCAAAAAGTTAAAAGCAATAACCACCAAAAACGCAGCCGGCATAACATACCAAATCTTAAGTGCACTGATAAGCTGAGTTGTTTCCATCTTACCGGCTCCAGCCCATATGTTTGTATGGTACTGTACAAAAATGTCCTTTAAATCGCGAACCAAGGTATAGAAAAAAAGGATAAACGCCATAAGAAAACTCATAGGCAAGAATTTTTTTAGCTCATAAGTATGAATGGGCCAAACCAATTCTTGAAACTTGTTAAACTCTTTAGTTTGAGTTTGTTGTTGGGTTGTCATTTTTTTACATTCTCCTTTAAATTAAAGGTAATAAATTTTGCGGACTTTGTTGCTCTGACACTTAGTGTGCGCAAAAATTAAGAATTATCAAAAGAAAGACTTAATAATTGACCCCCCTTTGCAAATTTATAATGCGCACGCCTAATTATTAAAAAGTCACATTCCGCAAGACGTAATAGATTATATCAAATTTTTTCACTTTATTCAAGTCTTTTTCAAAGTTAAATTACATTTTGATAAACTTTGCTTATAATTTTCTTTGCACAATATTTGTACATAATTATCAACTGTTTTCGTGCATGCCTTTTTGCCTTCGATCCTTCTTTTTGTTGACATTTTGCACGTTTCAAATTATCATTTTATTTGTGATAAAATTTTAGCGATTAAAAGGGTTTTAAAGGAGATATTTTGGGTTGGAAAAAGATGTGATAATCTCATTAAAAAATATTACTGTTTCTTTTAATGGAAATACCGTTTTGAAGAATTTTAACCTTAATATAAAAAATGGCGATTTCGTCACTTTGCTAGGCTCTTCTGGCTGCGGAAAAACCACGATTTTGCGCATAATCGGCGGATTTGTTCAGCCCGATAGTGGCGAGGTTTTTTTTGCCGGTAAAAATGTTACAAAGCTGCCGGCTCATAAACGTACTGTTAACACGATATTTCAAAATTACGCTCTTTTCCCCCATTTGAATGTATATGAGAACATCGCCTTTGGTATGCGCGTTCAGAAGAAGCCGGAGTCTCAGATACGCTCTGAGGTCGCTAAGATGCTTAAAATGGTAAGCCTTTCTGGGTTTGAAAATCGAAATATTGCAAATTTATCCGGAGGCCAGCAGCAGCGCGTCGCCATTGCTCGGGCTCTTGTGAATAACCCTAAGGTACTTTTGCTGGACGAACCTTTGGGGGCTCTTGATTTGAAGTTGCGCAAGGATATGCAGACCGAACTCAAAAAAATTCAGCAAAAAATGGGCATCACCTTCGTTTTCGTTACGCATGACCAGGAGGAGGCGCTCTCTATGTCCGACACGGTTGTTGTTATGGACAGTGGCCAAATTCAGCAGATTGGTTCGCCTCAGGACATCTACAATGAGCCAAAAAACGCCTTCGTTGCGGACTTCATTGGCGAGAGTAACATTATCGACGGCATTATGCACGAGGATTACGTTGTGGAGTTTGCTGGCAGGAGGTTTGATTGCCTTGATGCGGGCTTTCTAAAAAAAGAGAATGTCGATGTTGTGATTCGGCCGGAGGATATTGAGGTTACCTCGCCAGAGGACGGCCATATTTCGGGCACGGTTACTTCGGTTACGTTTATTGGCGTGCATTATGAGATCATTGTGGACATTGACGGCTTTAAATGGATGATTCAGTCTACCGACAACCAAAATCCGGGCGATGTTATTGGGCTTTTGCTGCAACCGGATGACATTCACATCATGAAAAAGTCGGAACATTCTGGCGAGTATGGCGATTACAGTGCCTTTAGCGACGAAATGTACGAGGTTTATGAGGAAAATTCGCCGGATGAAGGCATCACTAAGGCTGGTGATAAAAATGAAGGTTAAAGCTTTGTCGCTGACTTATATCGTTTGGATGGCGATATTTACGCTTGTGCCAATGCTTTTGGTTTTGGTTTTCGCTTTTACCGATAAAACCTGGAGCTTTACTGTTGAGAATATTATTAACGTGGGCTATTACTCGAATATATTTTTGCGCTCAATTGGGTTGGGGGCTCTTTCTACCGCCATTTGCCTTCTTTTGGGGTATCCGCTTGCTTATATTATTGCTAAGGTCCCCGCAAAAAGGCAGGGCATCGTCGTTATGCTCATTATGCTGCCCATGTGGATGAACTTTTTGCTCCGGACTTACGCTTGGATGACTATTCTTGAGAATAACGGGCTTTTGAATAAGGTTCTCTCTTTTTTGGGAGTCTCACAGCCTGTTTCTTTTATAAACACTTCTGGCGCCGTGGTTTTGGGGATGGTTTACAATTTTTTGCCGTATATGATTTTGCCGATTTACTCTGCTATTTCTAAAATAGACAAAAAAATTATCGAAGCGGCGCAAGATTTGGGCGCTGGCAGAAGAAAAGTCTTTTTTAAGGTTTTGTTGCCCCTCAGTTTGCCGGGAGTTATCTCTGGCGTCACTATGGTTTTTGTGCCGGCCGTTAGCACTTTTATCATCTCTAAAATGCTGGGCGGCGGTGCGCACATTCTGGTTGGAGATCTTATCGAGATGCAATTTTTGGGCAGTACATATAATCCGCACCTGGGGTCGGCTATTTCTTTTGTTTTGATGATTCTGATTTTCATCTCTATTGGGATTATGAACCAGTTTGACGACTCGGATGAACTTTCTGTGCCGGCGGCGTACCGCTAGAAAATCGCTTTTTGCTAAAGGAGGATGCACATTGAAATCACTGGTAAACTCGAAGTCTAAATTGATATCTAAGCTGTACATGTGGCTTATTTTCTTCTTTTTGTATGCTCCGCTTGTCGTGCTCATAGTCTTTTCGTTTAATGAATCCAAGAGCCGCAACATTTGGACGGGGTTCTCTTTAAAATGGTATGCAAAATTATTTGCCGATAAAGAAATTCTGCGCGCCCTGTTTAATACTATAATCGTCGCGGTTGTTGCTTCGTTTTTGGCCACCGTTATTGGGACCGTTGCTTGTTTTGGCATTTTGAAGATGCGGCGCTGGGCCAAGCGCTCTGTTATGAACGTGAATAACTTGCCGATTGTTAATCCGGAGATTGTTACAGGCGTCTCTTTGATGCTTCTTTTCGTGTTTGTTTATAAAAATTTGGGGATATTTCGGCCCGGCATCGTCACTTTGATTTTTGCTCATACCACGTTTTGTCTGCCGTATGTTGTGCTCTCTGTTTTGCCAAAGTTGCGGCAGATTAGCCCTTATTTATACGAGGCGGCTCAAGATTTGGGCTGCACTCCCGCTCGTGCCTTTTTTAAGGTTATTTTGCCGGACATCTTCCCCGGCATCGTCACGGGGTTTATTATGGCTTTTACCCTTTCGCTCGACGACTTTGTTATCAGCTACTTTACCAGCGGCGCCACTCAAACGCTACCCATTGCGATATATTCTATGACGCGGAAGATTGTCAGCCCCGAGATAAACGCGCTTTCGACGATATTATTCGCGGTTGTTCTCTTGCTTCTGATTGCCATAAACCTGCGCCAGATTAAGGATGAGGGCAAAAATCGCAACTAGACTGTTGCTATTATTTAGATTTTAAGGAATTTGGGTGAGAAAATATTGAAAAAAAAGTCCAGGTTAGTTTTGGCCGCTGTTATCCTCTTTTTCGCCTCTGCGTTTGCATTTTTAGCGTGCATCGCCATATATAAAAATAGCCACAAGCCCGCTGTTACTATCAATGTGTATAACTGGGGTGAGTATATCTCCGACGGGACGGACGGCAGCTTAAATGTTAACGAGGAATTTACTCGGCGGACGGGAATTCATGTAAATTATAGTACTTTTTCTAGCAATGAGGCGCTTTTTGCGAAACTGCAAAACGGCGGCACCAAGTATGACGTGATTATTCCCTCCGACTATATGATTTCTAAGATGATCGCTTTAGGGATGCTTAAAAAGCTCAATTTTGATGCGATTCCTAACTTTTCGTACATTGATGATTCCTTTCGTGGCCTTGAATACGACCCTACAAACGAGTACTCTGTTCCGTACACTTGGGGCACGGTTGGGATTTTCTATAATAAAAAGCTTGTCTTAGAGCCGGAAGACAAGATAACCTGGGACATTTTGTGGGCCCCCAAATACGCCGGAAAAATTTTGATGTTCGACAACCCTCGCGACGCCTTTGCAATCTCTCAGTTTAGGCTCGGGATCCCCTTGAACTCCAAGAGCAGAGAGGACTGGCTCGTGGCTGCCAAAGAATTGAAAGAGCAGCAGCCGCTTGTGCAAGCCTATGTTATGGATCAAATTTTTGACAAAATGGCAAACAATGAGGCCGCGCTGGCACCTTATTATAACGGCGACGCCGCGCTTTTGACGCAAAAAAACAAGGATATTGGCTTCGTTATTCCAAAAGAAGGCACCAATCGCTTTGTTGACGCCATGTGTATTCCGAAAAACTCGGAGCATCTTGATGAAGCCTTGGCTTACATAAATTTTATGTGCGATCCTGCCATCGCGACCGAAAACATCAAGCATATCGGCTATTCTTCGCCCGAAACTGCGGTTAAGAATCGGCTTGGCCCTGAAGTCGCCAGCAGCAAAATCTGCTACCCAGATGACTCCACCTTAAAAAGCACCCAGGTTTTTACCTATCTGCCAGACGACATCAACTCGATTATCGATTCGCTTTGGATCAATATAAAGACCGGCGAACAAAAAGATCAGTTCGGACTGGTCGCCGTTTTAATCGGGTTTATCGTGGTTTATTTGGCTGTGCTCTTTATTAAAAAGAGGAAGCCTAATCCTTGACCCGCGTTTCATAATTTGACAAATTTCTTCAAAAATACTTGCGCTACGGCAAAAACATGATATAATTTTAACAGATTAAAATAAAATGGGTTGATAAATTTGTTGAGATGCTTTAAATTCATATCGTGTTTTTATCTTTGCTTTGCGTTTGTTTTCTCGGTTAATCGCGCTAATCCGACTTTTGCTTTCAGCGACGACACCCTTGCAATCTCCCTTGCTTGCGACAATCCTTATCCGGTTAGTGGCGAAGAAATCACATTCAGCCTGAATTTTCTGCCCTCTGAGCCCATTAATGTCTCGGCCTATCGCCTAAAAGTCAAGTTTGATAGCTCTAAGTTGTCGTACAAAGGCCTCTACTCCTACATAAACAATGACGATTTCAAAAGCTACACCAAAGACGGTGATTTGACCGTTCTGTTTGTGACTTCTGAAAACGGCGTCAACCTTAAGTCCGGCAGTGTTCAGACTATGCTTGAGCTAAATTTTAAAGTTTTGTCGAGCTGCGATATCGGGCCGCTGGAGGTCTCTGCCTTTGTTGATGGCCTCTGCGATTACGATGCGACCGCTATTCCTTTGCCAAATATCGATCCGGTTGAAATTAATGTGGTCCAGACCGGCGACGCCAACTGTGACCTCGCGACTCTTTCTCTTGATGATTATACGATAACGCCGGCCTTTTCCGCCGATATTACCACTTACTCTGTTGACGTGCCGTACTCTAAGAGCACCATAGAGTTTATCACTGCTCCGCTGGACGACACCGCCAATGTCAAAGCCAACCGCAAGACGCTAAAAAGCGCTGGTACGGTAACGGATGTTAATTTGACGGTTACTTCTGCCGATAAAAAGTCCAAAAAAGTTTATACAGTTAAGGTGAATCGGCTTAGCAAAGAAGATTCCACTCAAGCAAATTTCAAAAGCTCGCCTACTGACGGCGATTTTGAGCTCCCTGTAAATAGTGCCGGTATCGACGACAGCCTTGATGATAGCGAAATTCCCGATGAATCCGTTGCTCAAAATAATGCTTTTGCCTTTCAGCAAGCGTCGGCACCGCTCGTCGTTAAAGAGAGTGCTTTCAACATTATTTTGTTTGCGGCCATGTCCATAGTTTTTATTGGCATTTCTGTTTTCATCATAAAGCGTAAAGCTCAATAAACCTGGATTATCTCGAAAAATCTTTCAAAAAGTTAAGCTAGCACCGGCTTTATCGTGCTAGCTTTTTGTTTTACTTTAATTTATTTTTAGCCGATTAATAATTTCAAAAACGTTGATAATACTAAGTTTAGCGGAGGAGGGATCCCTTTGAACAGCAGCTTGGCTAAAAAGTTATACCCTATTTTGGCGGTGCTTGCCGGGATAATCAGCGGTCTTTTGGGGGCTGGCGGCGGTATGCTGATTGTTCCTATATTGAAAAAATATGGCCTTGACCAGCGCTCTACCCACGCCACTTCTGTTTGCATCATCCTGCCAATATGCCTGCTGAGCGCCATTGTCTACCTCATAAAAGGCAACGTCACCCTCTTCGACGCGTTGCCATATCTGCCTTTTAGCGTTCTGGGCGCGATTATCGGCTCTTTAATTTTGGCCAAAATTAACCAAGAACTTCTACGCAAACTTTTTGGCGGATTCATGGTCTGGGCAGCGATTCAGCTGCTTTTAAGATGAACTGGGTAATGGCCGCCATAGCCGGCACACTTTCAGCCACAATCGGCGCGATGGGGCTTGGCGGCGGCGGCGTTCTGCTAATTTACTTTAATCTATTCACGCAAACGCCTCAAACGCTGGCCCAAGGCATCAACCTGCTTTTTTTCATCCCGTCCGCCATCGTTGCCATCATAATTTACATCAAGAAAGGGCTTGTAAACTTCAAACTCGCCATAATTTTTTCTCTGCTCGGCCTAGTTGGCGCTCTAGCCGGCTCTTACCTTGCCTGTTTCATCGAGAGCCGCGTCCTTTCAAAATTGTTCGCACTCCTTCTTTTAATCATGGGAGCCCTTCAATTTAGAAAGAAAACCTGACTCTTTTCGCTTTTTAAGCGGCCAACCGGTTAAGAAAGCCTGTCATTAAAATTATACTTTTCGACCAGGCGCACCGTCTCTTCGCTAAAGTTGAGCTCATAGACCCGGTATTTCTGGTTATCCAAATTCACAACCACGCTCTTTGCCTCTCCAGAGCCCTTTATCGAAAACGAATAATTCGAATTATACGCCGGAACTACAGTCTTAGAGTTTCCAGCGTCCATAACGCCGTTTACATAGACCTTCATGCTCACTTCCCTACTCACACTAGACGGCAAATCAACGTTAATTTTCAACGTCCGTTCCTGCGATTCCCCAGAGCTAACCGTCAAAGTAACCGCCGTGCTTTCGTTTATCTCAACCCCAGGCAATGGATCCGTTGAAAGGACGGTGTCCTTAGGCTTGGAGCTTTTTTCTTTAACCACATTCTCCGAGACTTTAAGTCCCTTCTCAGAAATCAACTTTGCAGCCTCAGTCAAACTCTTGTTTATAACGTCCGGCACAGCAACCTTCTTCTCGGCCGGCCCCTTGCTCACAAGAATCCTGACCATGCTGTTCACAACAACTTCCGTGCCCTCTTTTGGGTCCGTCCCCTTCACGATCCCCTCGGCAGTTTCGCTATCTTCAACCGTTAAAACCTCGTAAACCAAGCCAGCATCCTTAATTTTAGCTTTCGCGGCATCAAGAGTCAGCCCGCGCAGAACCGGGATAGATACCAAAGTGCCCGAACTATTCACCGTCAGCGTTATCTTTGAGTTTTCCTTCACCCTCTTCGAGCCCGCTTTCGGGTCCTGATCAATTATAACCCCCTCCGGCTTGTTGGCGTCATAGGCTTGCTCAATATTCCACGTAAACTTATAATTGCTGTTGTCCACCACGTCCGTAACCTTCATGCCCAAAAAGTTCGGCACGTCAATGTCCTTGTTGCCAAATCCAAACCAGCCAGAGACCATCCCAAGCCCCATCACAGCAAGAAAAATAACAAGCGCGATCCCAACGCCAATCAAGATATTAATAGCCTTCGAGCGTTTCTCCGAAGTCTCCTGATCCTCGCGGTATGTATAGCCATCGGCATAGCTAACGCCAGACTTGTTCTCCTTAATATTATTAATCGCGTCCAAATACTTCGTGGGCGCATCGTCATTAAAGTACTTATATTCAAAGCGAATACTCGGATTCTTCCTAAAAGCCTCGATGGATTGCAGCATTTCGGCCGCAGAGCTATATCTGTTCTCAGCGTTTTTTTGCATAGCCTTCAAGACGATATCCTCGAGCCCCTCTGGGATCTCAGGATTAATCTCTCTTAACCTCCTCGGCTCAGACTGCATCTGCATAATGGCCACCGAAACCGCATTATCCGCTTCAAATGGCAGCCGTCCGGTCAGCATCTCGTACATCATAACGCCAACAGAGTATATGTCCGATTTCTCGTCCGTTATATCTCCGCGCGCTTGCTCCGGCGATATATAGTGGACCGAACCAATCGCCTTGTCCGTCATGGTGCGGGTCTCGTCTCTAGAAAACCTCGCAATTCCAAAGTCTGTTACCTTAATCGTCCCGTCCTTCAAAAGCATAATATTCTGCGGCTTTATGTCACGGTGCACGATCCCCTTCTCGTGGGCGTGCTCCAAGGCTCTTAAAATCTGGATAGTAAAATAAACAGCATCGCGCCAATTGATCTCATGTTGTTTATCAATGTACTCCTTCAGCGTTATTCCGTCGATGTTTTCCATCACAATATACTGAATTTTGTCGCCAAAGCTAACGTCGTAGACCTTCACAATATTCGGGTGCGACAAAACTGCAATAGCCTTAGACTCATTCTTAAATCTTCTTATAAAGTCACGATTGCTCAAAAATTCGTCCTTCAAAATCTTTATAGCAACCGTTCTATCGTCAATTATATCATAAGCGCGATACACTCTGGCCATGCCACCGCAGCCAAGCAGCTCGTTTATCTCGTACCGGCCATCCAGCCTTTTGCCCACGTATTTATCCATAATTTTCACCTCTACAATATAATCACTAAAAGCCCCAATTATTCGCAGTTTTCGTCACTCGCACAAAGCCACAACCGTAATATTATCCGCTCCACCGCGTTCATTAGCTGCAGAAATCAAGTCATCCACAAAAGCCTCTCCCTTTTCCATTTTAAAATAATCCAAAATTTCCTTCTGGTCAAGATAATTAGTCAAACCGTCCGTGCAGATTATAACAGCGTCCCCTGGCTTCTTTGTTTTCATAGAATAATCAACATCCACGTCCTTGCTAATCCCAAGCGCGCGCGTAATTATGTTTTTATTAGGATGCATTTTGGCTTCCTCATGGGTAATTTCGCCCTCGTCTATCATTTCTTGCACCATCGAATGGTCAATTGTAAGCTGATTAATCTTGCCCTGCCGCACCAAATAAGCCCGGCTGTCACCAACATGGGCCACGTGGATTTTGTCATTAACAACAGCCACCAAAACCGCCGTAGTCCCCATGCCAGTTAAATTTTTGTTATCTTGGGCATTAGTAAAAATCTTAAGGTTAGCCTTTTTTAGCGCGTTTTTCAGCATCTTTTTAATATCGCTACTTTGAATTTCACCAAGCTCTTCCCAAATTTCGTTACTCAGCGACTCCTTAATGCTCTTCACCGCCAAATTGCTAGCAACGTCGCCACCGTTGACTCCACCCATACCGTCACAAACAACGGCCCACAGCACACTTTCGCCCACTTTGGCATAATAAAAGCAATCCTGATTCGACTTTCTTTTTAAGCCAATGTCGCTTCTCCCAAATACTCGCATATTACACCTCCACCGTCTTTGTAGATCTCCTCAGCTGCCCACACGAAGCATTTATATCCGCACCCAGCGTCCTTCTTATTGTAACATTTATGCCATATTTTTCAAGGATATTAACAAACTTTTTTATTCGCTCCATCCCGCTTTTTTTATAACTCCCCGGCGCAAAATCAACGTCATTAGCAGGAATCAAATTAACATGGCACAGCATTCCGCGGAGCCTCTCTGCCAAACATCTAGCGCACTCATTGCTGTCGTTAACCCCAGCTATCATCGAATACTCAAACGAAATTCTCCTATTCGTCTTACTTATGTAAAATTTGCAGGCCTCCAAAAGGGCATCCAAACTATATTTCTTATTTATCGGCATTATCTTGCTTCGAGTCAAATCGTCCGGTGCGTGCAGCGAGACAGACAAAGTCAGCTGAAATTTTTCTTCGGCCAGTTTGTAGATTTTATCAATTATACCACAGGTCGAGAGCGAAATATGGCGCATCCCGATGTTCAAATTTTCCGTAGAAGAAACCAACCTCAAAAACCTAACGACATTCTCGTAATTGTCAAGCGGCTCTCCCATTCCCATCAGTACAACGTTCGATATCCTGATCCCACTGTCCAACTCGGCCTCTTTAATCTGCGAAATCATCTCTGAAGCAGTCAAATTTCGAGCAAATCCGCCCATCCCCGTAGCGCAAAACTTGCAGCCCATCTTGCAGCCAACCTGCGTCGATATGCAAATCGTGTACCCGTGTCGA
The DNA here is from genome assembly GCA_948968885.1 of uncultured Eubacteriales bacterium. Lineage (GTDB taxonomy): Bacteria > Bacillota > Clostridia > Oscillospirales > Acutalibacteraceae > CAG-557. The sequence continues at coordinate 15,845 of CAREUR010000008.1, read as the reverse complement.
TAGCTCATCACAACGGCCTCTATATACTCTCCGTCATTTAAGCGGAACAAGTATTTTATCGTCCCGTCAATTTTCGATACCAACTTTCGCGCAATCTCAACACCCGCAATGTAATATTTCTCCGCAAGCTCGCCAATCAAGCTCTTGGGCAAGTTGCGCATCTCATCAAAGCGCTTTACTCCCTTAACCAGCCACAGATATACCTGCCTAGCCCTATACACCGGGTAACTTGACTTCTTAAAAGCCTCCAAAAGCTCCTCCTCAAACATCGACTTTATATCGACCAGCGCCATATCTTCGATCCCTTCACTTTTTAATATCGCCTAATCGTCTCTCCGCCTACCAGCCACGATAAGAAGCAGCCTCAGTAAAGACATCACAGCCGTGAATGTGGCCGCCAAATACGTCATTGCAGCTGCTGTTAAAACTTTTTTTGCACCCGTTAGCTCTTCTCCACAAAGCGTTCCGCCCTGCTCCAGCGTTGCAATCGCCCGCCGGCTCGCGTCAAATTCAACCGGCAACGTTATAACTTGAAAAAGTACCGCCAAGCTAAACAGCGCGATGCCCAAATTAACAACGAAGTCGTATTGCACCGGCAGCAAAAGTCCAATAAAAATCAGAGGCATAGACAAAGTCGAGCCAATATTCGTTACAGGAACCAAGGCTTTTCTGATGTTCATCGGGGCATATCCCTTGGCGTGTTGAACGGCATGCCCGGCCTCATGGGCGGCAACTCCAACAGCAGCCACCGAAGTAGAAGAATAAACCGAGTCAGACAGCCGAATTACGTTTGTTCGCGGGTCAAAATGATCGTTTAAGTCGCCAGAAACATGCTCAACCTCAACCCCCGTAACGCCGTTTTGCGCCAAAACCCGACTAGCAGCGTCCGCTCCAGTAAGCCCCCTAGAATTTCTGACCTTCGAATACTTCGAGAAAGTGCTGCTGACTTTAAACTGCGCGTAAAGCGAAATTATCAGCGCCGGCACCATGAACCAAAAATAGCTGTAATCAAAACAATAAAATCCGTACATAAAATTTCCTCCCAAATTCACCCTAAAGTTGCTCCAACACTCAATTTGTAGCCTCTCACAAAGTCTGCTGAGCTCATCCGCTTTTTGGACTCCAACTGCAACTCCAAAACTTCAACAGCAGCGCCCCCTCCGCAAGCCACAACAAAAGGCGTCAAGCTCACCACTTCGCCCGGACGTGCCGCCTTATCTTCCAATAAGACCGGCTTCGTTTTGTATATCTTCAAAACTTTCCCGTCCAAAGTAGTCTCGGCCACTGGCCATGGATTCAGCCCTCGCACCAAGTTGTGCACTTCGGCGGCCGGCTTATTCCAGTCAATTTTCGAAAGCGATTTATTCAGCAGCGGCGCATAGCTCGCCTTTTGGTCATCCTGCTTTTCCCTTATTATATCGCCCTTTTCTAGCTTTCGTAAAGTTTCCAGTAAAAGCTGCGCGCCCATCACGCTTAGCCGGTCAAATAGCTCCCCCGAAGTCTCATTTTCTCCGATTTGCGTCTCGGCCCTTAACAGTATGTCCCCGGTGTCGAGCCCTTCATCCATGTACATTGTGGTCACGCCAGTAACATTCTCGCCGTTTAGCACCGCACACTGGATCGGCGCCGCTCCTCTGTATTTGGGCAGCAGCGACCCGTGCACGTTTATGCATCCGCGCTCCGGCAGCGCCAAAATCGCCTTTGGCAATATTTTACCATAAGCCACCACAACAATCAAATCCGGCGCTAGGCTCGATATTACGCGCAAAACTTCTTCATCGTTTAAAGTTTCTGGCTGAAAGACTGCAATCCCGTGCCTCAGCGCAAGCTCTTTTACTGGTGGAGGCGCCAGTTTGTAGCCCCGCCCCCTTTTTTTGTCCGGCTGAGTGAAAACCGCCACCACCTCGTGCTTCGACTTTATCAAAGCCTCAAGGCACGGTACGGCAAAATCCGGCGTTCCCATGAATATGATTCTCATTCTATCGCCCCGCAAACAAGTTTTTGACCCTTCCAGTCAAATTTCAAGAGCTCTTCAAATCCGATACATCCAGCATCTGTACTACATGACTCTTAAATAAAATTCCGTCCAAATGGTCAATTTCGTGACAAAAAGCCCTCGCCAACAAAGCTTCACCCTCGTAAATATGCTCTTTTCCAAGCCTGTCTAATGCCTTGACTTTAACTCTCATGGGCCTTTTGGTTATTCCGTATTCCCCCGGGCAAGAAAGACAGCCCTCCGCCTCCTCCTGAGTTCCCTCCGCTTCGATAATCTCGGGGTTAACAAGCTCAATGGCCGGCTCGTCCCTGTCCACCTGAACAACCACCACTCTTTTTAGCATGCCCACCTGCGGCGCCGCCAATCCGACTCCGTTGTTAAGCCGCATCGTTTCGATCATATCGTCGATAAGCTGTGCTAATCTCTCGTCAAAATTCTCAATAACGCGGCACTTCTTCGATAAAATCGGGTCTCCTTCCAAAACTATGTTCCTGATCGCCATAATATCAACATTCCTTTCAATATTTTATAAAATCGATTCCGGATTAACGTCAACAAAAGTGCTAATTCCAGAAAATTTTTTGCACCCATCCAGCTTAAAAAGCGCGTCATTAACGAGCTTGTCAAACGTCTTCTCGTCCTTAAACTTAACAATTATCTTATATCTAAATTTATTATTAACTTTAAAAATCCGAGCCGGCGAAGGCCCCAAAATTCTAACAGACAAGCCAGAATACTCACTTTTAATAAGCTCTTTTAATATTCCAAAAAAGAAAAATGCCGCGTCTATAACCCGAGTTTCCCTCTCGCCCACAAAACCAATCACGCAAAGCTTGGCGAACGGCGGGTACAGCATGGCCCTTCTCAGCACTATCTCGTCTTTGTAAAATGAGTCATAATCCTGATCTGCCGCCAATTTTATGATTGGGTTTTCTGGCGTGAACGTCTGTATAACCGCACAACCGCTGTCGGTGGCTCGTCCCGCCCGGCCAATTACCTGAGTAAGCTGCGAAAATGCCCGCTCATAGCTCCTAAAATCAGCGCCATACAAGGCCTGATCCGCCAGCAATACTCCCACCAAAGTGACATTTGGGAAGTCAAGCCCCTTCGCGATCATCTGCGTCCCCAACATCACATCATAGCTGCCATTTGCAAACGCGTTCAACTTTTTCTCGTAAGCAAACTTCGTCATTGTCGTGTCAGAATCCATCCGCAAAATTCTAGCATCTGGCAGACTTTTTTGCAACTCCTCTTCAGCCCTCTGCGTTCCAAAGCCTATGTACTTCAAATCGTGCTCATGGCAGCTTGGACATTCGCCCGTGATGTCCATAGAAAAGCCGCAATAATGGCACATCAGCCTTCGGTTGGCAGAGTGAAACGTCAGTGCAATGCTGCAATTAGGGCACATCACCACCTGCATGCAGCTCCGGCACGTCACCATCGTGTGGTAGCCCCTTCTATTAAGCAGCAAAATCGACTGTTTGCCAATGTTCAAATTTTCCTCCATCCTACCGATAAGCTGCTCGCTAAACGCGCCGCAGTTTCCCGCCTCTTGCTCCTTGTTCATGTCCACAACAGAAACCTTCGGCAAACTCGCGCCAGAGTAGCGTTTTTTCAAAACATTTATGTTATAAACTTTTTGCTCTGCGAAAAAAAAGCTCTCGACCGACGGCGTGGCAGAGGATAGCAACAGCAAGCAATTATGATAACAACATCTAAACTTGGCGATTTCTCTAGCGTGAAAACGAGGTGTGGCCTCCGATTTGTAGCTTGGCTCCTGTTCCTCGTCCATAATAACAAGCCCAACCTCTTCAAACGGCGCAAAGACAGCCGACCGAGTCCCCACAACCACGTTAACCAAGCCATCCTTAACCCGCCGATATTCATCCAGCCGCTCCGATGCTGACAACCCGCTATGAAAAACCGCAACTTTATCTAAAAATTTGCCCTTAAAAATGGCCACCATCTGCGCCGTCAACGCGATCTCCGGCACCATAACAATGACATTTTTCCCATCTGCAACGACATCTTCTATCAACCGCATGAACACTGAAGTTTTACCGCTACCGGTAATCCCATAAAGCAGCGAAACCTTGTATTCATGCGCTTTATAAAGCTCATAAATAGATTTGTAAGCATCAGTCTGCTCTTTTGTTAACGTCACACCCCTTGAAAATCCCGAAAACTTCATGTTTTTATAGGGGTCCCTATAAACTTTATCGTCAAAACACTCCGCAATGTTGTTTTTTACCAAATTGTCCACAACAGCGGCGCTAACGCCGGTTAAATACAAAATTTCTTTAAAAGAAATTTCGCTCAAATTCTGCTTCAAAACATCAAAGACAATTTTTTGCTTGGATGTGAGTTTAACGTTATCCCGCACAGCTCCTGCCTTTATCCGAACCATCTTGACCGTAGCATCAGCCACTGCCCTTTTCTTAGCCTCTTTTTTTTGAATCACACCTGTATTTTCTAGGCTTTTCAAGCAATTCAAAGCATCTGCGCCAAACTTGGCAATCAAAGTTTCCTTAACAACCCATCCCATCGCAGTTTTTAAGTAAGCTACCAAATCTCTCTCCAAAGCGGTACAGTCACTAACTTGAGTCTCATCAAATCCGTCGCACAGTCTAAACTTCTCATGTAGCTTAAAGCTCATTCCAGCTGGGATCATCAATTTAGCGGCATCAAAAATCGTGCAAAAATATTTCTGCTTCATAAACTGGGCAAGCTTCAACATCTCATCATTCAAAAGCGGCGCCTCATCTAGCACCGCAAAAATCTCCTTTAATTTAATCCCAGTCCCATCAGCTTCTTCCGACGCAACCTCTGTCTGCAACACGATTCCCTGGCGCTTTTTGTTGCTCACTCCAAAAGGAACCAGCACTCTGCAGCCCAAAGCCACTTTGTCAGCGAGCTCACCCGGCAGCACGTAGTCATAAAGCTTATCCAGTCGGTAAACAATATGCTCAACCGCAACTTTTACAATGAATTTTTGTGACATAAAACTTCCTCAAACCCAGCATTTTGGCCTATCGCCATGATTTTACCGGCCTAATTGTTAATATCTGGTTCAAACATTTCGTATTTATGCGCCTTAAAGTCCCGTATTGCGAGGTTTACTGGCTTTTCCACCAGCGGCTCTCCATTTTGCTCGGCCTCTCTGGTAATCTCCCTCGCGCGCTTAGCCACGCCAATTACCAACGCATACTTACTCTTTTTGCCCGACAGCATCTCATCGATCGATGGTTTTTGCATTGTTCAACACCTCATTAACAATATTTTTCATCTTGCAAACCCTGAATTTTTCGGCATTTATAATAGAATAAATATTCCGCGCGCATTTATCCGCGTCGTCATTTATAACGATATAATCGTAGTCCAACGAATATGCAATCTCATCAACAGCCCTTGCTAAGCGGCTTTCCAAGCTTTTTTTGTCTTCTGTGCCGCGTTTAAACAGCCTATCCGCCAGAACTTCCATGGAAGTCGGCAGTATAAAAATTCTCAAAGAGTCCTCGCACTTTTCTTTTATCTGCCTGGCGCCCTCTGTCTCTATCTTTAGCACAACATCTTTCCCGCTGCTTAGCAGTTTTTCGACCACTTTTTTTGACGTTCCATAGTAATTATCGCAATACTTGGCATGTTCCAGCAAAGTTTTATTCGATATCGCGTCGCAAAAAGCCTCCTCCGAAACAAAAAAGTAATCCTTCCCGTCAACTTCGCCACCCCTAGCAGGCCTCGTCGTTGCAGAGACCGACTTAACAATGTTATCATCAAGCTTAAAGAGTTTTTCAAGCACAGTGTCCTTTCCCGAACCAGAAGGCCCCGACAAAACGATCAGCAAGCCATTATTATTCATACAGATCTGGTTCCTCCCCGCCGTTTTGAGAGCATCCACCTTTTAGCCTATTAACAATCGTCTCTGGATGCAAGGCCGAAAGAATCATAAGCTCGCAATCCGTCACAATGACAGCCCTCGTCCGCCTACCGCAAGTCGCATCTATTAGCTCATTTTTATTCCTCGCCTCGCTAACAGCACGCTTTATCGGCGCCGCATCCGGGCACACGATGCTAACAATCCTAGTGGATGACACCATATTGCCAAACCCGATGTTTATAAACTTCATAACGCTTTATTTCTCCCTTTTTGCGCCCTGCAACAAAAATAAATTTATGATATTATTTTATCAAATTTTACGCGCACTGTCAAGCACGCGAATTTGCTGGATTTTGCTGGGTAATTTTATTTAATCCGCACTGGAATCGCCCTCACGACTGCGAAAATTTGGGGATATTAATTTGCGCGCGTTCGCGCGTTTATGATATAATAAAATTTAACGATTGAAAAAGGAGGCAAACGGGGGCCGCGGGCCTCTTTACAGTGATCTTTGTACAATGAGAATAAGAAGAAAGCCTTGGGCCAGGCCAGAGCTTGCAGCTTGCGAGTTTTTTGTTGACGACCCCACGCTAAATAAGGGCAACTGGCATAATCTTTTTGGCAAAAAACAGCCGATTTACTTAGAGTTAGGGTGCGGAAAGGGCTCTTTTATCGCAGAAATCGCTAGCAAAAGCTTGGACAAAAACTTTATTGCAGTCGACATAAAAAGCGAGGTTTTGGCTCTTGCAAAAAGAAATGTTGAGCGTCAATACTCTGCGCTAAGCCGGCCAATTGATAATCTTTTTTTAACAGCGCAAAACATCGAGCGTATAGACGATATCCTTAGCGAAAGTGACGTAATCTCGCGGATTTACATAAATTTTTGCAACCCTTGGCCAAAGCCGAGGCACAAAAAACGCCGATTAACGCATCCGCGGCAGCTTGAAAAGTATAAAAAGTTTTTAATGCCTGGTGGCGAAATTTACTTTAAGACCGATGACGATGGCCTTTTTTACGAGAGCATCACTTATTTTAAGGAGTCCGGGTTTGAGATAATTTATGTGACCGAAGATTTGTTAAACTCCGGGTTTGACGGGAATATTTCGACAGAACACGAAAAAATGTTTTGCGAGATGGGCAAAAAAATAAAATTCTTGATCGCGCAGCTATGTCAAGGCGAATAGACAACAAAAAGGAGCTAATAAAATGAAAAAAATCCTGATTTTGCCAATTTTTATTATGCTTTTTACTTCGGGGTGTTCTTTTAGCAACTTTAACACCAGCAATTTGATGCATCCGCCCAAGGCCACTGGCGAAATGGCGCAGATTCAGGCGCTTATTGAGCGCACGGTCGGCGAGGATATTATCTTTAAATACCCGCAAAACGGCGATTTTAAGTCCGCTATTATTATGCACGACTTGGACGGCGACTCGCAGGACGAGGCGATCGCGGTTTATCAGCTGGCCTCGCAGGATGCGCAATCTTATGTGATGGTTATCGACAAAGTTGGCGACACGTGGAAGATTATCAAGACCATCGATGCCAAGGGTGTCGACTTGGACAAGGTTTGCTTTGGCGACATTAACAGCGACGGCATCGATGACATCATTTTGGGCTGGAGCAGCTACACGAGTTACGGCAAGGAGCTTACGGTTATCCTCTATGAGGACGGCGACTATAACGATTTGACGCCAGAGGAGACTTACTCCGATATGCTTGTGAGCGATTTTGACGGCGATGGTCGGTCCGAGATTTTGACTTTATCGGTAAGTAAGCGCGAGGATACTCAGTCTGACGATGATGCCAACAAAACCGCCAGGGCTCGGCTTTTAAAATTAGACTCCGAAAGCCGAAAATTTAAGGCGATGGGCAGCGCGCTCATAGACTCGACGGTTGTTAAGTACACTCACGCGCAGTTTGGCAAAATAGATGATTCGCAGTGCGGCGCCGTGATTGATGCTATTACCGACAAGGGTCGCACTATGACGGAGATTATCTATTGGGACAAGGCTGCCAATCGCTTGAGGGTGCCTTTTTACGATAGTCAAAAGCTGAGTTCCCCGGAATTTCTAAGAAATAGCGTTGTTCATTCCAGCGACATCAATAACGACGGGATTATTGAGATTCCTAAAGTTGACTTGACCGATGGTTCTAACGAGAAATTCACTTATGTTTTGTCTTGGTTCCGACACAATGTGGCTTCTGCCAAAAACGACTACGTCGAAAGCCTCATTATGAACGAGAAGGACTCCTATATTTTTGTCGTGCCCGGCAAATGGAAGCGGCCGACCTTGGGCGACTATAGTGTTCGGTTCGGCTATGACTACAATTCGCGCACGTTGCGGATTTTTGAGCGCATAGAACATGACGGTCAGGTTGTTAAGAACCGAGAATTCTTGAATGTTGCGGTATTTCCTAAAAAAGAATTTGACGAACTGTCCAACAGGACTGAATATCAGATTTTGACGCAAGAAGGAAACCGTATTTATGCGTCGATTGCTTTGGTTGAGGACTCTGAATTGGCCATTCCGGCTGAAGAGATTAAAAATAATTTTAGAACTATTTAAATTTTACGGGGAGGTATAGGCACGCGGTGAGCTCTTGTGCCGATTAACGCTTATGAAGAAGATTTTGGTTGTGGAAGATGAGGCGGCAATTCGTGAATTTGTGGTTATTAATTTGCAAAGGGCCGGCTACGACGTGACGGAGGCTGATTGCGGAGAAAAAGCGCTGCAGGTTTACGAGACTGATCCGACTTTTGACATTGCGGTGCTTGATATCATGATGCCGGGGATTGACGGAATTTCGGTGTGCAAAGAGCTGCGGAAGCAGAACAACGAGATCGGGATAATCATGCTGACGGCGAAGACGCAGGAAATGGACAAAATAACTGGCTTGATGACGGGCGCGGACGATTACGTTACGAAACCATTTAGCCCCTCGGAGCTTGTTGCACGGATCGATGCGGTTTATCGGCGAGTGGCTTTGGCTCAGATGCGCGCTAAAAATAAGTTTAAAGAAGAGCTGAAATCCGGCGAATTCATTTTGAATATGCGCAATCGAACACTCTTAAAGCGCGGCGAATTGGTCGAGTTGACGCAGGTTGAATTTCAGATTATGGAATATTTTTTCTCTAACCCCAGCACGGCGCTTAGCCGGACGGACATTCTGAATCATGTTTGGGGCGATGATTACGTTGGCGAGGAGAAAATAGTTGACGTGAATATCCGCAGACTGAGGATGAAGGTTGAGGATGAACCCTCTCTTCCGCGGCACATCTTGACGGTGTGGGGACTTGGCTACAAGTGGGAGGCTTAGAATTGCACTACACGTGGGTTTGAGAATAGTCTTTTTTGAAAAGAGGCGAGTTTTATGTTGGTTCGGGGCATCACCAAGCGGTGGCTTCTTAATAGCCTGGGCATGATTTTGGTCACTTTGGTCGCTATTGAGCTTGTTCTGGCGGTTTTCGTTCACGAATTTTTCTACAACGGCGTACAGCAAGCTGTTAGCGCTAAGGTGACTAGCCTTGTGAACGTTTTTCCGGGCTATCGGGAGGACTCGGAGAAGGATTTTGTGACCAAGGCCAAGATGTATATTTCGGATTTCGAAGATAAAAATTTGATGGAGGTCGTGGCCTTTAACAGCAGCAACAAGCCCATTTTTACCTCTACAGGCTTTTTGCCTGCCAGCAATTTTGAGATGACCGACTACGCTACGGCACAAGAATCGGCGAGCCATATTGGGCTTTTTGTCGGGCGGAATTCCTCTGGCGAAAACGTGATGGCCACCACGAAGGCTATTTACACAACCGACGGCGAATACATCGGCTCCATTCGATATATTGTGTCGCTGCGGTCTGTTGACAGCACTATTTTCTGGCTGATAATTGGCTGCGTGGTCATTGGGCTGGCGATCTTGCTTTTCGTCATTATGTCCAGCTCATATTTCATCAACTCTATCGTTAATCCGATTCGGGAAATTGGCAAAACGGCGCGGAAGATTGCGCTTGGAGATTTTAACGCAAGAATAGATAAACCCTACGACGACGAAGTTGGCGAGCTTTGCGACACTGTGAATTACATGGCGCGCAAGCTGGGCGAGGCCGAGAAGGTTAAGAATGAGTTCATCTCGTCTATTTCGCATGAACTGCGCACTCCTCTGACGGCGATTAAAGGCTGGGCCGAGACTATTGAGCTCGGCGAAGAAAAGGACTCCGAAATGAACAAACGTGGCCTCAAAGTTATAATCCACGAAGCTGAGCGGCTCTACGGTTTGGTGGAAGAACTCTTGGATTTTTCTCGATTGCAATGTGGAAAAATGGTGCTGTCATTGGAGCGAATCGACATTTTGGCCGAAATCAGCGAGGCTGTTTACATGTTCAAAGATCGTGCCGCTTCGGAAGGCAAGGAACTTATCTATGCGGAACCTCCGATATTATCGCCAGTTTTGGGCGATAAGAACCGTCTGCGTCAAGTCTTCATCAACGTTATAGACAACGCCCTCAAATACACCGCGAGCGGCGGCACTGTCACTGTGAAGATCAAGGAGGCCGCGGGGTACATTTACATCTCGGTCAGCGACACTGGCTGCGGCATCCCGGCGGAGCACCTGCCTCACGTTAAGGACAAATTTTACAAGGCGAACACGACTCAAAAAGGCTCTGGAATCGGCCTAGCAGTGGTTGATGAGCTCGTCCAGCTGCACTCTGGCAATTTGGATATTGCGAGCGAAGAAAACGTTGGCACGGTTGTTACCATCGCTATCCCCATTGCAAAGGCCACGAGCGAGGGTTAAAATTCTTTAAACGAAAAAAGAAAGGCTTTAAAAATGACGTTAACGCAAGTCTATTTGCAAGGCAACCGGCTTTTAACCAGGGCTGAGGTCGACTCCCCTGCCTTTGACGCTATGTGCATCTTTAAGTTTTGCTTAGGTTTTGACCGCCAGGGTTTGATTTTACACGGAAATGATATCGCAGATGAAAAAAAATCTGCTAGATTTTTTGAATTGATATATCAGCGGGCAAAAGGGCGTCCTCTGCAATACATCCTAGGGTCGTGGGAGTTCATGGGCATCGAGTTTAAGGTTGGCGAAGGTGTTCTGATTCCACGAGGCGACACAGAAGTCTTGGTTTCAAAAGTTTTGGCGCTTATAGAAGACGTTAAAAAGTCGAAAATTTTGGATTTGTGCGCAGGACCGGGAACCATAGCCATAACTTTGGCCAAATTCCGCGTGTATGCTTCTGTCTTCGCGGTAGAGCTTTCTGAAGTAGCTTTAAGATATTTGCAGGAGAACATAAATTTAAATGCAGTCGAAAACATCACTCCGCTGCGCTTTGACGTGCTTTTTGATGCAGATAAATTTAATTTTAATGAATTTGACATAATCGTCTCGAATCCGCCGTATATTGCCACTTCTGAGCTAAAAAGTCTGCAAAAGGAAGTTTTAAACGAGCCTCAAATGGCTTTAGATGGCGGCTCTGACGGATTGATGTTTTACCGAGCTATTGCTGAAAGCTGGACCAAGTTTTTGCACCAGGGTGGATATCTTTGCGTGGAAGTTGGCATTGGCCAAGCTCTCGCTGTTGCGGACATATTTAAAGCGGCGGGCCTAGATAACATCGAGGTTATTCGCGATTTGAGTGGCATCGATCGCGTTGTTATTGCCAAAAAATCGTGAGTTCTTGATTTTGCCAGCGCGATTGGTTATAATGAAGAAAAAATACAAAAAAGTCACGGTTTGCGTGATGTTTTTGAGGTGCTTTTTATGAATATCCTTGTTATTGGCTGCGGGAAGCTGGGCGCGCGGCTCGCCAACACCCTCTGCTACCACGGGCACGACGTTTCTATTGTTGATCGCGATGAGGACGCCTTTGAACAGTTGGATGACGATTTTGACGGTATGACTGTTATTGGAATGCCCATGGATATGAACGTTTTGCGAAATGCCGGAGTCGAAAGCTGCGATGCTGTTGCGGTTGTGACGGCTGACGATAATCTGAATATAACCGTTTCGCAGATCGTGAAGGAATTTTTTTATGTCGAGAACGTGGTTGCGAGGATCACCGACCCGGTGCGCGAAGACGTTTTTCATCAATTTGGGTTAAAGACAATTTGCCAGACAAACTTGGCTTGCGGCGCTTTGTACTCGGCTTTGGTTAACGAATTCACCGAAAAGCAGCTGCATTTTGGCGACAACACGGTTGGGATCATTGTGAAGGAAGTCGATCCTATCTTAGTTGGCCGGACTGTTGACGCGGTGCCGATGAAGGCGGTTGAGACCATTATGGGCGTTCTGCGCGAAAACGGCAAGCTTTACCTTTATGACGGGCGGCAAAAAATCGTGCTGAATCCGAAAGACAAGATCATTCTGACGCGCATAAGCGACTAAAATTTGAAAAAAGGGGGCACATCGATAAAGCCTCGCTGTAGTGCTGTTATCGGGTTGTATGAGAATTGTTATATTGGGCGGCGGCAAGCTTGGGTACCATCTGGCGCAGAACATGCTTGAGCGGGATTACGAGGTCGAACTGATCGAGAAAAACAAGATAAAATGCATGCATTTGGCCGACGTGCTGGACGTTGAGGTCGTTTGTGGCGACGGCACTGAGATTAAGGTCTTGGCCGACGCTAGAACGCACAAGGCGGACTGCTTTATTGCTGTGACGGGCAGCGACCAGGATAATTTGGTGGCCTCGCAGCTTGCCAAAAAGAGGTTTCAGGTGAAGAAGGTCATAACCCGGGCCAATAATCCCCGAAATTTGGAGGCTTTGCGGAAGCTCGGTATGGACAACGCCGTGAGCAGCACCGAGATAATCACCCGGCTAATTGAGCAAGAGGTTGAGAGCGCCGAAATGCGCCTTGTGACGAGCCTTAACAAGGGTCGGGCCGCCATTTGCGAGATTGTTATTCCGGAAGACGCCAAAATAAACGGCGCTTCTTTGAAGGACATCGAGCTGCCGAAGTCCTCGCTTATTATCTCTATTTTGAGGGACGAAAGCCTGATAATTCCGCAAGGTGACACGAAAATTTATTCTGGAGACGAGGTTGTTGCCGTTTGTGACGGGCACTCTCAAAAAAGTTTGATGAAGATGTTCTCGGAAAAATAGCTTTGTGTTTCGGATTTTATGCACTTAATTGTGTGTTCGGATAGTACCAAAGCAGGATTTGCTTATAGTCCGAGCCCTGCTTGGCCATGCTTTGGGCTCCGTACTGACTCATTCCTACCCCGTGGCCGTATCCCTTGGTTGTGAACTCTATTTTGTCGTTTTGGATGCTTACCTCAAAATTTGATGACCGAAGCGAAAATATTTCTCGAACCTCCCGACCGGTAGCGCTTTTTGAGCCTACTTTTGCCTCTAGCACCATGCCGGATGAGGTTCGATTTTTTATTTGCAAAAAATTCTGCGGATCCTCGCCAAAAGACACATCTGGCCATTTGCCTTTTGCCAGATTTTTGAATTCCTCTAAAGAAAATTCTTTTTGGCTCAAATAGCCCGGCGCCAGCAAATCTCCAGGGCTTGCAACGGCATTTAGATACGTGCAGCTGCCACCAAACACGTCCGCGATACTTTCGGTGTTCCCCGACGATATCGAATGGTACAGCGCTTCTATGTACTTATCGTCTTGCCGCAAACTTTGCCCCTGCACTGCGTCCACAGCTTGGCTTATTTTTTCGTAATAAAAATCGAAATCCTTGCCCCAACGCTCTTGTAGCTGCTCTTTTGACGCATAATAGTACATTTTAGACGAATCTACTGCAAAGTCGGCCCCTTTTAAGCCGGGATCGGGGCTTTGCGCGTTTTTTTCTTTCAAAAAGCTAAAGTATGTATACGCCGCCACGGCTTGGGCTTTTAGTGCCTCTTCTTCGAATGTTGCGGGCATTTCTGTCGCCACCGTGCTTATGATGAACTCTCTGGCGGGTAATTCTAGCACCTGGCCTGTGGCTTGGTCTAGCAATTTAAACGTGTTTTCTTTTTGAGGCTCTTCTTTTGAAGGCTCGCTGCACATTGCCTTTAGCGAATTTAGGTTTAGCTCTGGTGGCTTAAAGTTTAGTTTAAAATTAACGTCTGACAAGCCCTTCATTGTGATGGCCAGGGGTATGAAGAAGATTAAAAACAACAGACTCAGCATAAAAAATAATTTTTGTTTCATGGCAATAAATCATCCTTTTTTATTTAATTTATTATATTTTTTAAGGATTTATGATAAAACTTTTGGCTCTGCCCTATTTACAAATTGCTATTTTAGCGGTAAAATAAATAATAAAAAGACTTTTGGAGGCATTGGATATGAAATTAAAGCTTAATTGGATTCCTTTTGTCATTTCGTTTATTTCCATTTTGGGTCTGCGAGTGTACCAGATTTTGTCAATAGGCAATCCCGCTGTCAGAATTTATTGGGATAATTTTGAAATCGTCTGCTTCATTATTGCGGCTGCCGCTTTTGGAATCATAATGGTCGCAAGTTATATTTCAAAAGATGCCCCAGACGTTTTTGTGATTAAAAAAAATCTTTTAACCGGATTCGTTGCGATTTTAACGGCTGCACTTGCTTTGTGGAATTCTGTCGAAAAATTTAGATATTATTGGCCATCCGCAGAAAAAAATTGGGTAGACCTGTTTTATATTGTTACCGGCGTTTTGGCGGCGGTCGTCTTTGTTTTGATCGGACTTGGCTATATAAAAGAAAAAAATTATTTTGAAAAGAACAAATTGCTTGCATTGATACCGACTCTATGGGTTTTGGCTATGATTTTGAAGCTGTTTTTTGAGTACAACTCCATCCAGACAAATGTAATTCACGTTTCTAACGCCCTTGCAAGAATCTTCTTGCTGTTCTTTATGTTCAGCCAGGCTCGGCTTTTTGCCACGCTGTTTAATGCGGCCACCTTTAAAAAGCTGTTCTATTTTGGGTTCTCTGCCGCTTTGTTTATGCTCATTTCTATCACAAACTTTTGGGCTGTTACTATGGACTTTGGCCGGGATTTTTCGCCGACGGAGATCGTCAATATCGTTACTGAGTTCTCTTTAATTTTGTACATTCTGTGCGTCATCTCTAGCATTCAGGTTGGCAAGAATCTGGGTAGCGCCGAAGACAAGCCTGTTGTAGAAAAAAAAGAGGACGTTGCGGTTGCAAGTTCTACCGCTGACGCGCCTAACACTGGCACGGTTGAGAATCGCGAAGAAATGGCCAAGGTCGACAGGTTAATTGAAGATATAAAAAACGAAAACGCCAGCAAAAATCTGGGTTCTAGCAAAGGAACGTCGAACTAATGCCTCTTCCCCATCGATCCTGACATAATTATAATTCGATTTTTCATAAAATATAGCATCAATCATACTTTTGGGAGGCATTCGTATGGCGATAAAGCTTGGTATAAACGGGTTTGGCCGGATCGGTCGGTTGGTGTTTCGCGCTGCTATTAGTCATCCTGAGGCTTTTGACGTTGTTGCGATAAACGATCCCTTTATTGATCTCGATTACATGGTGTACATGATTAAGTATGACACTGTTCATGGGCGTTTTGCGGGCAATGTTTCTGCTGAAAACGGCAAACTTGTGGTTGATGGCAAATTTATTAATGTTTATGCCTTTAAGGAGCCCGCAAAAATTCCTTGGGGAACCGATGGCGCTGAGTATATTGTTGAATCTACCGGCGTTTTTGGCACTACTGCTCTTGCTAGCCAGCATTTGGCCGCGGGTGCTAAGAAAGTTGTTATCTCTGCTCCGGCTAAAGACGCCGAGACTCCCACCTTCGTTTGTGGAGTTAACCTTGAAAAATACGATCGGAGCATGGATGTTGTGTCTAACGCCTCGTGCACTACCAACTGCCTGGCGCCTCTTGCGAAGATTGTTAACGACAATTTTGGCATCGTTGATGGCTTAATGACTACTGTTCATGCGGCGACTGCCACTCAGAAGACTGTTGACGGGCCTTCTCAAAAGGATTGGCGCAGTGGTCGGGCTGCTTTC
>CAREUR010000007.1 GCA_948968885.1 uncultured Eubacteriales bacterium | reverse complement strand
GTTAAGCTGCTACAACCGTTAAATGCATACTCCCCAATCGATGTTACGCTAGCCGGAATAGTTATAGAAGTTAAGCTGCTACAACCGTTAAATGCATACTCCCCAATCGATGTTACGCTAGCCGGAATAGTTATAGAAGTTAAGCTGCTACAACCGTTAAATGCATACTCCCCAATCGATGTTACGCTAGCCGGAATAGTTATAGAAGTTAAGCTAGCAAATTCCGCAAAGGCACTATTTCCAATCGATGTTACACCGTCTTCTATAATAACCGTTTTTACATTATTATGTTTATATGAATGCCATGGCGCAGGATCAATGTAACTGTAATTCTTAATAGCTCCTTTGCCAGAAATAACCATTGTGTCGTCTTCAAACTTAAACCTAACATTTTCGCCACACTTACCTTCGGTTGCTGCCTCAGGTTGCGCTGGGGCTGGAGCTTCTTTTCCTCCGCCTTCGGCAGCTGGGGGTGCTGCGGCTGGGACGACTGCTAACTTCTTTACTTTTTTGGGACCAAAATTCTCAGAGTTGCCATTTTTGCCTTTATAATTCCCAGGCACAGTAACTTCGTTTAGATCGGGACAGTTGTATAAAAATTGCTTTCCAAAAATTTTTACAGTTTCACCCCCATAATTAAACTCATTTAGTTTAGGACATCCAAAAAACGTATGTTGATAAAAATTTTCTACAGCTCTTTCAAAGGTTACTTTCTGCAAGTTTTCACAGTTCTCAAAGGAATAAATACAAACCTTAGCTATATCCCCTTTAACAGTTAGCGAAACCACGCTATTATTATCCTTAAAGAAATTATTACAAGTCGATGTTACTCCGTCTTCTATAACGACATTTTTTATTTGATTGTCTAGATGTTCCCACGGCACTCCTTCCAAATTTGGCATCTCTCCATTTCCAGAAATAGTAAGAGTTTCGCCCTCAAATTTCCAGTTAATGTTTTCGCCAAACTTACCTTCGGTTGCTAACTTCTTTACTTTTTTGGGACCAAAATTCTCAGAGTTGCCATTTTTGCCTGTATAATTCCCAGGCACAGTAACTTCGTTTAGATGGGGACAGTTGTATAAAAATTGCTTTCCAAAAATTTTTACAGTTTCACCCCCATAATTAAACTCATTTAGTTTAGGACATCCAAAAAACGTATGTTGATAAAAATTTTCTACAGCTCTTTCAAAGGTTACTTTCTGCAAGTTTTCACAGTTCTCAAAGGAATAAATACAAACCTTAGCTATATCCCCTTTAACAGTTAGCGAAACCACGCTATTATTATCCTTAAAGAAATTATTACAAGTCGATGTTACTCCGTCTTCTATAACGACATTTTTTATTTGATTGTCTAGATGTTCCCACGGCACTCCTTCCAAATTTGGCATCTCTCCATTTCCAGAAATAGTAAGAGTTTCGCCCTCAAATTTCCAGTTAATGTTTTCGCCAAACTTACCTTCGGTTGCTGCTTCAGGTTGCGCTGGTGCTGGGGCTGCTGCTTCTTTTTTCTCACCTTCAGCTTTGACTTGGGCAAGTTCAGATACAGATTGCAGATGTAAAACGTTAACTTTTTGTGGATTGTCAATTATACCGCCTTCTTCGCCAAACGCCTCGCAGGCAAACCTTGCCATTATCCCAAGTTTTGTAAAACCCTTACGTTTTCTCTTGGTGGCCTCTTCTCCTACTATTTTATTAAGAGTTTTGTCTTCGTCTCCATCTACAATAATTCCATCTTTATATTTAAGTTGTTTTAATTTTTTATTAGCTTCATTTTCATCTTTTTTAAGAGCATCATTAATAGGTTTTAACGCTGCAGCATTAGTTTTTGCAAAACGTTCTACTGTCTCATTCGTTGTCTTACTAGCCGCAATTGATAAATCAATATCATAATCTTTGTCTTTCAATTCATTAAATGCTTTATTAAATTCTTCTAATCTTACCGCTGCTACTTGCTCAACTGCATCGTCATCTGCTTTTTCTTTTTGGACTGGGATTGATGCTGGAACCGTAGATGGTGCTGGTGCTACTTCCTTTTTCTCACCTTCAGCTTTGGCTGAATTTATCAGGGCTTCTATTTCAGGTTGAGTCATCTTCACTACATCTTTGCCGCCAAAATATATGGTCTTATAATCCTTACTTACAATAACGTTTTCTAAGCCACTGGATTCAAATGTTGCCTCCCCACCAAAGCTTGGAGCAATACTGCTCCCCCTATAAACAAACCTTGTTAGCTTTGTGCAATTGGCAAACGCGTAGTTTCCCACACTTTTTACATTTTTTTCAATGATTGCAGAAGTCAAACCGCAACCATTAAAGGCACTTGCTCCAATCGAGGTTACACTAGGCGGAATAACTATAGAAACCAAGCTGCTACAGTTCCTAAAGGCATAAGCCTTAATCTCTGTTACACTATTTGGAATATTTATAGAACTCAAACTAGTACAGCCCTCAAAGGCTCTTTCCCCAATCACCTTTACACTGGCCGGAATAGTTACAGAGGTTAAACTACTGCAGTTTTTAAAAGCATAGTTACTAATAGATTCCATTTCCCCATCAATAATCACGGTTTGCAAGCTACTGCATCCATTAAAGGCACCATGTCCCATCGACATTACACTATCCGGAATAGTTATAGAAGTCAAGCTAGTGCATCCCTTAAAAGCACAATCTCCTATCGATTTTACCGTAGCAGGCATATCTATAGAAACCAATTCACTACAGTTGCTAAAGGCATATGGGCAAATCGATGTTACATTTTTCCCCATAACAACCTTTGTTATTTTATCTTTTAGATGTTGCCATGGCACTTGGCCGCCTTTGATCTTGGGCATATCTCCTTCTCCCGAAACAGTCAATATACCGTCTTTAAAACTCCAAGAATGATTCTCACCAAACTCGCCTGAGGTTGGGGTTGCTTCATCATTATGTTCTTTTGAAAGAGTCTTACCGTCGTTGTTGTCATTACCATCATCACGGTCATCAGAATCGACTGTATTACCGCCGCCACCTCCGCCCGGGCCGCCATCAGGGACAGCTGGTAGGCATTTATTAACTGGTATTCTACCGAATTTCTCACCTTTATAATTTTTAGGCACTTCAACCTCTTTTAGTTCTTTACAATTCCAAATCGCATCTGTACTTTTACAAGGATTTTTTAATCCCTGAAATGTCACTTTTTTTAATTTGGGACAATTATAGATGGTCATTATATCAATTGAAGTTACACTAGCGGGGATATCAATAGATTCTAATAAATCAAAACCAGCAAATGCGTTATCCCTCATATTTGTCATCCCGTCGGATATTTTTATACTCTTTGCTGTTTTTTTGTATTTTTTCCACGGAGACCAAATATCTACGTGTTCGTTCATAGCCCCTTTTCCAGAAATAGTCAGGGTGGTACCGTCTAATTTACAACTAAAGTTTTCTTTATTTTGATTGTCGTTGTCATTATTGCCATCTGGGCCGTGACCGCCGCTAAGATTAGTTGTATGACCACCGGGAGGACCACCTCCAGGTCCAGGGGTAGCTGGAGGACTACCTGTAGGCTTACCACCTCCAGGAAGAAGGCCGCCACCACCGCCTCTGTGACCGTAATCGTCGTCATTATTGTTATTATCGTCATCGTCTTGGCTGTGATCGTCGTCAGAGTCAAAATCGTGATGATCGCCACCTCCGCCCGGGCCGTCATCAGGGACAGCTGGTAGGCATTTATCAACGGGTATTCCATAGAAATCATTACCTCGAAAGTTTACAGGCACTTTAACTTTCTTTAGTTTGGGACAATTCTCAATTGCATTTGTTCCAGAACTGGAACAATTAGTTCCCCAAAATTTAAAATCTTCTAAATTGTCGCACTCTAAAAACGCGTTAGTTCCAATACTAGCTACGCTAGCCGGAATATTAACAGATTGTACATTAGTAAAAAACAAAAACGACGAAATTCCAATTGATGTTACCCCAGGTAATATATTTATAGCCGTTATTTTATCTGCGTAATCTAGCCACGGAGGCGCAACGCCCTTATCAGAGTAACTGAAATTTGTCATGGCCCCTTCTCCAAAAATATCCAGGATGGTGCCGTCTACTCTATAATAAAGGTTTTCGCCACATTTTTGGAGACATTTTTTAATATCTATTCCGCAGAATTTGTCTTTGCTGAAATCTTCAGACACATTAATTTGTCTTAGAGTAGAGCAATTGTAAAATACATTGCTATAATCAAAAGATTCTTTACCGTAATAATTTACCTCACTTAGTTTGTCACAGTACCAAAACGTGTGTACTCCCATATTTTTTACACTTCCGGGAATATTAACTTTAACTAAGTTTTTAAATTTGCTAAACATATTAATTCCAAGATCTTCCACTCCATGTTTTATTTCGATGCTCGTTATACTATCTCTATATTGCCAAAATGGTGACACCGATCCAGCTTCTGGATCTGCATAATATTGTCCAGCTTTTCCCTCTCCGGAAATGACCAGTTTATTCCCGTTTACTATTTCCCATTTAACATCTGCTTCGTGTCCAGCTTCGCCACAATTACCATGCGGATTTTCGTGAGTACCTTCCCCACCTTTAATTTTATTTGCCAAAGCACTGATACCCTTGCCAACAATATATCCACCTGTACCTGCAGCTGCCGTCATAAGCGCCGCCTCGCCCACTTTCGCAGCAATTGGATGATTAGAAGCATATTGACTAGCTTTACTTGTTCCCCCCTTCGTAGCACCTTTTAAATTATCCTTTCCCGTTGAACCTGAACCAAAACCTTCGTTTGAGTCTTGTGGCATGGAAGTCGGCCTAGGATTTGGCTGCGAGGATGGCGGCTTAGATCTGGGTAGATTTCTCTCAGCAGTTTTTGTAAAAGATTGGCTTTCCTCAAACATCTTTGATGTTTTCGTAAAAGTACCAGTTGAATTTGTACCAGAGTTTTGATTGTCCATATTAAAATTCTTCGAGTTTTCAATATCACGGGTTGAATTTGTAGCGCCCGCACCTGACCCTCCACGGCGACTATCACCAAAGCTTGTTAAATTCTCTTCAAAGTTATTAGTACGTGCATTGCCCTTAGTGCTGCTTGGTTGTTCTGTTCCTGCGTTTCTTGACATATTCGCAGGTTTTGGCACACCTAAATTAACCGTGTCTGTTTTAGGCACATTTGATGCATTGCCTTTCAATTCTGTTGTTTTTACAGGATTAGTTGTTGCACTAGGTTCTTTTTTGCCAAACACTTTATTATACAAATTACTAGCTGCAGATTTAACTTCATTGTATTTTCTTTTCACCAAATGTCCTGTAGACTCTTCTGGATTTGCCCAATCGACGTTTTTAATCTCTCTGTCACTCTGATATCTTGCCTCGTCAACTGACTTTCCTTTTACTTTTTTGTCTGGATTTTCTCTATATACATAATTATTATGGCCTCTAGGCACATTTTTCTCGACTTCTTTTCTATCAGGAAAACTATTAGAAATATCCTCAAAATTAGCTATTGCTGTACTTGTTGATTTGCCCGGCTGAGTTATCGTCTCAGCATTAACCCGATTAAGATTTTCCTGTGTTGTTGGCCTGTATCTTTTATATGGCTTTCCTCCAAATAAAGTTTTAACCTCATCGGTTTTTCTTTCTTTCCATTGACCCCAAGACTCTTTTTGTCCTGCTGTGTTTCCATTTCCTCGCAACACAGTTTTAAATTCATTGTATTTTCTTCCCCACCATTGCCCCCTAGACTCTGTTTGTTTTGTTGGTTTTACATTTTTACCGGTTTTTGTTTCAAGGACGTTATTGAGATCTGTCGCAGGTGTTTTACCTAATGGATCAAGATGCGAAGCGTTAACAGGTGATATTCCTGTATCTATTTGCGCAGCATTGATTCCTGTATCTACTTGGTTTAAATTTGCCGTTGACTCTTCATTCAGCAAGTTTATTTTTTCTAAAAATGCCCTACCTTCATTAATTGCATTTTTAGACTCATTATTGCTATTTTTAACTTTAGACGCCGGTGTTTCTGGCGTAACCTCTATTTCAAAAGGTTTGTTTTTCATTTTTTCATAAGAAGTTTTTACTTTTTCAGCGACTTCTGTTACTGTAGAGGTTACTTTATTTACACCACTTTCAAGTTTTGACCCTTTATAAGAAGTTTTTACTTTTTCAGCAACTTCTGTTGCTGTAGAGCTTACTTTATTTACACCACTTTCAAGTTTTGACCCTTTATAATAAGCTTTTGCATTTTTCTTGACATTTTCAATGCTTCCGTCACCAAAAAGAGTCACACCAGCCAATATTGGCATACCAGCTGCAAAATAAGCCGCCACAGCAGCCGCACCACCGAGCGCTACACCTTGAGCAATACCTATGGCCGTTTGTTTTCTATTATAGCTTTTCTCTATTTCTGCTTGTCGGTCTCCAAGAGTTTTTATTGTTTTAATGTCATCATTAGTAAGGTTAAATCTAGCTCTTGCTTCATCGCTAATAGAATAACTACCATCCCTATTTTGGGTTATTTGCTCGCCCAAAGAGAGCACAGAAAGCCTTAAATACATAGCAATTGTCGGATCTGCCTTATTTAAATCTGGAAGACCCTCTTCCGTTTTAGATAAATCATTTAGGATTTTTACAAAAGAAACTTTTTGTTCTGCAGGCAGGGCTTCCCTAGTCTTATATAAAAGCTCAAGTTCGTCCTGAGAAAGGTTTAATATTTTTGTATGTTCAGTTTCTTTAGCATCTTGAGCTTCACCAACGAATTTAAATTGGCCAAACCTCTTATCTTCAACTATGTGTTCACCTATAAAATTTATAGCCGAAAGGAATTTATTAACAAGCTTAACGTCCCCCTTGCCTAAATCTGCGCTGCCGTCCTCTTTTTGCGGTAAACTTTTCAAAAATTCTAAAGCATCATCATTTAGTTTACCGTAAAGGAGCAACATCATTTTAATGTCAGCATCATCATTAATCTGCAATCCGTCAAAAAGTTTACTATTATTGTAATAAAGTATACCTTCCTCATCTGCAAATATATTCTTGCCAACCTCATTTATTAATTGTCGGTAAAACTCACGAATATCACTATCTTCTATTCTGCCTATATCTGGGAGTCCATCTGCCGCCTTTGGCAACTTGTCTTTCAAATAAGACATTGCAGAGTGGCCCTTATATTTCTTTGATACCTCTCCGTTTTTATCTAAGATTAAACTTTCCCAAGTTTTATTTATGTCGTCTTCTTGACCACCAACACTATCTGCAGAAACTGTTTCTTCCATATGGCCAACATCGTCATCATCGTCTATTCTATCATCGTCGTCAATTCCTTCTTTTTTTATAAAATCTGAATTTATTTCTTCGCCAGGTTCATCATCTTTATCAAACTCTTTTTCAAATTGATCATATTCATCTTCATCTTTTTCTTTTTCATTATGACCTCTGCTATCATTAGGCTGCTGTGCTGATACTATATTACTTACCTTTTGGCTAAGCTTAATCAACATTTTGCGATTCGCTTCAGATATGCTACTAGAATTTATTTGCTCCTCAGTTAAATCTGTTAATGCCGTTTTCAGGGCATCAAAAATAAGCTCAGCATCGCTACTGTCCAAATCTGGTAACCCTGTGCTCTCATCTATTCTCAAATCCGTTAATGCTTCAAGTAAAGAGGTTGGAGTCATTCTTTGTGAGGTCAATGTATCCCTTCCCAAACCTAATAGCATTTCAGCGTTTTCTTCAGATATTTCCTGATATGGATTATAGCCTCCTTGCATAATTATTTTTCCAGCACTATTACGCCTAAATTGTCTTACTACATGTATTATGTCATTTTCTAACTTAGCACGTGTTTCCTCGCTTACATACCCTAAGTCCGGCAAGTTGTTATTTGTTTTTGGCAATTTATTTAAAAATTCAATTAAATGGTCTGCCTGACTAGTAACTGTTATATTCCACCAATGCCAAGACGAATAATCCCTAATATATCCGCCAACATTTTCAGCGTGTTCTTCTTCCCCCACAGTGCCGGGGCTAACAGGTACCTCTTTAGTTTCTTCACCCTTTTCATTAAGGTCTTTATTTATAACCTCGTCGTCTATTCTGTCATCGTCGACTTTTTTCTTTGTAAATTTAGATGGTTTTACTTCAAGATCCTCATCAGCTACTTCATTAAACAGTTTATCAAAATCATCGTCTGAATCGATAATTCCTTTTTCCATCAAAATATCGGCTTCTTTTCTTTCATTGGAAACATCTTCATCTGCCCAATCAGGAATTTCGTTATTCACTCCACTGTTTATATTAGGTTGTTCATCACTTTCTTCAGAATAAACATCACCCAAAAAATTATCAAATCCCCCTGCTTCATCCTCGACATCTTTATTGTCAACACTATTGTCAACATTATCGTCATCAGCCTTATGAGTTACCTTGGTCCCGCCTACTTCTTTAGCAACACCATATTCGTTTTTCTTGGCGCCTGAGGTAAAATCTGCCACTGGGGCTCCCTCTGACTTTCTTACAGGTTTGCCGCCAAATGTATCTCCTTTAAAATCTGCAGTTACATTAACTTTTTCTAGGTCTTTACAGTCATCAAATACATTTGCGCCAAATTTTGGAGCACCAGTGCCGTGATACGTTAAACTTTTTAGGCTGGTACAACTGCCAAATGCCATATTTCCAACAGTTTCTACATTACCCCGAATATCTATAGAATGCAAGTTGACACAGTTGCAAAAGACAAAATCATTAATCGATGTTACGCTATCCGGAATAGTTATAGAAGTTAAGCTGCTACAATAGTTAAACGCAGACTCCCCAATCGATGTTACGCTAGCCGGAATAGTTATAGAAGTCAAGCTCTTACATTTATTAAAGGCACTATTTCCAATCGATGTTACACCGTTTTCTATAATAACCGTTTTTACATTATATGAATTCCATGGCAGAGTATCATAATTGTAACTCTTAATAGCCCCTTCGCCAGAAATAACCATTTTGTCGTCATCATAAATCGTATACTTAACATTACTTCCTTCTGCGCTGCAGTCGCCAGATTTCACTACTTTTGTTGTATAACCATACCCAAAAAACTTATCAAATCTCTCTGCTTCATTCTCGGCATCTTTATCGGCGCTACTATCGCCATTTTCTGCTTCTAATTCGAGCAGGGCTTCTGATAGGGCTGAGTCTTCAAGACGTTTTCCGGCTAATTTAGTATCATCATCGTCATTATCCTTATGAGTTACCTTGGTCTCGCCTGTTTCTTTAGTACCACCATCTTCGTTTTTCTTGGCGTCTGAGGTAAAATCTGCCGCTGGGGCTTCCCCTGGCTTACTTACAGGTTTGCCGCCAAATGTATCGCCTTCAAAATCTGCAGTTACGGTAATCTCTTTTAGGTTTTTACAATCTGAAAACGCGTTTTCTCTAACTTCAGCCGACTCATCGCCCTCAAAAGTTACAGAAGTTAAGCTGTCACAATAGCTAAATGCAAACTCCCCAATCGATGTTACGCTAGCCGGAATAGTTACAGAAGTTAAGCTGCTACAACAGTTAAATGCAGTCTCCCCAATCGATGTTACGCTAGCCGGAATAGTTACAGAAGTTAAGCTGCTACAACCGTTAAATGCAGACTTCCCAATCGATGTTACGCTAGCCGGAATAGTTACAGAAGTTAAGCTGCTACAGTTTTCAAAGGCCTCATACCCTATCGATGTTACATCGTTTTTTATAATAACCGTTTTTACATTATGTGATTTCCATGGCGAAATATCATACTTGTAACTCTTAATAGCCCCTTCGCCAGAAATAACCATTGTGTCGTCATCATAAATCGTATATTTAACATTACTTCCTTCTGCGCCGCAGTAGCCAGATTCCACTACTTCTGCTTTTTTAGTTGTTTTGTCTGATGATTCAGTTCCTTTTTGTTTCTTATCAGCTTTTTTAGATTTTACATCTTGCTTTTCTTCATTATTTTTGTCTTTCTGGTCTACTTTTGTAGTAACATCCTTTTTGGCCACTGTCTTGGCGTTAGTTTCTGTTTTTGATTTAGCAGTGCTTTTCTCTGAATCTGTCCCAGCTACTTTATCCGCCACCTTAGTAACATGTATTCCTGCAAAATAAGACCCACTATAATCGCTAGGGACAAAAATTTTAATGTCTTTCGGGACACCATTAAATGTACTATAGTCCAAAATATCCGTTTCCATATTAGGTTCATTATTTCCTTCAAAGGTCACTTGCATCAACGAAGTTGCGGAAAAAGCATATCTTCCAATAAAATTAACACTACTTGGAATGTTTATACTAGTCAAGCCCCGGCAGTTTTCAAATGCGCCTTCTCCAATAGATTTAACATTATTTGGAATATTTATATTAGTCAAGCCCCGGCAGCCACAAAATGCTCTTTCTCCAATAGATTCAACATTATTTGGAATATTTATATTAGTCAAGCCCCGGCAGCCATAAAATGCCCCAAATCTAATCCTTTCTACACTTTCAGGTATGGTAATAGACTTTAAATTTTTACATTCAAAAAACGCCTTACTTCCAATAGATGTGATGCCTTCTCCTATTACGACTTCTGTTATATCATTTTTGTAGCTATACCAAGGAGCCAAACATTCACTCAAATTTGGTTGGTCGAACATTTTTCCTGTTCCTGAAAAAGTTAGTTTTCCATCACTAAATGTCCAGTTAACATCGCCACTTTCTGTTGCACCATATTTGCCCGAATACACTGCTTTTGCTTCTTTATTAGCTTCTGCTGGCGCTACAGCTTTTTTATTGTCATTATTATCCATTTTTTCAAGTTGTGGCTTTTGCGTTTCTTTCTTAGGTTGTGCGTTTGATTTTTTATTTTTGTCATTCTGGTCTACTTTTGCAGTGTCATCTTTTTTTACCGCTGTATTAATACTAAGCTGAGCCTTCTGCTTGCTTTCTGGTTGCACTTTCATTTTACCCTTTTGGTTATCAATTGTTTTGCTCGCTGGTTTAGCAGCTTTCCCCTTCAAACCTGAAACAGCTACCCCATGTCCGCCAACATTTTTAGCGTGTTTTGTTGGCCCTACACCACCAGGAGCTACTGTTGGTGTGGATTTTTTTGCCGACTTTTTGGCATTATTTGTCTTAGACGGTGCAACGTTTATTTGTGGCACTGCCGGCGTATTTTTTGCATTACTATTAGTAGGCAAAACTCTATTTTTGTTTTTGTGATTTTTTTGCTCTGCTTTGCTTGCTTTAGAGCCCTCTTTATCGTTCTTGGCAACTTTTTCAACCTTGTTTTTTTCTACATTTGCTTTTCGGCGTGTCTTCGAATTTTCATCAATATCGCGATTGGCATCAGATTTTGCATTATCCTGGTTGTTACGTGAATTTTCTTCACTAGATTTATTTGAGCCTGCAAAAGCACTAGATGTTGGCTGTTCCGAAAAAAACTGTTGCACGGCGGGTGCTGCAAAAGATGCAGCAGTAATACCAGCGAATATCCACGCCATTGCTGTTCGTTTTGCATTTGCGCCTCCACTTACGTTTAACAAATCCTCTTCGCTTAGCGTAGACATTTGCTCATCTGCGTACTTCAAAAAGTCCTTTGCGGTAAAAATTACGCCGTTCTTTTTTGCAAGTGGAACAATATTATCTGCAATGAATTTTTCCTCGTTCCCCTCTTCTTTTTGCAATTTTTTGTTAATTAAAATTAACTCCTTTTGCAATTTTTCATTTGATTTTGCCAAATCTAAAAACTTTTTCACATTTTTAACCGACATTATAAACCCTTCTTTCTTCAACATTCCTTAATTTGTGTCATTTAAATATATTTATACTATCATAAAAAAATATTTTTGTCAAGTTTTTATGGCAAAATAAAAATTAAACACTATTTAGTACATAGAAAGCGTCATAACTTGCGAAACGTCAAGCTCAAAAACTAAAAGCGAAAATTTTACCAAAAATTATTGCACAATTAAATTTTTATTATAAAAAACAAAAAGAGTGCAAAAAATACGCACTCTTTTTAATATCAACTTTATCAATATTATTATCCAAAATCCTGCTTTCAGCTGTTCTTCGCTCCCTCCGGCATTAAACATAGTTTTTAATCGGCTCATTGCTTCACTTATAACATTCACAAAAAGTACAAATTCCTCATACTATGGCAGCAGAAGTTGAAAATGGAGGAGATTTTATGTCTTACAACGGCATAGACGTGAGTTTTTATCAAGGAGATATTGACTGGCCGCAAGTGCAGGCCGACGGAGTCCAGTTTGCGATGATTCGTGCTTCATACGGCACCGAGGGCGTTGATCCGCAATTTGCCAACAACATGAACAACATCGCAGAAACCTCTGTGGCACGGGGCGCATATCACTTTTGTTACGCGCTGTCGGTAGAAGAAGCCGCAGCCGAGGCCAACAATTTTTTAAATACAATTGCACCGTACAAATTCAATTATCCGGTCGCGCTAGACCTAGAATACGAGCCGATTTTATCCGTAGGCCGCGAAACCTTAGCAAACATCGCGCTAACCTTTTGCGACACCGTCGAAAAGGCTGGCTACTACACGATGATATACGCAAACCTCAACTGGCTTTTTAATTACCTTGACATGAGCGTTTTAGATAGATTCGACATTTGGCTGGCACAATGGGGGCCCAGGCCGACATTTAGGGGGAATTTTGGCATGTGGCAACATTCTTCAACCGGCCGAGTTAGCGGCATTAATGGGGACGTGGACTTGGATATATCCTACCGCGACTACCCCGCGATAATCGCGAAGAACGGACTGAACAAATGGGACGGTTCTATCCCCGCTCCCAGCCCCACTCCAGAGCCAAACCCCACACCTGAGCCAAGTCCTGGTGAGAGTTTTGATTATACCGTCAAGCCTGGCGACAATTTATGGGACATCGCACAAAGATTTTTGGGCTCTGGCACGCGGTACAACGAGATCGTCTCGCTAAATAACCTGGATTCCACGACAATTTATCCCGGCCAGATTTTAAAAATTCCTGGCAGCGAATCCACCGGCAGCTACAGGACTTATACCGTCGAGCCTGGCGACAATTTGTGGGGCATCGCGCAAAAATTTCTGGGCTCTGGCACGCGGTACAATGAGATCGTCTCGCTAAACGGTTTAGATTCCACAACGATTTATCCCGGTCAAGTCTTAAAAATTCCGAATTAACCAAATATCAGCGGCTCGGCTAACCGTTATCCTACAATAATCTTGCTGGACGGCAGCACCTTGGTAGAATTTTTATCGTTCATCAGAGATACCGAGAAGATGAACGAGATGGCGCCCACTCGGCCGATAAACATCATTAGCATTATAAGTGTCTTCGACAAATTCGAGAGCATGCCCGTTATTCCCGTTGTTAAGCCAACTGTCGCGAAGGCCGAAACTGTCTCAAAAATTATGTCCAAAATAGAGATCCCCTTAGTGGCCTCCACAATCGCGATGATCGCTGTGACTATCGAGACCAAGAAAAACGCCAGCATCGTGAGCGAAAAGGCCTTATACACCGTGAATTTCTCTACCTTGTGCCTCAAAATGACCGTGTCGTCGTAACCCCTTATGACGCTTCGCAACGTGGCCAAAATCACAACCAGCGTGGTCGTTTTGATTCCTCCGCCCGTGGACGCCGACGACGCGCCTATGAACATCAAAATCACCGTCAAAAGCTTCGTCAGCGTCTTCTCCTGCCCTATTGGCACCGAGAAAAATCCCGCCGTTCTCACCACGGTGGCCTGAAAAAATGATATATTCAGCTTTTCCCAAAAGCTGTATCCGACCAAAGTCTTGTCGTACTCGAAGAACATGAACAAAGCCGTACCCAAAATCAGCAGTGTGACGGACATAAACAGCACAATAAACGAATGCAAATTCAGCTTAAAGTGCGTCTTGGGGCTCTTTATTTTGTTCGAGATGCACGAGTAGATGTCGCTAATAACCACGAATCCGACGCCGCCCAAAATAACCAGCATCGAGGCCGTCAGCGACACAAGCGGATCCGTAGCATATGCAATAAAGCTCGTTCCCGGCGCAATAAAGCCCATTATGTCAAAACCCGCGTTGCAATAAGCCGAAATCGCAGTAAAAACGGATATCCACAACCCCTTAACAACGCCAAACTGCGGCACAAAGCGGATTGCAAAAAGCAAAGCTCCAATAACCTCGCATCCCAGCGACCAAATAAGGATGGTTTTGATTAGGCGAGTTACATTCAAAAAGCTGCCGCTCGTGTATTCTTTCGCTATCTGCATGTCCCGAAGGCCCAACTTTTTGCGAAAAAACAGCGTAAATCCCGTTGCAAAAGTGACGATTCCAAGGCCGCCAAACTGAATCAGCAGGATTATCACGACTTGTCCAAACGCCGACCACTGCGAATATGTGTCAAACGGCGTGAGGCCTGTAACGCAAGTTGCCGAAGTCGCGGTAAATAGCGTGTCAATGAGGTTAACCGGCTGCATGTTTCTGGAGGCGATCGGTAGGTACAAAAGTGCCGTTCCCAGAACGATTATCGCGAAAAAGCTCGATACAATCAGCCGCACCGGAGAAATGTCTCGCAGCGACTTTGGCACCCTCTTCTCTAATTCACTCATCTTGCAAAAAGTCCTCCCCTATCGTTCGTGTAAAGCTTCGGTACATATGCCTTATTCATCTTTAAAAAGTTGCAATTTTCGAATTAAGAAAAATAAAGGAATCCCCAACCCGTAGCAAACTACAAATTGGCCCAATCCCACGCTCAACGCCGAAAATATAAACGCATACGCGCTAAATCCCTCCGGCAGCCAAAAAGCTATCATGGCTCCAACAATCCCCGCGCCCACAACAACGGGGGGGAGCGGCGCTAGTATCGGAACATTTTTAAAAGTGACGCAGGACAATTTTCTGGTAAGATAAGCCGCGATGAGCGTGGACAGCGTGCCAAAAACCATGTCGAAAACGCCAAAAGGGCTTGCCAAATTCGAAATGAAGCACCCCAAAGTGAGCCCAGCCACAGCGTATGGCGAAAAAACGGGCAGAATCGTCAAAGCCTCCGAGAGCCTAAACTGAATCCCAGAAAAGGCCAACCCAAAAGCGCTCGAAATCGCCGTCAAAACAGCATAAACAGCCGCGATGGCCGCCGTAACCACAATTTTTTCAATCGCCCGATTTTTTACACATCTTTGCATTTTAATCTCCTCAAATTTACTGGTCAGCCCAGACCATGGTACTCCATTATTATACAAAAATCAAGCAAATTCTGCAATTTGCGCGCTCATTTTAAAAATTCCTTTAGCAGCGAGGTTGGCGGCACCACGCTTTTATCGAGCCTTTCAAACATGTCAAGCTTTTTCTCGAGCCTTTTTATCGCCTCATAAACGTCCAGATCCTCCGTGACATCGGCGCACAGCTCAATCATCGGCGTCGCCATCACACAGAGCTCGTACGCATGGAACGAATTTAGTGCAACGTTGCTCTGCTCCTTAAGCGGCTTTATATAGAGGTTTTCGCCCCGACAAACGTTGTTCCACATCAGGATAGTCCTTACCGCTTCGGTGTCGCGAAAATAAAAGTCTCGCAAAACGCGTCTCGTCAGCCGTATTGACGTTGGGTGAATAACCTTCTCGCCGCCAAGCTGCACGTCATTTTCAACGCTTACATAAATTTTAAAAATGCTGTCCAACGGCAGCCCTTCGGTAATCACCGGGTTTAGCGCGTGCAGTCCCTCTATTATTATCATGCCATTTTCTGGCAACTTTATCTGCCTACGCTCAGAAGACGGCGCCATGGTCGAAAAATCGTATATCGGCATATCGCAAAAACCCTCATAAACAATGCCTTTTATCGACTTTTTTACCTGCTCAATGTCCAGCCCATCAATAGACTCGAAGTCCTTGCCGCCGTCCTTTAGCAAAGGCAGCCTCGCGATCCCAACATAAAAGTCATCAAGCGATATCACCGTGCTCCAGATGTCCCGGCGCATCAGCTCATCCTTGATCATGTTAGCAGTGGTGGTCTTTCCGCTAGAAGAAGGCCCCGACACCATCAAAATTTTGCATTCCGGCCGGCGTTTCTCAATTTTGTCTACGGTTTCCCTAATCTGCACCGCAAACGCCTCTTCCGCCTCTAGCACAAATTCTTCCGGATGCCTTTGGGCCCGCTCGTTTATCTCAGATAGCGTCCAGCCGCCCCTTTGCAAGCCATTTTCAAAATCTGCCATAAAAACTGCACCTCGTCTTCTTCATAATCTGCACGACACCGCGCCTTCTAATATATTTCAAACCCTCTTGTTATATGAATTATTCGCTCTCTCCGCGGCCAGTGTAGACGTCTCGCCATGCCCGGGGTAAATTTTATAATCGCCCGGCAACGCAAAAATCTTCTCCAAAGACTTGCCCATTTGCTCAAAGTCGCCTGTCTCTAGGTCGCATCGGCCAAACGTCCCCTTCATAATCGTGTCACCAGTAAAAATGCAGTCGTTAACAACAAAGCAAACGCCTCCCCTAGTGTGGCCGGGCGTCTCAATTACCTGTATGCTCAAATCGCCCAGTTTAATAAGGTCCCCGTCGTTTAGCAAAGCGTCCGCTTCAAACGCCTCCATCGGGATCCGGCAAAGATTAAGGTGCCGATCTTTAGTAAACTCCGCTTCGTTTTTGCCTATCGCCAGCGTTGCCCCCCTTAGCTTCTTGTACCTTGGCGCCTTTCTTATGTGGTCAAAGTGCCCGTGCGTCAGGAGGATATACTCGATATTCTCAACGCCCACCGCATTAATTGCCTCATCCAACTTCGCAGAAATCCCGCCCGGATCTATAATCGCAGACTTTTTCGTGCTAGCATCAGTCACCAAATAGCAATTTGTCTCTAGCGGCCCCACCTTAAAAATTTTCACAACTACCATAAAAATGCGTCCCCTTTTTATTATGACCTTTCGACCGAT
This sequence comes from uncultured Eubacteriales bacterium, assembly GCA_948968885.1. Taxonomy (GTDB): domain Bacteria; phylum Bacillota; class Clostridia; order Oscillospirales; family Acutalibacteraceae; genus CAG-557. The sequence continues at coordinate 31,210 of CAREUR010000007.1, read as the reverse complement.
ATTACGCCATTTATTTTTGAAATTTTCGCCATCACCGACTTCAAATGCTCCATATTCTTGACCAATATGGACATGTAAATTCGAGACCGCCCGTCCTTAACCTTGTTAAGCTTAAACGACTGTATCTCCACATGCATGTAAGAAATCTGCATGGTAATCTCCGCGATTATGCTGGCTTTATCAATAGCCAGAATTTTTATATCCGAGTTAAACTCTTCTTTAGAGCCATTTGCCCAGTGCGCACTCACCCATCTGTCGGGCTCGGCGGACTTTTTGATGTCCCCCGGCACATTAAAGCAGTTCCTCTTGTGCAAAGAAACTCCCGTCCCCCTGGTAATAAATCCGATAATCTCGTCGCCAGGAATAGGATTGCAGCACTTAGAGAATTTTACAAGGCAATTGTCAATCCCGTCAATAACCACGCCCTTTGCCTTCGGCTTTTTGCTAGCAGTGGTCGTGGCCTTTTTGCCCAGCAAATTTTCCTCCACCAAGGCCTTGTCTTTAAGCTTCAGTTTATTATACTCATCCTTGACCTGCGGCATTATTCGGCTCAGCAAAATCCCGCCATACCCCACCGCTTCGTAAAATTTCTCTACCGTCTCATACCGGTGCTTCTTAGCAACACGCAGCAAGAATTCCTTCAATTTCGCTTCGCTTAGCCTAATTCCAACCCGTTCAAACTCTCTTTCTACCTCGCCTTTTCCTTGAATCAAATTCTCTTCGCGGCGCTCACGCTTAAACCACTGCCGAATCTTGCTTCTTGCCTCGCTCGTCTTAACAATCTTCAGCCAATCTCTGCTCGGCCCGCGCCCTCTCTCCTTTGTAGTCAAGACCTCGACAATCTGCCCCGTCTTCACCCGATAGTCAATCGGAACTATCCGTTTGTCCACCTTCGCGCCCACCATATGATTTCCAACTTCTGTGTGTATCGCGTACGCAAAATCTATAACCGTGGCGCCCATCGGCAGGTTTATAACGTCTCCTCTCGGCGTCAGAACAAAAACTTCCTCCGGCACCAAGTCCGACTTTATCATCCTAACGATATCGCCAGCATCGCCGTTTTCGCTCTGATTCTCAAGCATATTTCGAATCCAAAGCAAGCTGTCCTCAAGCGGATCCTTGCGCCCCTTAAGGCCAAGTTTGTACTTCCAGTGGGCCGCAACGCCATATTCCGCCGTATGATGCATCTCCCAAGTCCGTATCTGGACTTCAAAAGGGATCCCTTCCTTGCCAATAACCGTAGTGTGCAGCGACTGATACATGTTCGGCTTCGGCGTAGAGATGTAATCCTTAAACCGGTTAGGAATCGGCTGAAAAGCCTCGTGAATAACGCCCAGAGTGTTGTAGCAGTCCGTAACAGTGTCCACAATAACGCGCACCGCGTAAATGTCGTAAATCTCCTCCATAAGGTGATTCTTAATAAACATCTTGCGATATATCCCATTAATGCTCTTCACGCGGCCCTCAAGGTGCAAGTCCTTTATAACCGGCGCCAGTTTTTGCTCTATCCGCCCCTTTATAATCGCCAAAAGGTGCTCCCGGTCGTCCTTCCCAAGCTCCAGCTCGTTCTCGATCTCCTTGTACGCAATCGGGTCAAGGTACTTTAGCGATAAATCCTCCAGCTCTTCTTTTATCATCCGAATTCCCAACCGGTGCGCGATTGGAGCATAGACATCCATGTTTTCTCGGGCTTTGTCGCGCCTTTTCTGAGGGTCCAAGCAACCAATCGTCCGCATATTATGCAGTCTGTCGGCAAGCTTTATAATTATAACCCGGATATCCTCCGACATGGCTATGAGCATCTTCCTAAAATTCTCGGCCTGCTGCTCTTCTTGCGAAAAAAACGGAATCTTCTCAAGCTTCGTAACGCCGTCAACCAAGTTGGCAATCTCCGACCCGAAGGCCTTTTCTATGTCCGAAATGGTGTAAGAGGTGTCCTCAACAACGTCATGCAAAAGCGCCGCAACAATGGACTGCGTGTCCATTCCCAGCTCCACCAAGATGCACGCAACCGACGTCGGGTGCAGAATATAAGGAATCCCCGACACACGCTTCTGCGACTCATGCGCCTTAATCGCCGCATTGTAGGCCTTGTCAATAAGATCCAAATCAAAACTTTTGTTACAAGTCGCCATATCCTCTTTCAGCTGCTCGTAATCGTTATAAAAAGCCTTCATTCAACCGTCTCATTTCCTCAAAATTTTCATAACACCCGAAGATTCAAGGTCCACCTTTCCACTCACCGCGCACACCTCAATAAAATACATATCCGCGTTCGCGCAAACAGTTATAAGCCCGCATTCCGCCATAGCATCCAGCATAAAAAGCAGCTTGCACAAGCTGATGTTAAAATTTCTCAATCTATAACAAAGCACCGATATATCCACACTAATCGGGCTTTTTGCCTTCAAAAATCTGTATAGAGCCGAAAAATCATCCCGATTCGGAACATGCCGCTGCAAAATATCCGCCGCAACCGGCTCATTTCGCTTAACCGCCTCATAAATTCGCTGCTCATCGATCAAAACTTTATTATCCACAGCCGAAAATTTGATATCCTCAATGATCAAAGTCAAGCTGTCCTGCCCCTTGTACTGCGACTTCGACAACTTAACCGCGATATCAATTTCATCGCCCAACTCATAGCAAAACTCCTGCTGGGTTATAAAAAATTTAACAGCGGAGATCTGCTGGCTTCCGCGACTCACCGTCAGCCGCAGATGATTTTTCTCCGCGCCCACAAACTTAATATCGCAAATTTTCATACTGTAAAGCCCAAAGGTAAACTCGGGATTGTCCTTGCCAAAAGGGGCCATGGGCGCCAGCTGAGCGACCAAGTCCAAGCTGATGGCTTCTGGATTCAGCTTGCAGTCTATGTTTAAATTTAAGCACGGCATCTCGCCAAAATTCTTGGCAAAACTGTTAATATCGCCCTTAAACCGCGCTAAGTCCGAAGACTTCAGTTCAAACCCTGCAGCCAGCGGATGCCCACCAAATCTAATCAAATATGTGCTGCAGCTTTTAATCGCCTCATATAAAGAGAATCCCTCCACGCTCCGGCACGAACCCCGAGCAACATCACCCATCAGAGAGATCACAACAGTCGGTTTTCCGTATCTTTCTAACAGCCTCGCCGCAACAATCCCAATAACGCCCGGATGCCAGCCCTCTCCTTCAACAATCAGCACCCGTTGATAAACCCGCTCTGGCTCGCTTTTCAAAAGCGCCTCTGTCTGCAACAGAATCTCATTTTCAATCTCTTTGCGCTTAATGTTATCGTTTTCCACTAAAATGGCGATCTCTTGAGCTTTTGCTAGATCTTCAGTCGTCAACAGCTCAACCAGCTTACCAGCAGAGCTCAGCCGCCCCGCCGCATTAATCCTCGGCACCACACTAAAAGCCACACTCGCAGAACTGACGGGCTTATCGGCAAGCTTTGCCGTGGTTAAAATCTCTTGCACGCCAAAATTATTCGTGTTTTTAATGTACCGCAGCCCTTTCTTCACCAGCGCTCGATTCTCCCCAGTCAGCGGGACAACGTCGCCAATAGTGCCAATCAAAATCAAGTCTGAATAATTCTCCAAAACGAATTCAACGTCCGCCGCCGGGTCCTCCAAAGCGCAAATCAGCTTAAAAACCACTCCAACACCCGCCAAATCTTTAAATGCACTTTGGCAGCCACTTCTGTGCGGGTCAACCACAGCGACCGCGTCTGGCAAAACTTCTGGCGGCTGGTGGTGATCCGTGATAACCGTGTCCATCCCCAAAGACTTCGCGTGCGCAACCTCATTAAAAGCCGAAATCCCGTTGTCAACCGTAATAATCAGCGCAACGCCCTCGTTGTGGAGCTTATCAATAGCTGTGACGTTTAAGCCATAGCCCTCGCCGTTTCTATCCGGAATATAATAAGTCACGTTCGCACCGCAATTCTCTAGGTACAAATACATCAAAGCCGTCGAAGTAACGCCATCCGCGTCGTAATCCCCATAAACGCAGATTTTCTCACAGCTATCAATCGCAGCCTTGACCCGCGCAACAGCTTTGTCCATGTCCATAAACTCAAAGGGGTCCGAAAATTTCGCCTCGTCCAAAAGCAGCTCTGCGATGTCCTTTTGGTCCACAATGTGCCGTACATCCAGCATCATCGCTAAAAAATAAGGTATGTCATTTTCGCAGGCTATTCGCTCAGCGTTAGCTTTGTTAAGCGCCGACAGGCTCCAGTTTTTCAGTCTCAAAACGCGCACCCACTTCATCGTTTAAAATCCAGTTAATTTTATCATTTTGAGTAAACTTTTTCAAGCGTACGCTCGCCAAAAAGGATCGTCTCAAATAGCTCAAGCAGTCATCGGTTTGACTTTTTGTGGAAAATGTGGTATATTCCCTTTATTATGTATTTAAAATGGGTTAAGTAACTTTTGTCTGTGCGTTCGCATTCTTGGCTAAATTGCGGCTCATAATTTTGAAGATTGGAGGAATTATCAAAATGAATTTGCTTTTAAAGAAATATAAATTGCTCATAAAAATCGTGCTGGCAATTTTGCTGGGTGTTTTGGTCGGAACTTTTCTGCCATACGAAATTACCGAATTTTTCATCGCGATAAATATAGTCATAAGCAAGCTGCTAAACTTTTCGATTCCGCTTATAATCATCGCCTTTGTCACCAAGGGGATCAGCTCTTTGGAGTCCTCTGGCAAAATGCTTGGCATCACGACTTGCATCTCGTATATATTTATGGTCTGCGCAGCGTTTTTGTCCTACTTTACGGCAACTCGGTTGTTTCCCCAGTTTTTAACCGGCATCCCAAACAATATTTTTGAGTCCATCTCAACGCCCACCGGATCGGTTTTTTCTCAGTTATCGCAAATCGACATCTCACCAATTATGGACGTTGTTCCAGCACTCATCCTGGCGTTCATCCTCGGAATCGGCATCTCCTCAATAAAATCAACGTACATAAAAGGCGTGTTCGATGAATTTCACGAAATCATAAATATAATGGTGCAAAAGCTGATTGTTCCGGTGTTGCCACTGTATGCACTCGGAATTTTTGCCAAAATGACGGCCTCTGGCCAAGTTTTTAAAATTCTTTTAGTATTCTCCAAGGTCTTCGTCGCAATAATCGTACTGCATGCTGCCACTTTGTTTATTCAATATTTTATCGCCGGGATTATCGCTCGCAAAAACCCGATTAAACTCCTCAAAAACATGATTCCGGCCTATTTATCTGCCATTGCCACGCAGTCTTCCGTCGCCGTCATTCCTATAACCATCGACTGCTCTAAAAAGAACGGCGTCTCTTCGAGCATTGCAGACTTCGTGTTGCCACTTTGCTCTACCATACATCTTTCCGGCAGCGTGATTTCCATTACGGCTTGCTCGGTTGCTGTAATGCTCGTTAGCGATAAACCTATCGAATTTTCAGTTATGCTGCCATTTATGATGATCTTAGGCATCATGATGGTCGCAGCGCCCGGGGTTCCTTGCGGAGCTATCTTAGCGGCTTCTGGCATATTGCAGTCTATTTTGGGTTTCGATGGCGCAATGCTTTCGCTAATCATCGCATTGCATGTTGCGCAAGACGGCTTTGGTACAGCTTGCAACGTTTGTGGCGACGGCTCAATTGCCGTTATTTTGGACACATTCAACCGAAAAATTTTCAATAAAAACTAAATTTATAAATAAAACAAAAAACACACCTTTAAGCGCGCTCTCGCTTAAGGGTGTGTTTCCTTTTGCTCACATTGACTGCGCTTGCTTTGCCATGTTTTCGATAACTATATCAAAAACTTCTCCCACCGATGCGCAATACTCCAACACTTGCCAGGGCTCGTTGGTGTGATAGTGCACCTTTATCAATTTTTCGTCACCTACCACCAAAAGGCAGTCGCCATCGAATTTGCTCGTAAAATGCGCACGGATATTGTCTTCATCAAGACCGTTGCCTTCTATCAGCAGCTGAGTGTCGTATTTATATTCTAGCGCCATTTAAGCATCTCCTTGCCCCTCGCTTAAAAATATTTTATTGCAAGTTTCGGCCGTTTAATTTTTCTCTCATAATCGGGAACAACACCGCCACGGCACCCACCGTAAACGCCGTTTTTATCAGCGAAACAACTAAGCCGCTCATCATCAGCAGTAGCGCGGTCAGGGGCTCCATGTTTAAAAAATATAAGTTTATCACCAGCGCCTTGATTGCTCTGAGGATCATATAAACCAGGCTGCCGCTGATTGCGCCGACTATATTATAAATGCGGTCCTCGCCGTTTTTATTGTTGCTGTACGCGATAGTTCCGCAGACGAACGCCATAAGGAACTTAAACGCAAACGTGAAGGGCAGCGAAGAGATATACATTGGGTTCAAAATATCGAAAATAGCCGATCCGATCGCCGATGCAAAGCCGCCATAAATAGGGCCTAGAAAAATCCCCGCCAGCAAGCAAGTTATGTTGCCAAGGTGAAATGTCATATTCGTGCCGCCGACTGGAATGGTTATCCCCAAAAATGTTGTAAGAAGAACAAACGCGGCCATAACGCTCGCCATGACTAGATTATACGTACTCGATCTTTTCAAAACATTCACCCTTTTCACATTTATTGTTGATATTATACCACAAAATCTCGCGTTGAAAACTACTTTTTAAGACAATTTTTTATATTTTTTTCTGTTGAAAAATTTTAAGCATGAGGCTATAATTATAAAAAAGAAGGCAAAAAGGAGGAATATGAACTTGTTTTGCACAAACTGCGGGAAGGATCTGCCTCCCGAAACGAAAATATGTCCTAATTGTGGCTTTGCTCTGAGCATTCCAGAAAAAGAGAGGCCTACAAAAGGAGCTATGCAGCCAAGTAGCAATTTTTATGGTGACGGTTACCCCGATGCTACGGGCGAAAATAAATACAACAAACCGCTAACTACCGCCCAATTCTTTTTTCTTCAGCTTTTGTTTATGATCCCCGTTGTGAACTTGTTTTTCATCTTTTTTTGGTCTTTAAAAAGGCACACGAACAAAAATTTAAAGGCATACTCGCGTTCCATCTTGATTTGGCTGGCTATTGCGTCGGTGTTTTCTATTTTTGCTTTGCTCACGTTTACTTTTATGCGCACTCCGTTGCCGTTTAACGTGTTTAGCATGCGAATTAATTTTTAAACTAAGCTCTTAAAAATATCAAAAATCCTCTGTTAGGGTTTCGATTCTAACAAGGATTTCTTTTTTTGCTCTCTTAATTGTCTATTCCTTTTCGTCGTCGTGCTTTACGAAGAATGCCATCGCGTAGCCCAAAGCCAGCCAAAAGAAGATGCTCATAAAGTTGATTTCCGACAGCAGCGCCTTTTCAAACAGCGCAAAAACCAGGTACGCCAGCAGGCATATTAGCAGGTTGACAAACACTGTGTCTTTTAGCCGCGCGCATTTTCTAAAAAAGAATATAAGCAAATTAAGCATCACCATGGTCAAAAACACCGCAAATGTTATAAATCCGACAGCGCCGTTGCACACCAAGATTGAAAAATACCCGTTGTGAAAATTAGAAAACGCGATCCCCTCTTCAAAATAAACGTTACCGTATTCAACAACATTCGTGCTGCCAATGCCAAACAGCGGATGCCTTAAAAAAATATAGAAACCTTGCGCCAAAAGCCGACTCCGGCCGCTACCTTCGCGCAGATCATAATTGGGTCTGCCAAAATGGACAATATCGTTGTTAATGTCGGGATTTGAGGCGTAGTTCGTAATAATCGAGCACACGTTGTCGATTATATCTGAAGCACTGTTCTGAAAGCACGCTCTAAAGCCAAAAAGCCCAAAGACCAACACCAAACATCCCAGCAAAAAAAGCGCGCTATGCTTTGCGACCGCCTTTATTGACGAAATTTTGTTCTCTAAAATCATCTTGTAGAACATCCACAGCACCGCGTAAATCACCAAAAGCAAGAACGATGCTATCGAGTCGCTCAAAATCAACGCCAAAAAGTGCGCCGAGACAATCACAGTTATCAGCAAAACTTTTGACCATTTTTTTTCTAAATTAAAAATTTGGTTTGTCCGATAAAGAATGTGGCAAAAAATTATAGAAACAGCCGAGCAAAACGCCAATATGTTCGGGTTAATAAAAACTCCGGTGAACCTAACAGACTCCGCGCTCTTTATGATTCCCACAACGCGCTCATATCGCTCATACCTCTCGATTATCGGAAACATCGGCAAGCTAAACGTAAATGAGTCCTTAAACATCAGCAGCACAAAGCTCAAAAGCACCAGCGTGGTCGATATCACGACCAAAATTTTGCATACTAAAATTATTTCTCTTTTTATGGTCTCAAAATTGGCCGTGTTGCCGTGCATTCCGTAAAACAAAAAGAAGCAAGCCGCCGCGTGGTATATAATGACCAGCCCGGCCAAAAAGTTGATTGGGAGGCCAACGGCTACGTTTATAAACGCCGTTATTATCGAAAACAAGAGGAACAAGACGATAGTTTTTGAATATTTTACGTTCAAAGTTCCGATTTTTAGCCTATTTATAAAAATCAAAACCGACCAAATAAGCGACGCAGCGCAGAGGGGCACCGACACGATGTCCAAAAAGACGACGCCACTAAAAAACAGGCTGACAAAATAAGTGATTCTAAACGCGGCTTCGTTGTAAAGATTCCTTGAGCAAACTTTCATTATCGACTTGCACAATCAACATCCAACCCCTTATACATCCAGTTTTTCGGCTCCCTCTCGGCCCCCGCCTAAATTTCTTGCAGACACTCCCTAAACGAGTTCACCACATAATCGACGTCCTCATCCGCAAGCAGCGTGTGCAGCGGCAGCGTGACCTCGTTTTTGTAGGTGTCATAAGCATTCTTAAAGTCCTTGATTTCAAACCCTAAATTTTTGTAGGCAGTAAACATCGGCAACGGCTTATAGTGCACATTCGTAGCAACTCCCCGGTGCGCCATCAGCTCAATCAGCCGATTTCTGTCCTTCTCGTCCTTACCATCTAGCCGCGTCAAATATAAATGCCCACTAGAAGTATTCTCCTCATCAAAATGCCTCAACGCCGACACGGGCAAGCTTTTAAAGGCTTCATCGCATGTATTTATTATATGTCTTCTTTTTTCTAAAAGAGAATTATACCGCTCAAGCTGAGCCAACCCTATAGCGGCCATCAGGTCCGTCATATTGCACTTGTAGCCCGGGTAGACAATGTCATACTCCCAGCTGCCTGGCGTCGTCTTGGCCAAGGCGTCCTTAGACTGCCCGTGCAGCGACCACAGCATAAACTGCCGATATAAAGATTCATCATCCAGCCCAGTGTGAGTGCGCCAAGTCAGCGCGCCGCCCTCTGCCATGGTCAAATTCTTAACCGCATGAAAAGAAAAGCTCGTAAAGTCCGCAACAGAGCCACAAACCTTGCCCTTGCGCCAAGCCCCAAACGCATGCGCCGCGTCCGCAATGATGATTACCCTGTTAAACGCCGATTGGATTGCATTTTTAGGCTCAAATAAGCCTTTTTTGCTTTCAACAATTTCAAAGATCCTGTCGTAATCGCACATTCTGCCGGCCAAGTCCACCGGAATTATCGCCTTTGTCCTCGGCGTAATAGCTTTGCTCAAACGGTCATAATCCATCTCGAAGGAATCCTTCGCCGTGTCGACCAAAACGGGCGTTGCGCCCACGTGACAAATAACGCTCGCCGACGCCGTGTAAGTGTACGCGCTGGTGATGACTTCGTCGCCCGGTCCAATGCCCAAAACACGAAGAATCAGCTCCATGCAGGCGGTGGCAGAGTTCAAACAAACCGCCTTGGGAGTATGGCAATATTTCGCAATCTTGGCCTCAAACTCCTTCACCTTGGGGCCCGTAGTTATCCAGCCCGACCGCAAAACCTCGCTAACCGCATCTATCTCCAAGTCGCCAATGTCCGGCGGAGAAAACCTTATAATCCTCATAGCCACGCATCATTTCCTCTTTACAAATTAAACCGCATCTCAACCAAAACTCTGCAAAAATCCAAGTCAATTAACCACAGCTAGAACCGTCTTTATCATCAAAGCTACGTCGTAAAAAATGTTAAACTTCTCGATATACTCGAGATTATGCCTCATCTTCTCCGGCAAAATTTTGTTTATGTAAGTAGCCTCCACGCTTTCGCGGCTGTCCAGGTGTTTGTCCTCGTCGCGAAAACTTATGCTCGCCAAAGACGTCACACCCGCCGGCATAAGCAAAGTTGCAAGCATCTCATCCGAATAAGCTTCCACGTATTTCTTAACCTCAGGCCGCGTGCCCACAAAGCTCATTTGCCCCAAAATTATATTAAACAGTTGTGGAATCTCATCCAGCCGAAACCGACGTAAAAATTGCCCCAACTTAGTAACCCGAGTGTCATTATCAAGCGTAACCAAAGAGCCCATTTTGTCGGCGTTTTCGACCATTGTCCTAAACTTGTATATCCTAAAAACCCGGCCATATGTAGTAACCCGCTCCTGCTTGTATAAAACCGGCCCCACGGACGTTAGCTTTACAAGGATGGCCACAATCACAAAGACAGGCGCCAGCAAAACCAGCAAAAACACCGCTACAATAAAGTCGAACACTCGCTTCAAAAAAAGATCAAATTTCTTTTTGTTCAAAATTTCATAATAATACCGCGTACGTTCATTTTTCAATGCCGATGGGATGTCCTCCCACTTGTGCAAAATCAAAATCATACCTCATTTTTATTTTTGTATTTAAAATTCCAAGGGCCATTATACCAAAAAACTACCTTTTTTTCAACCGTGGCGCACCCCTAGTTACCCATAAAATTCGATCTAGCCGCGCAGAATAAATTTGTCCGCAAACGCAACAGAGTCCACAATAGACTGCTCGTAAATGTCAAAAAAGCTGTCCGTTCGCTCCTCGCCGCCATCCATAGGCCAATTCCAAATGCTGTGCGACAAGTTCGAATAATCATAGCTGTCGTCCTCGGTTAAGTCCCTTATATAGCTCGACATATAAGCATCCTTGCCCTGCCACTTCTCTATCTTTTTAACGAATTCCTTTTTTATCCCCGTTCTGTCGGTCATGAGCCCAAAAAATTTTCTAAAATCGCACATAGCCTCAAGAATATCCTCTTTTGTAACATCCGCATCGTAATTTTCCGTCAGCAAATTATAAAACAGCTCCACCACAAACTTTTTCACTTTTTCGTCCTTTGGCAACAAGCGCTTCAACTGAATCCTACTCGGCAACTGCTGCTTTTCGTGCCTCAAAATTATCACGTCCAGCGTGGATTTTACGTTATTTCGGCAAATCTGCAAATCGCAATCCGGGTTCAAATCGGCAAGGCTCTGCGAGCTATAGTTAATAAACGGGAGCGCCAACCTGTCTAAAATGCTGTGGCAAAAGAATCCGATTAAATAGGACTTTTCAAGCCGCGTAAAATTCTCCTCCGGGATGGCCGCAAAAACCTCATCCCTTAAATTATTAATCTCTTCCTCCTGCAAATATGCCCCATATTTTTTTATGCTCCGCCCCGACTGGCCCGGCAGCGCCCTGTGCGACAAGATAAAATCTGGCCCCTGCGCGCCCCACAAAACGGCATTTTTGTTATATTCAAACTCCGGATGCAACTTTGCAAGCCCCGTCAAAACTCGCTCCACCTGCAAATAATGCGTAATCGCTGCCGGCATCTTCCTCACCTCTACAATATTTTACACCGAAATTATAGCACCTGCGCTCGTTTTATGCAAATTCCTCAATTTTACGGCAATTCAGCTAAGAATCCGCAACCCCTTAGGGTACTTGTTTTTTAGCCGACCGTTAACGGCCTTGCCAAAGCCTGCCACAATGCCGTCCACGCAAACCCCAACATACCCGCTAAGCTTATCGTCAATCAAAATCTCATGCCCCCTTAAGTAATCTAAAATCTCGCTCGAGTCGGAACTAAGTTCAACACTAAACTTGAGCTCCCCTTTGGAGGCCGCCATAAAAGCCGCATGTGCAGGTTCCCAGACGGAGCCTTTGTTCGTGGCCAAAAGTACGCCTGCCCGCACAGCACCTAGCCCTGCGATGTCTGGTAGGCCTTCTGGCAAAATGATGAATTTATCCGCAACCTTAGCTATTTTGCCGTAGATGTCACAATTAAACAGCTGCGAAAAAATCTCATATCCAAGCTTATTATCTGTATTTTTCGCGGTTTTATAATTAAACTCCCGCACTTTTTTCGTGCCAGCACCAATTTTTCTCATTCTCGCAACAAAATGTCCCTCGCCACCATCCTGAGGAAAAATCCTCCGAGTCCTGCTTGTGTCTATTAAATTGCCACCCCGCCGAATGTTGCAAGCAGCTCGGCCAAATTGCGCATCGATGTCTTCCAGCGCAAAATCGGAGTTCTCTTTCAAAAAATCGTATATAACTCCCTCGTTTTCCTCCAGAGAAAATGTGCACGTCGAGTACACCAAAACGCCGCCGTTTCTTAAGGCTTTTGCCGCCGCCCTTAAGATTGCAAGCTGCCGTTTGGCGCAGGCCTTTACGTGTTCTGGCGACCATTCTACAATCGCCTCCGGATTCTTGCGAAACATCCCTTCGCCGGAGCACGGCGCATCTACCAAAACTTTATCAAAAAAGCCGCATAATTTTTCGCATAAAACCTCAGGCGCACTCGAAGAAACCACAGCATTCCTAACGCCCATCCGCTCAATGTTCGAGAGCAAAACCCTAGCTCTGCTGCCAACAACCTCGTTTGACCACAAAAGCCCATGCCCTCTTAAAGCAGCTGCAATCTGCGTTGACTTGCCCCCTGGCGCTGCACATAAATCCAAAATTTTTTCGTAAGGTTGCGGATCCAAAGCCGTAACAGCCGAAGACGCCGATGGTTCCTGCACATAAAAAGCCCCCGCATGATGGAGCGGCAAGTTGCCTATTGAGTTTACGTCATCTTCCAGATAATAGCTGTCTTTTGAAAACGGCGACTTTTTTATCTTAAATTTAAAAATTTCTTTAAACCGCTCCTCATCAACCTTTAAAGTGTTTATCCGAATTCCTCTATAAGGCGGCGCATCGTAGCACGAGAGAAACCTGCGATATTCGCTCTCGTCGCTAAATAAATTTTCAAGCTCGCGTTTATATTCAAGCGGCAGCTGCATGCGAATGCTCCTTTTAAAATTTTTTGAATATTTTTTGGTCTTTCGTTAATAATACTATTGCGGCCAAAAATTAATTTAAAATTTAAACTATTTTTTGGTCGCAAAGAAAATATATCTTAATTTTCTCAAAGTTATACCGTTGACGTGGGGGGTGAACGTAATGGCACAAAATAATCAGAACCAAAACCAAAATCAGAACAAAAATAACAGCAATAACAACAATAAAAATGATAACAAGCAAAACAAAAATAATAACGAAAAACGCTAAAATATCCCCAATAAGTTAATTTAAAGTGAAAATGTTATAAAATAATTATGATATCATTTTAATTAAAAAGCAACATTCCAGACTTTTGGAATGCTGCTTCTTTTTGCGCAAATTTTTAAACTAAGCAAAGCTCTAACTTTAGGCATTTTCGCTGTCATTATGCGTCTTTTTATTATTTGCAAATTTTTTATCTGCTATTTTCTTAAAAAATTCCGAACGCTCCAGCTCTTCGTCCAAAGCCTTAAATCCGAGCCCTGTAATCTCGCCGGCCTCACCGACTATAACAAACGCGTCTTTGTCCTCTTTCTTTATTATATCATAAATTTTGTGAACCTCTTGCTTCCTTACCGCACTCATCAGGATTTCTTCCTCATTGCCAGTATATCCGCCCTGACCCTTTAGCACGGTAACGCCTCTTTTTAGGTCCGCCATTATTCTTTGCGAAATCTCGGCACTCTTCTTCGATATAATAAACATAACCCTCCCCGTACCGAGGCTCGTGCCATACATCATGGCGTCAATCAGCTTTGTCTCCACAAACAGCAAGATCGCCGCATACGTCGCACCGTTAATTATCGCAAACGGGTCATTGCTCCCCATACTGTACACAACCGTAGAAACCCCTACAACCGTGCCGTCTATAAACATCAAGATTTTGCCCACCGGGATGTGCGGTATATGTATCTTTGTCAAAGTCGCCAAAAGGTCCGTTCCGCCAGTAGCAGCGCCACGGGTAAATATTAACCCCAGCCCAATGCCTCCACTTATGCCCGCAAGTATCGCCGCAATCATCATGTCTCCTTTATATTCCGGCAAGATAGGCACCGTCAAGTCTGCCAAAACGTTCAGCGCAACCGTTGCAAACAAATTCTTTATTAATCCGCGCCAGTTTAGCTCTGCAAAAGCCCACAAAAATATAGGAATATTAATAAGCAAGCAAAAAAGGCCTTTAGGAAATCCCGTCAAATCGCCAACCAGCTGGCCAATACCAATAACTCCACCCGGAGAAATATTGTTGGGATCAGTAAAGCAATTTATCGAAATCGCGTACACAAAGCACCCCAGCAAAATCACAAAAATGTCCTGCGCCCATCCAATCGCATTCGCGCTCTTAAGTCTACTCATAATAACACAACCACTCCTAGTTTATTTTAAATTTTTCAAATTTTTTCAATCAGGCCCAAAATCTCTCGCACCCTCGGTATATCGCCCTTTAAATAAATGTATCCAATCAAAGCCTCCAGGCCCGTCGCGGTATGGTACGCTTCGTTCGTTGCATTCTTTGGCGTATGGCAAGTATGCGCGTTTCGGCCTCGCTTAAAAACGGCCAACTCTTCCGCTGTTAGCTTTGGCATCAAGGAATCCATAAGCTCTGCCTGGGCCTTGCAGCAAACTTTCTCCACCTTCATCCTATGCAGCTTCCCGACCGGGCAATTCCCACTGCAGGCAAGCCATTCTCTCACAAACAACTCATACACACCGTCGCCCACAAACGCCAAATTCAGCGGGCTCAGCGCCCTATAATCGCATTCGCCGTTATATAGCCGTTCCAAACCTCTCCCCCCGGCGCTACTCTAAAAATTCAAACTCAAAATCATAAATGTTCACGGTGTCGCCCTGCTTTATGCCGGCATTTTTTAGTTTATCTAACACGCCGAAAATTCCAAGCATCTTGTGAAAGTATCGCAACGACTCATAATCGTCCAAGTTCACCGACTCCACGAGCCGCAAAACCTTTTCTCCGCTAACAAAATATACGCCATTGCGCGTCGTGACTTCAATTCCGCCATCAGCCTGTTTGAATAAATTTTCCGGCAGTTCCTCCGGCTCGTAAATCGTAATCGGCGGCAATTTGGCGAGCATCGCCTCTATCTCCAGCAGCAAAGCCTCAACTCCGTGGTTTATCGGCGCCATTATCGGGAAAAATTTGTATCCTCTAGCCTCCACATAACCTTTAAAGCGTTCAATTTGCGCGTCACTAGCCAGATCGCACTTATTCCCCGCAACGAGCATCGGTTTAGCCGATAATCCCTCATCAAAACTCCTTAATTCCCGGTTTATAACCTCAAAGTCCTCAAACGGATCGCGCCCCTCACTTCCGGCAACGTCCACAACATGCACCAATAACCGGCATCGTTCAATGTGTCGCAAAAACTGATGTCCCAACCCCAGCCCTTTGCAAGCTCCTTCGATTAACCCCGGTATATCGGCAACCACAAAGGAAGACTCCTCGCGCATCCGCACCACGCCCAAAACAGGTGTGAGCGTCGTAAAATGATAATCCGCAACCACGGGCTTTGCCTGGCTTATCACCGATATCAAAGTGGACTTGCCAACATTCGGGAATCCCACCAAGCCAACGTCCGCCAACAATTTTAGCTCCAGCTGAACTTCAAGCTCTTCGCCCTTCACGCCAGGCTTTGCAAATCGAGGTGCCTGCCGAGTCGGCGTCGCAAAATGCATGTTGCCATACCCGCCTTTGCCGCCCCGCACAATAACCGTCTCCGCGTCAGTAGAAATATCCGCAATGATCTTCCCGCTCGTCAATTCTCTAACTATCGTGCCTTTCGGCACACGAATCACCAGATTCGGCGCGCTTTTGCCCGAAGATCGACAAGCCTTCCCGCTTTCTCCATTTTTCGCAATGTATTTTCGTTTATACCGAAAATCCGCCAGCGTCGCAAGGTTTCTATCCGCAACAAAAATTATATCGCCGCCCTTGCCGCCATCTCCGCCGTCCGGCCCACCAGAAGAAACATATTTTTCACGATGAAACGACACCGCACCGTTCCCGCCGTCTCCAGCCTTCAGCTTAACTTTAGCAACGTCCACAAACATAATGTCACCTATTCCTCATAATACTTCAAACCAAAAAACAAACACAAAAAAGAACCCTCGGCACAGTCGGCCCAAAAGGTTCTTTACAAATTTTACTCATCTTATAAAACCAGTAATAAAGCAAATCTACTCAGCAGCATAAACACAAACACGCTTTCTGTTGCGCCCAAACCGCTCAAACTTTACTTTCCCATCAATGAGTGCAAAAAGTGTATCATCAGAACCTCGGCCAACGTTTTCGCCTGCGTGCACATGAGTTCCCCTCTGTTTAACGAGGATATTCCCCGCACGCACAACCTGACCATCCGCACGTTTAACGCCCAGACGTTTCGATTCCGAGTCCCGACCGTTTTTAGTCGAGCCCATACCTTTTTTATGCGCAAACAGCTGAATATTTATTCTAAGCATAAAGCTACACCTCCACGTAATTCACACTAATATTTTTAGGATACTGCTCCTCCAAATTGACCATATGAAGCTTAAATCCCAACAAAACGTCGCTACACAAAGCAGCATCGTTCTCATTAATTTTCAAACGCATCTCGCCACAATCGTAAACCTTAACATCCGCCGGAATCTTAATAACCTCCGATATAGTGTTAGCCACCATAAAAGCAGCCGAAGAAACCGCCGCACAAACTATGTCCTTCCCATGCGCATCGTATTCAGCGTGGTCATAAATGTCAAAGCCCAAAAGCATCTCGCTTTTCAAAACAAAAAAATCTATATTTATCATATAATCTCAAACTAAAATCGCTAACATTTAAGCATTAATCGATTCAATTTGCACCTTAGCATATGGCTGCCTATGGCCGAGCTTTCGCTTTTCGCTCTTTTTCGGTTTATAGGTAAACACAGTAATCTTCTTGCCTTTACCGTTTTTCAAAACCGTTCCAACCACTTTGGCAGAATCCACAGGGTTCCCAGTAGCAACCTTGCCATTGTCCAAAATAGCAATGGTTTTAAACTCTACACTTGCCCCCTCATCCGCTGCAAGCTTCTCAACAAACACAACATCGCCCTGCTGCACTTTGTACTGCTTACCGCCAGATTCGATAATTGCAAACATATTTTGGCACCAGCCTTTTTCAAAAGTCTCGCTACTAGTAGGTAAATCCTTAGCGCAACCGCCGCGCCTCAGATTATTTTGAACAAAACCCACAATATGCGGCTTTTTAATGTTACCACATTCTCAAAAATTTGTCAACGCCCAATTTAAAATTTAAGCGCCAGCCGCACCCATCGCGGTTTGACAGGCCTGCGTTTCTTTGTTAAAATATTTATATTTAAAGTTTGAAAATTAAATGGTCCCTCTGTTCTAGGCACAGCGGGACTTTTCCTACAGTTTTGAAAGGGTGTTTTTAATGGACGTTTTTAAAACCTTGCAGGAGCGAGGCTTCATTGCGCAGACCACCAACGAAGAAAAAATTAAAAACCTGCTGAATAATCAAAAAATCACGTTTTACATCGGCTTCGATCCCACCGCCGATAGCCTTCACGTTGGCCATTTCATCCCGATTATGGTCATCTCTCACCTGCAAAAAGCCGGTCACACGCCCATTGTGCTCTTTGGCGGCGGCACTGGGCTCATCGGCGACCCCACCGGCAAGACCGACATGCGCAAAATGCTGTCAGGTGAAATGATTTCACACAACATTGATTGCTTTAAGCGTCAGACTTCAAAATTAATTGATTTTTCTGAAGGGAAAGCCATCGTGGTGAACAACGCCGATTGGCTTACAAACCTTAATTACATCGACTTTCTGCGCGAGGTCGGCATCCATTTTTCTGTTAACCGCATGCTCTCCTTTGAGTGCTACAAACAGCGGCTAGAGCGCGGACTTTCGTTCTTCGAGCTCAACTACATGCTGATGCAGAGCTATGACTTCCTTGTTTTAAACCGCAAATATGGCTGTGTGCTGGAGCTCGGCGGCGATGATCAGTGGAGCAACATTATCGGTGGAGTTGAGCTGGTGCGCAAAAAGGAGAACAAGGACGTTTTCGGCATGACAATCACACTTTTGACCAACAGCGAGGGCAAAAAGATGGGCAAAACCGAAAAGGGCGCCCTTTGGTTGGACGCTGACAAAACTTCGCCGTATGAGTTTTACCAGTATTGGCGCAATGTTGACGACAAAGACGTGATAAAATGCCTCAAAATGCTCACGTTTTTGCCAATGGATGATATCACCGAGCTAGCTAAACTCGAGGGCCAAGAGCTAAACCGCGCAAAAGAAATTTTGGCATTCGAAGTCACAGCCGCAATTCATGGCAAAGACGAAGCTACCAAAGCACAAAATGCCGCTAGGGCTATATTTTGTTCTGGGCAAGACACAAAAGATATGCCGTCTACATGCATTAGTGCTGATTCTTTTTCTGACGGCAAAATTTCTATAATCGAATTATTAACTTTGTCAAAATTAGCATCGTCAAACGGTGAAGCGCGGCGATTAATTGAGCAAGGCGGTATTTCTGTTTTGTTAAAGAATGAAACAAAAAAAGTCCTAAACATTAATGAATCTTTGGCTTTTTCCTTTTTTTTCGATGATTTTATCATAATAAAAAAGGGTAAAAAAGTTTTTCATAAAATCGTTCTAAAAAAATAGGCACGCAGCCCGTGTGCGCGCCATTTTTGTTGATCAATCAACATCAAAATTTTTCTCTATAATAATTGTCTGGTAGCAGGTGTTTTCCCCTTCGTCTGCGCTTTTTGCTGCCTGATAAGCCCTGAATCGGCACGTCGGCGGCGCTCCTGCCCTTTACAATGATGAAAACCATCATTGCGATGCCTGCTAAAATCAAAATCCAAGCGATGATTCCCGCAACGTAATTGGTTTTGGATTCCTTTTCGGCGCTTACAGGCGTCGCCACTTCTGGAAATACGACCTCTTCAGCCTCCACAGCGGGCAAATCTTCTGGCGGCTTGGGCTTTTCTTCTGCCGATTCGTCTTTATTTTTTTCTTCAGAAGTTGCCTCGTTCTGTGCAACATTTTGAGATGAATTTTTCGCCTCTTCGCTTGCGGCCTGATCGGGTCTAGAGCTATTCTGAGTCTGACTCTCTCTCTGGTTCGACTGTTGCAGCGCACTGTTTGAATTATTCTGAGCAGAGCCCGAAGAACTGGTGCTGCTTGGCGAGGAATAGGTGGAATTGTTGCCTGTAGAGGAACTCGAGCTAGTCGGATTGCTCGACGTGCTGCTCGTATAAGATGAAACCCCGACCCTCTCGCCGCTTGAAGAAGTCGACGAATTCACGCGGCTTCGAACGTTGGGATTATTCACGCCCGTGCCAGAGGTCTCGCTGCTGTACACACGCGGTTGGGAGCTGTCCGAGTCGCTGTCAACCCCCACCACAACATAATTTTTTGCAAAAGTGCCCGCGCAAAGGCAACTCAAGCCCGCTGCAATGAGAATTAAGGAAATTTTACATTTAAAAAAATCGCTAAAATTATTCTTCATCTTTAAAACCGCGATACAATGCGCAATTTGGACGCAAAACCTCGCGCAAACCTCCTTTTTTGTGGCACAATATGCAAAAAAGCCAAAAACACACCAACATTATAGCATATTTACGCTTTTGCGCAACATAAAATTTTATTTTTATATGTTTTTCGCCATATTTTGAATTGTCTCTGCGGCTTGGCTCACATTTTGCGAAATCTCGTCGGTAATGGCGTATATGCAGGAAAAATCTATAATCTGAGGCTTATTCATAAACCTAATCTTAATGTAATGCCCGTCGGTTGGGGAATCTCTATAAACAAACCAGGGATTATTGTCGGCAAAACCTATCCGCCGCGTGTTTTTCTCTACCACGATAAATCCCATAATCAGCGCCAAAGTCAGCCATGTTGAGAGCATGCTGTAAAATACCGTTCTCACGTGATTTCGCCATCTTTGCATTTTGACCATCCTTTACTTTGGCTATTATAGCCCTTCAAACGTCTTTGCGAGCGCATTGCCCAACAGTGTGCCGGTGTATACCGCTTCGTTTAGGGTGTTGACTTCCGTCCCCACCTCGATTAGCAGCGACGCGTGCGTTTTGTTCATGTTATACTTTACGGGGCCAAAGAACATCGACCGCGTCATACCGGGGTACAATTTCTCCGACGCCTTCTGGAGTCTTAGCGCAAACCGCAGATTATACTCCCAATCGGGGAAGTTCATGCTTCCGTCCTGGTCGCAGCCAGCCATAATCATAATCTGAGCCGCCTTTTTCCCGTTCACCTTAAAGGTAGGCTTTATCTTGCCGCGCTCGTTATTGCCGATTGTGTCGCGGTGAATGTCTATCGTTGCCTGAATGGAGGGGTACTCTGCCAGGTTTCTATCGATGGTTTCTGCGCTGCGCCTATAAGAACCGCTAAAGCTCGGTGAATCGTGGCAAGTCGTGTCGTGAATGCAGCCTATGCCGGCCTTTTTCAGGCTCTCGCAGATCGCATCACCAACTCTGACGACGCTGTACCGCTTATCTTCGGTCCGAGGGTAAAAGCTCTCGTAGTAGAACCCCTGGTCTTTATCCATGAAGGCCTCGCAAGTGTGTGTGTGATAAATCAAAACCTGAGGTGTGCCGTCCTTTTTTATGTTCACATCGGGCCTCTTTCGCAGTTCCTCCGCGATGTTAAGGTTCATTCCCGATTTATTATTCACGTAAAAATTCTCGTACTTTATGCCGCTGTCGCCAAAGTGGCTCTCGATAATCTTGAACGTATTCTCGCCGTCGTTGTGAGGGATCGAGAAGTCTTTGATGTCCGGATAATCTTGGTCTTTGCTCGAACTCTCATCCGCATTGTTATTGTTCCCCTCGGAGGCCAGCGTATTCGCCATTACATCGGGCTTGTGGATGTCTAGATTTATTATCTTTTGCGCGTCATAATCAGCCACGTTGATCTTGGCTTCGTTGCTGCGAAGGTCACCCTCGGACATAATAAAGCTCATCGAAAACAGCTCCAGAAGGGCAAGGTTGTTGCAGGACAGTTCAAAAACTTTAAGCGTCAGGCACAGGCAGCACACCAACGCCGAGCTGGTTGACAAAAAATAAAGGATCATTTTTTTCACTTTTCGCGCGTCAATCAACATCCTTTTACCTCCAACCGTCCTTAAAATTTCTGTCTTTGGTAAAATTATGCGAGCCAGCTAAGATTTATGCCCCAATTGCAAGCCATTCGTTACAATAGCGCCATTATCTCTTTGGCCGAAAAATCCGGTTGCAGCGCCGTGTTTATCGACATGGCCAGCAGTTTTGACGATCGTTCAATCAGCAAGTCGATCTCCCTTGGCGTCACAATCATCCTCTCCCCGCGCGGCATCGTCTTGTTGCTTATTTCGTCCAGGTGTTTTGCATCGTCGGCCTCCCCTGCAAATAAGTCCCTCGCCAAAGTCTGCGCATCCACAACCGTCGGCACCCCCACGCCAATTACGGGCACTCCCATTGTCTCTTCGTTCAATCCCGCCCGCGCGTTGCCCACTCCAGCGCCGGGAGAAATTCCAGTGTTGCAGATCTGGATGGTAGTGCCCAGCCGGCTGGTCTCTGCAGAGGCGAGCGCATCGATCACAATCAGCGCCGCGGGGGTTATCTTTTTTATGATGCTCAAAATAACCTCGCTCACCTCTATGCCGGTCTGTCCCAAAACTCCGGGAGCCATCGCCGCTACTGGTCGCAACGAATCTAGCCCTGCCGACCGCGCGATCTCTCCGGAGATGTGCCGTGTAGCCAGTATCGACTTTATCGTTTTAGGACCCAATGCGTCCGGAGTTATCGCCTCGTTTCCCAACCCGACCACAAAAATAAGCCCTTTTTTCGGCAATAAGCTTTTTATTTGACCCGCTATTGTTGCCGATTTTTCCTCGGCATTGTCGCAATTGTCTGTAAAAGTCGGCAGCTCTATCGTGGTGTACTCTCCCATTAACTTGCCTATCCTTCGCGCTGCAGACTCACTTTCAATCGTCACCTGCGTTATTTTTAGCGCTCCTTCTGTCTTTTTGACTTGCCGCACCCCTTCAATTTGGCTTTTTAGGCTCCTCACGGCTTCCATTGCCAGGTCGGTTCTTAGTTGCATCCTCATTCTGCCTCACTTTTTTGCAGTCTCTACCTTTTTTGTTATATTATTGACGCAAATTCGTGCTCGTATTCCGTCCTGCCGCACCTTTTTTAGCCCTCGTGCAAAAATAAAAAAATGCTTGATTTTTTGTGCCAAACGTGTTATCATTATTTGTAATTGTTGATTTACTAATTTTAATCGTGAAAGGAGGGCATTTCGTAAAATGCCGAATATTAAATCTGCTAAAAAGCGCGTTAAGGTGATCGCCACTAAAACCGCTAGAAATAAGGCTTATAATTCTTCTTTGAAGACGGCTGTTAAAAAGGCTTCTCTTGCTATCGGCGCTGACTCTGCTGATAAAACTGAGTGCGTTCGTCTGGCTGTCAAAAAGATCGATAAAGCCGTTGCTAAGGGGATTCTTCATAAGAATACTGCTTCTAGAAAGAAATCTGCAATTGCTCGCAAATTGAATTCAGCTTCCGCTTAGTGTCTTTCTATTTTATCTCGCCCACTGCAGAACGTCTCTGTTCTGCCTTTTTGTTTATGTGTGTACGCTTGACTTTTGCAAGGTTTTTGAGTATCATGTGTTTATTAAACTATGGGGGTGCGCCTTATGAGACGTAACGATAAAATGGGGTGGATTATTGCGATTGTGGCCATCGCTGCGACTATTGCAGCCGCCGTGGCTACTGCTATTGTTTATTTTGAGAAAAAGCGGAAAGACGACGAGGATTTGGACCATTACTTAGACTGTTCTATTCAGTAGTTTTTGTTGATATTGTAAAAAGCCGCGCGGTATAGTGCGGCTTTTTAAATTTCCATTTAATAAATTGGCAGCACACTATACCGCGTGCTGCCTTTATCTATTTAACTCGCTATGATATAATGCCGCCACCGACGACTATGCCTACATCGTAAAACACAACCGATTGCCCTTTTGTAACGGCGCGCTGAGGTTTTTCGAAAACAACTTTAACTTTATCTGGCCCCAAAGGTAATATCTTTGCTCTTTCCGGCTTTGCCTGATATCGAATTTTCGCTGTTACCGCCATTTCTGAGCCTGGAAAATCAAACGGAATAAAATTAAGCTCGGTAGCAACCAGTTCGGTTGAGTATTGCTCTCCATCTTCGCCCAAAACCACGGTATTGTCGGCCGCATTAATGTCAATAACATACATCGGTTTGCCAAATGTCACGCCAAATCCCTTTCTTTGGCCAATGGTATAATTCAAAATCCCATTATGTCGCCCCAAAACGTTACCGGACTTATCCACAAAATTACCCTCGCGCTTTGCGACATTAAAATTATTTTCGAGAAAATCAATATAATTTCCACTTTTTATAAAGCAGATCTCTTGACTGTCCGGCTTTTTCGCAATAGGCAGCCCAAAATCTTCAGCTATTTTGCGAGTCTGGTCTTTTTCGAAATTACCATCACCAAGCGGAAACAAAGTATGGGCAAGTTGATTTTGCGTCAAGTTGTAAAGCACATAACTTTGGTCTTTACTGCTATTAGTCCGTCTCAAAAGCCACCTATCGCAGCTTGTATCGTACTCCACATTCGCATAATGACCCGTCGCAATATAGTCAAAGCCATTTGCCATCGCGTAGTCAAACATCGCCCCAAACTTTATAAATTTATTACACAAAACGCATGGATTCGGCGTGCGCCCGCTACAATAAGCTTTTGCAAAACTCTCGATAACCTTCTTTTCAAACAAGTCCGAAAAGTCCACCACATCGTGGGTTATACCGATTTTATCCGCAACCATCCTCGCATCGTTAATGTCATCCTGGTCATCATCGGCGCCCACGTATTTCGCCGGCTTCAGCTTCAGCGTAACTCCAGTAACGTCGTACCCCTGTTGCTTGAGCAACATCGCCGTAACGGACGAATCCACGCCGCCGCTCATGCCAACCATAACTTTTTTTCTATTCATAATTTTCAGTGACCCCTTGACCGCTCCTCCAATCACACTTTCGGCCGCTCATTCACAAAGCTCCATTTTATGCCCTGCGGCGTATCCTCGAGCACAACATTTTTCCGCTTTAGCTCATCGCGAATTTTATCCGCCGTGGCCCAATCCTTGTTTTTTCGCGCGCCCTGACGTTTTTCTATCAGCGCCTCGATCTCGTCATTCAGCAAGCTCTCCTCTTTATTATAAAGCAGCCCCAGAATGTCCGAAAGCTCGTCTAGCAAGTCCGCCGCAAACCCCACCGTGGCCCTAGACACCTCGGCCTTCATGCTTATGTTCGCATTAATCTCGCGCACCAAATCAAACAGCACCGACAGCGCGTCCGCCGTGTTCAGGTCGTCCTCCAATGCCTCAATAAACTTGAACTTGTAAGAGAGCAGCTTACCACGCAGCTTCATCTCCAAAATAGTTTCCTCCGCGCCGGCCTTCTCAAAAATAAACTTCAAATTATTCCTGCAAGTGTACAGCCTCTCAAGCGACGCGATGCACTGCTCGATGATCTCCTTGCTGTAGTTTATCGGGTTTCGGTAATGCGCCGACAGCATCAAAAAGCGAATCGGCTCATATCCATACTGACCCGCAATCTCGCGGACGGTAAAGAAGTTGTTAAGCGACTTCGACATTTTCTTGTTCTCAACGTTGATGTGCCCGTTGTGCATCCAATAATTAGCGAAAGGAACGCCGTTGCAGCACTCACTTTGAGCAATTTCGTTTTCGTGATGCGGAAAAATCAAGTCCTGCCCGCCGCAGTGGATGTCAATAGTCTTGCCAAGATACTTGCTCGCCATAGCAGAGCATTCGATGTGCCACCCCGGGCGACCCTTGCCCCAAACAGACTGCCAGTAGGGCTCCCCAGGTTTGGCAGCCTTCCACAAAGCAAAGTCCATAGGGTCCTCCTTAGACTCACCAACGCTTATTCTAGCGCCAGCTTCGAGGTCCTCCAAAGGCTGATGCGACAACTTCCCATATTCCTTAAAATGCCCGGCCCGAAAGTAAATGTCACCCTCCTTAGTCCGGTAAGCAAACCCCTTATCCATCAGCTTCTTTATGATGTCAAGCATGTCGCCAATGCTCTCGGTCGCCTTCGGGCTAAAAGTCGCCTCCCGAATATTCAGCCCCTTCGCGTCAACCTTGTACTCCTCTATATACTTTCGGCCAATTTCGCGGTAGTCCACACCCTCGTCGTTCGCCTTTTTTATGATCTTGTCGTCAATATCTGTAAAATTCTGGATAAAATCGGCCTTCAAGCCGCGGTACTCCAAATATCGCCGCAAGACGTCAAAAACGCAGAGCGGCCGCGCATTCCCAATATGAATATAATTATAAACCGTCGGCCCGCAGGCATAAATCTTTGCCGTGCCCTCCTTTATAGGGCGGAACTCCTCTTTTTTGCGCGTCATAGTGTTGTAAATCCTCATCTAAAGCACTCCTCTGTCAATTATTTTATGGTGAAAAGCCTCGTCAAACCTAAGCGCATAAGCTTTCTATCTATAGCCAAAAAAGCAAAAAGCCCCCATCTTCCCCAAAAAAGGAAAACAGAGGCGGCCAAATCAAAATTAAGCCACGGTTCCACTCCGCATTTATCGCTCAAAAGTCATATAACGGTGACCACTCCGCATAGAAATACTACCATTTAAAGCCAAATCGACTTCAAAAAGGGTTCCTTCTATGAGCTAAAAAGTGCATTCTTCGGGCGTTCAATAAAAAGCACTCGCAGCCAAAGGCGCTCTCTCTCTGATATCAAGCAAGTCCCGAATACTAGTCTTTCTCGACGCTTTTGCAAAAATATTCACTTTTACTCAATAAATATTATACACAAAAAGCGATAAAATTGCAACAGTTTTTTAATTTTTTATCACATTAAAATTTTGTTTGATGTATATAAAGCCCGACAAAACGGTGAATCCGACGGCCACCCAAACAAAAAAATTA
This sequence comes from uncultured Eubacteriales bacterium, assembly GCA_948968885.1. Lineage (GTDB taxonomy): Bacteria > Bacillota > Clostridia > Oscillospirales > Acutalibacteraceae > CAG-557. The sequence goes on along the minus strand of CAREUR010000007.1, from coordinate 5,046 downwards.
TTAATAATAGCAAAAAAATCCAAACTGTTGCAAAACGGCGTAAACCCAGCCTGCACAGCGCATTGAGACAGCAAAATCACCGTTATAGCGACAATCTGGCTCACAGTTTTGGCTTTTCCAAAAATATTCGCAGCAATAACCTGCCCCGAGCTCATCGCAACCAGCCGCAGCGACGTAACCAAAAACTCGCGCAGCAAAATAATAACAACAGGCACCGCGCTTACAAGCTTTAAGTCCACAAAGCATATAAACGCCGACATAACGAGCATTTTGTCAGCAAGTGGATCCAAAAACTTGCCAAAATCCGTTACCAAATCAAGCTTTCTAGCTAGCTTGCCGTCCAGATGATCCGTCCCAGCTGCAATAACGAATATCAAAAGCGCGAAAAAAAATCTATAGTCGATCTCAGGAATGAGCAAAAGTACCATCAAAACGGGCACTAGCAATATCCGCAAAACCGTGATTTTGTTTGGAAGATTCATAAAATTCAGAAGCACCTACCTTCGCACCAAGCCAGCTGTCATCACATTTAATCGCGGCAAGAATCAAAAAAGCGCTTGATAACGTCCCAACTGTAGCCATGCCGTTGCAAAAAAGCAATCGCACGATTCTTCACTTTCTCATCAGAATAAGCCATCGGATACTTTTTGTCAACCAAAAGCCCGATTTGCTCAAGCGCATCGTATTCCAACTCAGACAAAATATCGCAAGCCGTGTCCTTATCGATGCCCTTTTGCAAAAGCTCAAACTCGGCTCTGCACTTAGAAAAATGCTTGTTAAACAGCAACTCTCTGGCATACTTCTGCGCAAAATTCAGGTCATTAACCAACCCCAAGTCCCGCATCCTGGCAACAGCCTTCTCTGCTGCCGCTTCGCCGTAATCCTTCTTTAGCTTATCCGTTAATTCTTTTTCAGAATAATCTCTAAAAGAAATCAGGTACAGTGCCCGATCTTTCGCGCGTTTGTAGTCCGATTCAAACTTTAATTCTGTCAAAAAATTTTCATCAACCGGCATCCCGACTTTAATCGAGTCTTGCGCTAAAACCTCGCTATCAAGCCTGTCCCAAAGCTCGCCGTCAACAAAAACCGCAGTCAGACGCTTTTTATCCCGCTTTAAGCCAGTTATGTACAAGATCAATCATCCACCGTTATGTCGATGTTTGCCTTCACGTCGCCGTCTTCGCCCTTTGCAACGGGCACTTCTACAGCTGTAGCAAGCGACCTTGCAGCTGCCCTCAAGTTTGCCTTTCCGTAGAGCTTGTCAACATTCGAATTGACTTTCTTCTCGATCTCATCGGCAATTTTTTTATTCTCCTTAAACAGCTCCTTGACTTTATCGCGACCCTGACCCAATTTTTCGTCCTTGTAAGAAAACCAAGCGCCACTCTTCTTCACAATGTCAAGCTTTACCGCCAAGTCCAAAAGCTCGCCCTCGCGGGAAATCCCCGTGCCGTACATGATATCAAACTCGGCCTCTTTAAAAGGAGGTGCAATTTTATTTTTGACAACCTTCGCGCGCGTCCTGGCGCCGATTATATCCGTGCCGTTTTTAAGAGTCTCGATTTTTCTAACCTCGATGCGAACCGAAGAGTAAAATTTCAGAGCACGTCCGCCCGGCGTAACTTCGGGATTGCCGTAAACGATGCCGACCTTCTCGCGCAGCTGATTAATGAAAATCGCGATGCAGTTGGACTTAGAGATAGCACCGGCCAACTTACGCAAAGCCTGAGACATCAACCGAGCCTGAAGCCCCACGTGAGCGTCACCCATCTCGCCTTCGATTTCTGCCTTCGGCACCAGCGCTGCAACGGAGTCCACAACGATAACGTCGATGGCGCCAGAGCGCACCAAAGACTCCGTAATTTCGAGAGCTTGCTCGCCAGTGTCTGGCTGAGAAACCAGCAAAGAATCCACATCCACGCCCAAAGCCGCAGCATAAACCGGGTCCAAAGCATGCTCAACGTCAATAAATGCAACGTTGCCGCCATTTTTTTGACCCTGCGCAATACAATGAAGTGACAGCGTAGTTTTGCCCGAAGATTCCGGCCCATAAATCTCTATAATCCGACCCCTAGGCAACCCGCCAATTCCCAAAGCTAAATCTAAAGAGAGCGAGCCCGTAGGAATCGCATCCACATGCATAGTTTGACTTTGTCCCAGCCGCATAACAGCGCCTTTTCCGAACTGTTTTTCTATTTGACCCAACGCTGTTTCCAACGCTTTTTTCTTATCCACCGCCATTTTGGCCCTCCTATAAGTGAAAAATATTTTTCTTTAATGACAATTATAACTTTTTTTTGCCTCCAAATCAACAAAAATTAAAAATCGCGCAGATTTTACTAAAATTCGGGGCAGATGAGTTCTTAAACCTCTTGCCCGCGCTTAAAATTTAGTATACAATTTATCTGAGTTTGGTTAAAACGAAGAATCAAAGGGGGGGCGCTCATTTTGGCAGAATCCTTAGTCGCGTCAATAACAGGCGGTCTGACAAATGTCATTCCAGCCGAAATAATAATTTTTATCGTGTCGCTAATGCCCATTCTGGAGCTGCGCGGAGGGCTCATCGCAGCAAGCCTGCTTAAAGTGAACTGGCTATACGCTTTTCCAATTTGCGTCATAGGCAATCTGCTGCCCCTGCCGTTCATATTGCTGTTTATCGACAAAATTTTTGCCGTTTTAAAGAAAACTCGACTAAAAAAAATCGTCGAGCACTTTGAAAAAAAGGCCAGCGCAAAAAGCGAATCCGTTGCAAAGCACAGAAAGCTGGGACTTTTTGTATTTGTAGCAGTCCCATTGCCCGGCACCGGCGGTTGGACTGGTGCACTAGTGGCCTCAGCCTTGCGCATTAAGCTAAAAGACGCGCTGCCTCCCATCATTTTGGGCGTATTAACGGCCGGCATAATCATGTCGGTTATCTCTTATGCCATCCCAGCGCTGCTCTGATGAGTGCTTAGTATAACTTTATCTGTGCTATCAAGATTATAGTAGCCTTTCCCCTCTAGCTACCTGAAAATAGTAGTCCTCCACTCGCGGGAGTAATCTTGGTAGTTATAATGGGCTTGATTAAAGCCAGTAACGACGCAAGTTCAGGCCACTTACAATGCTTATGGAAGTATAAAATTGCCGTAAGTCGACGAATTATTGTACCAAAAACAGTAAAAAACCAATTTTAGAAAAGTTGTCACTTTGATATAAAAAGTGACACTTTTATTGTTAACATAAGGTGAATTTTTGTGCAAATGTTTTTTATTGGTATTCGTCCTTACTTTCAACTGTAATTAATGTAAAGCAAGCGGGTGAGTTAATGGATCTTGAAAGGAAAACTTTAGACGCATTTAAAATTGGCTGTAGCAGCTTAACTGAAATTAGTATTCCAGCTAGCGTAACTTCAATTGAGGACGATGCCTTTTTTTATTGCAGTAACTTGAAATTTGTAGATTTTTGGGGCACAAAAGAGCCTGATTATGGCGAAAATGTATTTGGAAGAAGTTCTGTAACAACAGTTATTGTATCACGGGACTATAATGGTGACACATTTTGTGGCCTACCAGTTATTAAAAATTTACGAGATTTTTCTGAAGATTGGTTTGTTCGTGTTGGTGTCCAAGCTTTGCAATTAATAGATTATATTGAAAGCCATGATATTAACAGCCTTGGTAAAGAACAAATACAACTTTTACTAAAAGACCTTAATCGTGTATTGAAGCAAGTAAAAGAAGATGCAAACAGGAATTTGTATTTAAGCGGTAAGTGGCAAGGTAAAGACAACACAATTTTACATGATGATATTGTGAGATTACAGAAATTTAAAGAAAATTTAGAAGGATAACATCAAATTTATCATAACGAGTAAAAACTTTGAGAAAGCTCTTAATGCAAAGGAAAAAACGTTCGACTTCGTTGCGACGTTTGTAAAGTTTTGCATCATATTGCCAAGGTATTTTTCTTGGAGGTACAACAGGAATAAGCTCTCGCATTAGAGAAAGGCTTGTGTTTCGTTGCCTTCGCAAGCACGGTCCATAAACAAATAGCATCCTGCCTTACAACTAAGCGACTCGATAAGTTTTCGGCCTTTTGGCGTGTCTGTCGTTACGGTTTCTCGCCGAAAGTTTGGTTTTTAAGGCAAACTTTTTTCAGATATACAAACCGCGTGTATCTTCGTTGTTAGTTCCCCTTTGAACAACCGATGCTTTGTTCGCCACTAATTTTTCCGGCTTCGGAATCATTCTGATGGGCCTTTATACTGGTTATGTAAATCGTATGTCAGTTCCCAAATTATTCTGGAAAGGTCCCCCACCTGCTTCCGTTTTCTTAAGATATATAATAATGCATTCAAAAACTGTTGATTTGATATTTTTGCTGGCTTTATCTAGACTGGCAGGAGCTTTTTTACTTATTTTCATATATCAATTATATCAGATCACTACCTAGATCTTATCTCTTTATGTGAACACGCTCTAAAATATCAAAAGACCTATTTATGAATTTTTAAATAGGCGATAAGCACTCGCACAGCTGAATTTGCTAAAAAAGCCCATTGCGTCCAAATCCTCAGCTAGTAAGAGGCCTTCTTGCATTTAGCAATGTTTTTAATTAAAAATTCCTATTACAGCCAGCGAAACATTTAGGGAGCTTCGCAAACTCTACCTGAGAAAAACTGTTTTTCACCCGCGACTGCCTGCCGTAACCTCACCGAAAAACAACAAATTGTGATAACATTTTTTTCAAAATTCAGGTGTGTTATTTTATCAAACATTTCACTAAATAAAGAGAAACCGCTAACTTTTGTTCTCGGTTCTTTTTAATATTATGAGATTTTTAATTGAATAAATTATATTCTTAATGGAAAACTTATTTTCTCACACATAAAATTTTTTCGAGCGTATTTTCAATGTTCATAATATTTAGCTCATATAATATTCAATATTTCTTCGAACAATCTGTTCATGCACGTTCCCGCTAAATATCGTTTTAAATTTATCAACAACAGCATTGCTATTAATGGTTACCTCAGTTAGAGCAGGACACAACTGAAAGGGAAGGTTC
>CAREUR010000006.1 GCA_948968885.1 uncultured Eubacteriales bacterium | reverse complement strand
ACGGTATTTTCTTCGAATTGAATATCCTCGCCCTCTGTTACGAGTACGATTTCTAGATCGTCTCCGTTTCCGTTTTTGAGAATCTGAAAAAGCAATTCAACTTTCTCGGGAAGCGGCATGGGCAGAGACGTCCCGTCCTCGTTAAGCAGCCATATGTTGTAGTGTGTTTGCTGCTCTATTTCGTAGCCTTGGTCGTCAAGTTCCTCATGGGGCGGGGCTACTTCCACCACAAGCTTAGTGCCCCTTGGCAAAACCTTGTACGGGCCGCGGACCATAACGCGTTGGGTTTGGCTATTAACGTCGACGTCAGCTATCAGCACGTTTATCCCATCGTCCTGATTGTCTTCGCTCGGTGTTTCGGGCATTTCTACCGAACCATCTGGGATTTCTACAGGCTCCTGAGGCGCCGGGATAATCTTAAAAGTCCAGGATTCATCGGTAAGGCCGGTAATTTCGGTGTAAGGATCGCCTGCGGCAACATCGATCGCAACGGTATAGGTACCAACATTAACAGGTGGACTGTCTAAAAGATTCCCGTCAGAATCGTAATAGTGTATTGTAATCTCGCCCATTCCGGTTATGCCGGGTTTTGCGGTAACTCTGGCTTCTTTTTGTTCTCCATTGTAGGTCAAGTTCTCCGGCGGGGTGAAGGTAAAGTAGCCCGCATTTGTTTCTTTCCTTATCATTGTGGCAATGTTAATTGGGGCAGTTGAGTAAGTCAAGGTGCCACTGTCTTCTACATCCTTCTCGATCCAGGCTTTGGCTGTAATGTTTTGGCCTAAAAGGTCGCCAGCAAAATCGGCTAGATCCAAAGTCTCGTCAGCTACTTCGGTATCTACATTATATGAAAATTGATACGTAGCGCCATCTTCGGCGGTAGCAATAACCATTAAACGGCTGCCAGCTGGGACGGTGTAAGTTAACTTTTTGCCGTTCGCTGTAACGTTTGCTCTAGAAAGCTCTGCAGTTCCGTCTAAGCGCAGAACCATTGGCGTAGCGCTTGGAATTAGAGTGAAATTTTCGCTGCCATTTTTGCTAGCTGCTGCCGCAGAGGAAAAAATTACAGTTCCCAAGTTTAGTTTAAAAGCGGCAGCGACAGCGGTATTAGGGTAGGCAACAGAAGCGTTGTTTACGCCCTCGCCCGGTCGTGTATAGGTGGCGAACTCTTTGTTACCTAGATGTGGAGACCGGAGCCAGGAACGACTGCTCCAATGTGACTTATCAATCATAAGGCCATCCGCCTCCCCCACTGTTATTGTTGCCGCTCCATAATTGTTATTTCCAGGGCTTAATGCTGCATACAGAATACCCGTTGTTTTGTAATCCAGACTATTTCTTTTGTCTAAGGTTATTACCGTTGAAGGTAGCATTAGCGCCTGATTTTTAGTACTAAACCAGTTGGGGTTGGCTTCTATTGTTTGCAGCTGTTTACGAATATTGCTGGCTCCCCAGTGGTTTGGATTAACCGTTTGTGATGTTGTTTCGCCTCCATAGCCGGTATCTGCGGGAGCATTATATACTTGCATTGAGGTAGACTCCTGAAACAAGTTTTCGGTGGTATTAGCTGAAATTAGTGCACCCTCCGGCATAAGCACCAAACCTGGTTTCCCCGAATTCGGTGCTTCGTCCCAGCCTATAACCGTCCATGTCATCGGACCTGCAGGTTTTTCATGCGTGGTGCCCCAGTCTTTGTAAAAATACTTTACTGGATTTGGCCGATTACCAAAAACTATGCGGATTACCCTGTCACTTTCTGTTCCCGTTGCCAGCAAGCCCGTGCCGCCGTTCGTTTCAGCGCAAAGTTGCATCAGCTCGTCCTTCGTTATAAACATTTCTTGCGGAATCTCTACTGGCACCGGTAATTCGGCTTCCGCCACAAAAATTCGTTCTCCCAGCGGCACCATTCCTGCCAGCAGAGACAAACTCACCACCACGGACAACAATTTTTGCGCCAGTTTCTTTTTCAATCTACACAATTTCCTTCCCTTCATAAATTTAAACTTCGTTTTTAATATAAATCAGATTGATTGTGATCAAAATATAGGCGTGTTGATATTATATCATAAATTATCGCGCTTGTAAATATATTTTTTGTTTAATTTTGCTTGAAAACGATTAAGGTTTTAATTTTAAAGTTGACGAAAATGACGAAATTGATGTGATACGATGATAGTGTGAAAAGGCCTATTTAAAATTCTAAAAAAGAAATTAATCGCACCAGCAACAGGTGTGATTTTTTAAGCAAAAGGGGTGAAAGCATGTTGACAGAAATATTGACAGTTGCAGGCGGTGTGCTGCTTGCGGAGATCATCAAGAAAATCTTCACGTTGACGTGGCGCAGGCGATGAGGCAAGAAATTTTGCATAGCTGCAAATATTGCGGCAGAATCCATGGTAAAGAGCATGATTGTAGCAGCAAGCCTGTTAAGCGCAAAAAGATCGACGATGCCGTGCGGTTTAGAAACAGCGCGGTCTGGCACAGAAAACGGCAGCAAAGGAATCGTGCCGATGTAGCCAGACTCGACGATTAGGACCTTTTCTTGAGAAATTTTATCTAAAATCCGTTTTAAAGAGTCAAATAAACCGCTAAACGGCGCCAGTTCTTTATTTAAAGCCGTTTTAACATACTCCTTCAACTGACCAAAACTTTCCACATTATCTTCAAGCGCCTCAAAAATCACATTTTGAATTTTACTGTAGATGTACCCGTCCTCATTTTCGAAAAAAGAAAAATACTTTCTGCTAATGAACAGAGGATAAACGTTTGAACAACCGGAATTTTGCCACTTTTTTAAAGCCAAATAGGGGAGCAAAGTGTCCCGCAACAAAAAGCAATACGCGGTGCTGTACCGAAAGGAACGAAAAATATCCTTTGAATACTCTAAAATGTCATAAAAAATTTCAGGAACAGTCGAGAGTTTTGCCCCAGGGGCGACCATTTTTTGTTCTATAAGAGAAATATAAGTCGCTAAATCATATTCATCGTTGTCATAAGTTATATCGGGGATTATCGTATACTTTTCCAGAGTAAAAGGCACGTCATTATTAGAAAGTATGAAATTTTTTAACCGATTAACGGCGTCACACTGCGTAGAGATCTGTACATAAGAGTTTTCATAGCCTTCATCGCGGATGTCATCTAGCAATTTTAAAAGCACCTTTGCCTCGTGCACGACAGACCCCGGCGCATTGCCATTATATCTAGACTCATACAGATCCAACTTCTGACTAAAAAACTTCACGCTATAAGATATGAACCCCATATTTTTCTCCAAATAAAAGCGAGATTTATTCGACGTTTAGAAGTAAAAGATTAATTATATTTTGCTAAGAACTAAGTCAAACGCAAAACGCAGGGTCAGTATGGCTTGTGAACTTAAAGGTTCTTTTGCCTACTTTTCTTATTCAAAGTTAAACACTGAGCCCAATACAAAGCGCAGAATCAGCATGAGTTGTGAGCTTAAAGGTCCTTTTGCCTACTTTTCTTCCTTAAAGAAAAGTAGGTGGCGGAGAGGGGGGGATTCGAACCCCCGTGCGATTGCTCGCAAACTGATTTCGAGTCAGCCCCGTTATGACCTCTTCGATACCTCTCCATTCTATCGCAACTTTTTAATTATATCGCATTATAACGGCTGTGTCAAGATCCGCGCTTAAATTGCCGCTCAAGAGGTCGGCCGGTTTATGAGTACTATCGCAAGCAGGAACCCCACCACGACACCGCTCATAAGGTATATCATCCACTGCGCCCTTTATTTGTGCCGATTTATGTCGACCTTGCGTCCAGATCTGCGCTCAAACTAGCGCCAGCAGATTCACGATTATTATCACAAGCAGGAGCCCCACCACGACGACGTTTATAAGGCATATCAGCCAACACGCCCTTTGTTTGTGCCGCTTTATTGCTGACACCGCGTCCATGCTTTGCAGCACCCTTCTTGCCTCTTTTTCTAGGGTCTCTCGCTCCACGGCCTCGGCGTACTCGGGCCTCACAAACAGCAACGCCTTGTCATAATACCGGTTTTCCGTCTCGACTACCTCTATGACGTACTTGTTGACTCCCTTTATCACGCGGCATCACCCCACCTCAAACTCTATTAGTAATTTTCTCAAAAATTTTAACTTATATTCAAAAATTCCTCATAAAATTTGGTTACTCTGTTTTTATACTAACCGTAAAAATTTTCGATATTCCGCGCCTTGTCAAACACATTTCTGTTGAAAACTTTGTGGAAAAAGTGGAAAACCCCCCATAAATTCATATTTTCATTTTATTTTCTTTGATCCTTTGTTTTTATTTTAAACTTTTCGTATTTTTTTATTTTATTTTTTATTTAAAATTTTTTGCTCAAAATTTGTATCTTTTTATAAAAACTTGTTCTATACTAAATATATGTGTTAAAATTTTATCTTGAGGTGTTTGGACCGTGAGGGTGCATGTTGTCGACGAAAATCAGATTGTCTTGAGCGAAGTTGCCGATTTTGACTTGGCCGAGACGTTTAATTGCGGTCAATGTTTCCGCTGGAATCCGGTTGGCGACGATGAATTCGTTGGCGTTGCTTTTGACAGCGTCGTTAATATTCTAAAAAAGAAAAATAAAATCGTTTTAACCGGCAATTCGATAGCAAAAAACTTCGATACAGTCTGGCAAAATTACTTCGACCTGGTCACCGATTACAGCAAGGTTAAGGCGGATCTTTCTCGTCTGGACGCAACGTTGAGTCTTGCTTGCAAATACGCGCCCGGGATCCGCATTCTGCGGCAGGACCCGTGGGAGGCGCTCTGCTCGTTTATAATCTCTCAAAACAACAATATTCCGCGAATTAAAGGCATTATTGAGCGTTTGTGCCGATGCTTTGGCCGCGAGGTGGCGCCGGGCTTTTTTAGCTTTCCAAAAAGCACATCGCTTGCAGAGTTAGATAAAGACGATTTATCCCCCATAAAATGCGGGTTCCGCGATACTTACATCTTAGACGCCACTCAAAAAGTGGCCTCCGGCGAAGTCGACTTTACCAAAATAGCCAACATGCCCATAGATTTGGCCCGCAAAGAGCTTATGAAAATCAAAGGGGTCGGCCCCAAAGTTGCCGAATGCGCCCTCCTTTACGGGTTCCATCGGCTAGAGGCTTTTCCCATCGACGTTTGGATGCATCGCGCGCTTGATACCTTCTTTCCCGGTAAAGAGATCGCTTACTTTGGCCGCTACGCCGGGATTGCTCAGCAATATATCTTTCATTATAGCCGCATGAATCCAGATTTAGTTAAGTAAGCGAGTATTTTTATTAATAAAAAAGGCAGCCGCGCGGTATAGTGCGGCTGTTCTATAATTTTTAGCGCCCATAAACCCCCATGCCACTCACACATTGAACCTAAACAGCACTACGTCGCCATCCTTCATGACGTAGTCCTTTCCCTCAGACCGCACGAGGCCTTTTTCCTTCGCGCTTGCCATAGATCCACAAGAAACCAAATCGTTAAACGCAACGACCTCCGCACGAATGAAGCCTCGTTCAAAGTCGGTATGGATTTTTCCCGCTGCTTGCGGCGCCTTCGTCCCCTTTGTTATCGTCCAGGCCCGAACTTCCGGCTTTCCCGCCGTCAAAAACGAGATAAGCCCCAGCAATTCATAGCATGCCGTTATCAGCCTGTCCAGCCCCGACTCCGCGAGCCCCATGTCCGCCAAAAACAGCTTCTTCTCCGCCACGTCGAGCTCCGAGAGTTCTGACTCTATCTGCGCGCTTATCGGCAAAACCTTTGCGCCCTCCTTCGCCGCGATTCCCTCCACGACGCTCAAAAATTTGTTCCCTTCAAGCCCAGATTTAAAGTCATTCTCACTCATGTTTGCCGCGTAGATTATCGGTTTGTTCGTGAGCAACGCCACCGAAGCTAGCAGCTCGACCTCTTCCTCGCTGCAGTCCACACTCCTGGCCAACTCTCCCCGCTCTAGCGCCGTTTTCACGCGCTCAAATAAGTCCAGCTCCGCCTGATATTTTTTATCTGCCTTCAGCATCTTTCTAGTTTTCTCGATCCGCCGCTCCAAAACCTCCAGGTCCGACAATATCAGCTCGATGTTAATCGTCTCGATGTCCCTAGCCGGGTCGATGCTGCCCTCCACATGGACAATGTCGTCATTTTCGAAGCAGCGAACCACGTGCACAATCGCGTCGACCTCCCGAATGTTCGCTAAAAACTTGTTGCCAAGCCCTTCTCCTTTAGAGGCACCCTTCACCAATCCCGCAATATCCACAAACTCAATCGTCGCTGGCGTGAATTTTTCTGGCGCATACATCTCCGCCAATTTGTCTAGACGCTTGTCCGGCACCGCCACAACACCAATATTGGGCTCTATTGTGCAAAACGGATAGTTCGCAGATTGCGCCCCAGCATTCGTTATGGCGTTAAACAACGTACTCTTCCCCACGTTTGGGAGCCCCACTATGCCTAATTTCACTCTTTTGCCCTCTTTTCCGCCGTTTTTACTCAACCTAATTATATCACAGCCTTGTAAAAATAGCAAAACGCGCGGACCAATCGCGGCTCGCACGTTTTATGAAGCAAAGAATTAAGTTTAACATCTTCGCTAATCTCAATTAAAAATTTTTTCTATCCCTTTTTTGAACCAAAGCACACAAAAAGAATCTGATAGAGGTTTAATATGACTCATTGAAAAATTTCCCTCGTCTGCACATTTTTTACTTAATTTCTCTATTTCCACATTGCAAAGATTAATTGATTGATTTATTTCTTTTTTATTTTTTAAGTTATCAATGTCATCTTCATATGCCTTATTTGATAGCTTTTCTGCTTCTGAAAAAGAAATATCTCCTTTAAAAAATTTTAACTTTATATCATTCAATTTATTCTCCATGTCAGAATATGCCTGATACGTTATGTCCCATATTGATTGTAATGATTCCTTTAACTTTTCGTTATTAAAAAACTGTCTTGCTATTTCTTTTTCAAATTTTTCGCATCCTAGCATAATACAACTTTTTTGTTCATTCAACGGCACCTCAAGAACTTTTTCTTTTTCACACTTTTCTTCTAAGCGTTGAATCCTCGTCTTCCAGGGAAAACAGTTAAAAATATTTAAAGCTTCCGTTTCTTTTTCTAACGCTGAAACTGAAAAAAGTAACAGTACCGCTAAAAACGATGATACTAATCTTTTCATAAAAATAAAATCTCCTCTATAATTTAGAATTTCTTCACTTCATTAATGTTATTATAATATATTGATTTAAAAATTTCCATATTACTTTCAAAAATCTATATTTTATCTAACTTTATATTTTTTGCACGTTATTTTTGTGATATCTGACATAATCATATCACAGATCACAGCCTTGCAAAAATAGCAAAACGCGCAAACCAATTGCGGTTCGCACGCCTTATGAAGTAAAGAATTAAGTTTTAATTCTTAATTAATTGTTGTCTGAACCCGTAAAATTGTCCGCATTACCCGTAAAATTGTCTGCATTACCTGGTAAAATTATCCGGATTCTCTGAACCTGTAAAATTGTCCGCTAAATTCGTATCTTTTGATTTGCTATTAAAAATTTTGTTCCAATGATATTTTGTGCTATTCCAAGCCTTGCCCAAGTACTCTCCTCCGTTAGACAGTTTTTCTATTTGACTCTTGACTACGTTCTCAGCATTTTCTCCGAAAAGTCCTTGCAAAGCATACTGTAATTGAATCCATAGTGCCCAAGCTGCTTTTCCAACTATTCTAGCTTTTCCTGCTCCCAAAGGAAGATACTTAAGTCCCATGCCTGTAGCCCCTGCATCTGTAAGCACTACCCCTAATTTTTCGACAAAATTTGCTATATCATCATTTTGCTTAATTTTTAATAATTTTTCCTCATGTTCTTGGTCTTTAGCTTTCATTTCGTTTTCGAGTTTTTGTTTTTCTTTGTAAAAAGGAAGTTGTAACTTCTCATGATACGCATATCCTGCTATAGCTCCTATTACTGTCCCAAAAAAAGCTGACCAAGCTGTAACAAACTTTGTAACACCTGCTTTTACTCGTGCTAGTTCAAGTTTTTCGCTAGCTTTTTCAGCTTCAAGAGCCTTTTTTAGCTCTTCTTGCCACTTTCTTAACTCTGCTTGTTTTGACTCGTCAATTACTCCTTGGTTTGATTCATTAACTGCATGACTCATATTTGCCGGTGTAAATGTAAATACCATTGCCAGCGCCAAAAACGACGATAACAATTTCTTCATAAAGCTATTTTTCATCAGTAAAATCTCCTTTTTATTTATATTTTTTTAGCTTCGTTTTTTATTGTAACATATTGATTAAAAAAAATCTACAAGAATTTTAAAAAACTCCCATTTGCTTAAATTTTAATAAATTCGCCGCGAGGTTTTTGTTCAATTTTCTATATTTAGGAATTTAATTTGCTGTGATCGCCCTCCATAATCACATCTTCAATTGTCTTTTGATTTAACTTCTTCTGCGATGGAAAATTCTTGCACCCCTTTTTGTGAATGGCGGTCAAGATATTTGGAGCTTTTCTTCGTAAAATCGCAAAAATTAAAGTTTTTATCCCTTAAATTAAAATGTTGAAAAATTATGCTTGACACCAGGCTTTAAATGGTGTAAAATCTATTTATTCATCTATTTTATTTGTTTTTGGAGGAATATAAATGTCAACTTTTATGCCGAAACTTCACGAAGTTTCTCGTAAATGGTTTGTCATCGATGCCGCTGGCAAGCCGCTTGGTCGCGTTGCAGTTCAGGCTGCTACCCTTCTTCGCGGGAAGCACAAGCCTTCTTTTGCCCCTCACGTCGATTGTGGCGACCATGTTATTGTTATTAATTGTAAAGACGCCGTTTTGACGGGCAACAAGCTAACTCAAAAGCACTATTACCGTCACACCGGATATATCGGCCATTTGAGGGCTACTCGGTATGACAAAATTATGGCTGAACGCCCCGAATTTGCCATGACTTTGGCTGTTAAGGGCATGCTGCCTGACACTACTATTGGTCGCAAAGCTTTGACGAGACTTCGCGTTTTTGCCGGTGCGGAACATTCCCACTCTGCTCAGATGCCCGAAGTTTTTAACGCGTAAGAAAGGAGCCTTTTATATATGTATAACGAAGTTGCTTACCTCTATGGCACGGGAAGAAGAAAGAGTTCTGTCGCTAGAGTCCGCGTCTACAAGGGATCTGGCAAGATTATTATTAACGACCGGCCTATTGACGACTATTTTGGCCTCGAGACTTTGAAACTGATCGTTCGGCAGCCTTTGGTTTTGACTAAGACTGACGGGAATTTCGATATTATCTGCAGAGTTGCTGGTGGCGGCGTTACTGGTCAGGCTGGGGCCATTCGTCACGGGATTTCTCGCGCTCTGCTTCAGCACGACGGTGAGGATTTTCGGCCTCTTCTTAAAAAAGCCGGCTTCCTAACGCGTGATCCTAGAATGAAAGAGCGTAAAAAATACGGTCTTAAGGCCGCTCGTCGCGCTCCTCAGTTCTCAAAGAGATAGGATTGCCGCATTTTTACTGGTTTTATCAAAAGTCTGCACAATTTCGTGCGGGCTTTTTGTTTGTATTCATGTCACAAAAATTAATTTTAAAATTAGATTTTGTTGCAAATTTATACAAAATTATTGCGATGGGGTTGTTTTTATTCCACAAACGTGGCATGATAATAAATAAAAAAGGAGGGATTTTTTATGAAAAAGCTATTATCAAGCTTGTTAGTGTTAACTTTGACGCTGAGTTGCGGTGCGCCTTGTTTTGCTTCTAACAATGATGAATCTGATCAGGCTAAAACTAGATCATCTGCGCAAGAAAAAGAAATTGATATGTGTTCAGAAGAATTAAAAAACAACATAGATAAAATAAATGAGCTTAAAAGTATGTCTAAAGGCAGCTATTATTGGTATAGGTGCAAACAAATATTAAAAAGTTTGCTTTTAATGTGGGCATTATTTATTTTGCCTAGTTATTTTTGTTACAAAGAAGGAAGAGAAGACGAAAGAAAAACAAATGAATACTTACTTAAGCCCAAGCTTTCTGTAGAATATGCTAAAGGGGAGACCAATGGTTTTTCCGACGGTTTTTCTAAAGGTCACACTTCGGGTTATGAGATGGGTTTCGCTTTCGGTAAAATTTTTTATTCTGACGATTCTACTCCGTCAGAAAGAAAAATGTTTCTCGATTTTACAAAAAATATTTTATCTAAAAGCTTCCTTGATCGTATTAAAAATCTAAATCAAAGCGAACTTTTAAAAGTCTTTGATAATATATATCTTGCTACAGCTAATTTAGAAGGTTGTCTAAAATATGGAAATTGTGATTCGAATGAAGTAAATAAGTTTTTTGCTAATAATAGACTTATCCCTTAAGTTATTGGCCGTGCTGAATTAGTGCGGCCATCCTTGTTTTATTAATGATATCTGTTCCCTGTAAATTCAAAACCTAGACAAAAGTGTTACAAAAAAGATATTTTTCATTTTAGCCTATTATCTATGGTTAATATATTTTAAAAATACATTTAATCCTTTATACAACGGCAAAAATTTGTTGCCATCGTTTTTATTTTAAATATTAATTTTGTGTAATTAATTGTTATTTTTTTGTAACTAGTGAATTTCTGCTATTTGCACAAATGATTTTCCATTAATTTACATAAATTGCTCTTGTTAGCGATTTTTAGGCTTTTATTCTTTTGGTTTATTGGATTTTGTTTGTTAAAAGTATACAAAAATTTAAATTTTAATCGTTTGACATTTATAACCGCGCTTCTTTATAATTAATTTCGTTAGATTTTATTTAAACTTACGCTTACCATGGCCTCTGTGTTTTTGGTTACACATTGGTTACGAAACGGAGGAATATCTTTGATTACAAAATTTAAAAGTCTATCGAACAAGCAAGTCAAGCGGTTTGTGTCTTTAATTTTGATCGTTGTTTTGGGAGCTGGCTCTTCTGCTGCGGTTTTTGGCATGAGCAACGACGTCACTATTACCGATGGCACTGATGTTACTAAGTTTCGCACTTTGCATAATGAGACTGGCGCTGTTTTGAGGCAGGCTGGAATCTTTGTTGATAACGAAAAGGATAAGGTTATTCGGACAGATCTGGCTAACAACCAGGTTGAGATCGTGATTAAGCGCGCTTTTACTGTTGACGTGTTTTTTGACGGCGAATGGCACTCTTATGAGGTTAATGACGGCACTGTTGCTGATTTGATCGCTTCGCATGATATTCCCGCTGGCGACGGCTTTCATGTTTCTGTCCCTATGGATGAACCTCTTGTGGACGGCATGAGGATTGTGATTTCGCGGCTTATTCCTATAAACGTTCTTGTTGATGGCGAGACGCGTGCGGTTTCTGTGCCCGAGGGCACTGTTACTGATGCTCTGAAATTTTTGGAGATTTCTACCTCTCCGGACGACATTGTGAGCGAGCCTTTGGATAGGGCTATTGAAGATGGCTTGAGTATTACTGTTAATCGCGTTGAGGTTAATGAAGTTACCGAAAGAGAGCCGATTCCTTTTGCTACTGAGGTTAAAAAGTCCGATTCTTTAAGCCGCGGTGAGTTTAAAATTGAGGTTGCTGGCGTTAACGGTGAAAAGGACGTTACTAAGCGAATTAAGTATATCGACGGCAAGCCCTCTCAGGTTGAAGTTTTGGCAGAGAATATCTTAAAGGCGCCAGTTAATCAGATTAAAATCGTTGGCACTAAGCCTACTGCTAAGCATCGGGCTGGTCGGGTTTCTATCTCTGAGGAAAACGGCACTATTGTCGATGAGAACGGGAATGTTTACCACTATACTCGCGTTTTGAACGGTGTTTGCACGGCTTATACGAACAGCAAAAAAGAGGGTGGCGCTAGAACTTCAACTGGTCAGCTTGCCAAATTCGGCTTAGTTGCAGTTAATCCTAAGGAAATTCCCTACGGGACTCTGCTTTATATTCCTGGATATGGCTTTTGTGTTGCCGCTGATACTGGAGGCGCTTTGCTTAAAGGGCAAGTTCTGGTTGATGTCTTCTTTAACACCAAAGCTGAATGTAACGATTGGGGGCGTCGCTATTTGAAGGTTTACCCTTTGCGTCCAGCTAGCTAATTTGACTTAGATTTAAACTTTTTATATAATTAGCTAAGCAAAAGGAGGCGCGTGATATGTGGGTTGCCATCGCTTTATCCATACTTTTTCTTGCCATCACCACTATTTTCTTTACGGCTGAGCTTCGCGGATTCCCGATGTATCGCTCTTTGGCATTCTTCTTCTTGTTTGAGGGATTCTACACGCTCATTGACTTTATCGTGACCGAAATCTGGCCAAATTTTAAGGGAATGTCTTTACTGCACAACGCTGGATGCCTGATTTTCGGCATTTACGTGGTTTTGACTTTATTTCGATATAAGAAGAGCAATTCGATTGTCGTAATTTCTAATAAAGAAAAAAGTGTTGCGGAAAGCGAAAAATAATCGTTAATTAGATAAATTGTAAACCCCCGAGAGGTCGGTCCTCTTGGGGGCTTTTTTTTGATTATTGCTCAACGTACCAGGGTAAATTCCCTTCGGCCTGGTCTTTATCAAACCCGTTTACTTTTGGCGCTTTGCCGCCGTATTTCGAATAGTAACCTCGCGGCATTAGCGGGTTTCCTCTTATTTTCGCCTTTTCCACGTCCACTTCTGGCGACTCGCCCTCACGGACTTCTCTTGCAACCACGACTGTGCGAAAATCCTTTAGCTCGCTGGAGCACGTTGAGAGCGTCATGAGTCTGTCGTTTTTGCCGATGTCCACGGGCGTGTCCACAATTGATCGCACTTTCACGTCATAGACAAAGTCGAGGAACTCCTTATCGCTCGCAAAGTCGATCTTTAGGTAATCGAACAGCTTGCCCTGCGACTCGAGCGTGTTGGTCTTGAAGACCGAAATGATCTTCCACTCCGAGCGCTTCGCCAAGGTGTTGAACGTTATGGTAGGTCGCTCTTTATAAAAGTTCAGATCGTCGTACCTGAGCAAATGCCCGAACATACTGCCGTCCCGCATGTTGTGGCCGTACAAAATCAGGTTTTTCGACGGGCTTTCCAGGTCGCACAGTGAGTCCAGGAAAATGCTGCCGAAGCTGGTTTTTTCCTTTTTGTAGTTGCGGTGCAGATAGTAGAGCGCGTCACCTAGGCCGGACTGCAGCACCGGATAATTTATCGGCGTCCCGTTGATTTTTATCCATCCCTTTATGTCTCTGTTTATAGCCATCAACGCCGCCAGATTCCCCGTCTCTTCTGACGAATCCGCCTCTTTATAGTAAACATCCTCGATCTCTTTCATCGTGGAAGCATTCTGGTAAGGCTCGATAAAGCACAGGTTGACGATAATCCCCAGCGAGACGGCAAAAATCACCGCGCTCAAAATGAAGATTATTTTTTTCAAATTTTTTGGTTTTTTCATGCGACCCCTCTTTTCTAATCCAAAATTTCAGTTATTTTCACGCCCTCAACCGCCGCCCGAATCAGGTTTTCGCAGTCAAGTTTGCTCTCTTCCCGCTGTACATCGCGCAACACCGGTTTGGTTCTGGGGTGCTTTGGCGTAAATACTGTGCAGCAGTCTTCATATGGCAAAATTGAGAGTTCAAATGTCCCGATTTTTCTTGCGATTTCCACTATTTCGTCCTTGTCCATCCCGATTAGCGGCCGGAATATCGGCATTTTTGCAGCATCATTCGTGCAAGTGATAGCATCCATCGTCTGGCTGGCCACCTGACCCAAGCTTTCGCCCGTAATCAGTGCCTTGCAGCGATATTTTTTTTCGATAGTCTCCGAAATCCGCATCATAAAGCGGCGCATGATCACTGTGAAAAAGTCCTCGTCACAATGATTCTTGATATTTTCCTGAATCTCTGTGAACGGGACGGTGATCATCGTGATTTTTCCTGCAAATTCCGCGACTTTTTTCAGTAACGACGCCACTTTTTGCTCGGCTCTTGGGCTTGTGTACGGCGGGCTTGCAAAGTGAATCGCAACCAGCTCTACGCCGCGTTTCGCAAGCATCCATGCAGCTACGGGGCTGTCTATTCCGCCAGAGATCAGCACTGCGGCTCGTCCTCCCGTTCCAATGGGGATTCCGCCAGCACCGGGTAGCGAATCTCCCCGCACATAGGCGCCAAAGTCCCGAACCTCAACTGTTACGGTGATATCCGGGTTGTGCACGTCCACTGACAGGTGCGGGAACGCCGCCAGAATGCGCTCTCCCACGGCCGCCGATATTTCTGGCGATTTTAGCGCGAACCTCTTGTCGCTGCGTTTCGACTCGACTTTAAACGTTCGCAACTTTAAGAAAACCTCGCGCAAATATTCTACCGCGGTTTCCTTTATCGCCGTCAAATCCTTGTCGCACTGGGCCGCTCTGGCGTACCGGGATATCCCAAAAATTTTTCCGACCGTCTTCTCTACCCGCTCAAAGTCTACGGTTTCGCCCTGCGGGATCAGGTAAATCGTCGATTGCAGGTTTATCAAT
Source organism: uncultured Eubacteriales bacterium (assembly GCA_948968885.1). Lineage (GTDB taxonomy): Bacteria > Bacillota > Clostridia > Oscillospirales > Acutalibacteraceae > CAG-557. Next base: position 38,900 of record CAREUR010000006.1, on the reverse strand, counting down.
TGAAAATCCCCGTGTGCCGAGACTTTTCGCTTAATGTTTCGTATGAGCTTGTCCTCAAAATTTTTGCGGTTGAGCCCCTTCAGCACGATCTCGCCGAGCTTTATCAACATCACTTCTCTCATTTTTCGCACGACCTCCCCCTTTCAATCAAATATGCGCCAGCGTCTCCATGCCAATCTTCAGCTGACACGTTAGCTCGTCAACGTCTGCGCGAGTATTCTCTCGAGAAAAACTAATCCTCAGCGCAGTATCTATACGCCTTTCTGGCAACCCCATCTCGCTCAAAACCCGACTCCGACTGCCTTTTGCGCACGCAGAACCGCTCGAAACAAAGATTCCCCTAGCCGACAAAAAATGAAGCATCGTCTCCGATTTTATTTCGTTTGTGGAAATATTAATTATGTGCGAAGCGGCGTCCTGCGGCGAGTTTACGCTGATTCCCTTAATGTTAACGAGTCTCTCTCTAAAATACCGATTCAGCTGGCTTATTCTGCCATATTGCGGCCCCAGGTCAAATTGCTCAACCGCCACGCCAAATCCCGCAATTGGCGCGACCGGCTCGGTTCCTGGACGTACCTTTTGTTGCTGCTCTCCGCCGTAGGCTCGCGGTGTTACTCGCACGCCCTTTCTTTTGAACAGCGCCCCAACGCCCTTTGGCCCGTGAATTTTGTGCGCCGAGACGGTTACCAGATCCGCCCTTAATTTCTCTACGTCTACAGGAATCTTTCCGAATGCTTGAGCAGCGTCAACGTGCAGCACAGCTGGAGCTTCATGTTTTTCGATGACTCTTTTTATTTTCTCTACGGGAAAAATCGATCCGACCTCGTTGTTCACCATCATCACGCTCACCAAAATCGTGTCTGCGTCGATGGCCGCCTCTATTTGCGCCATGGAGATTCGTCCGGTTTCGTCCGGCTTTAAGTATATCACGTCGTAATCATGTTTTTCAAGCTCCCGCGCTGGGTTGTACACGGATGAGTGCTCCACCGATGTCGTTACAATCTTATTGCCACGCCGTTTGTTTGCATCTGCAGCTCCAAAAATCGCTATGTTATTGGCTTCTGTGCCTCCAGATGTAAAAAAAATCTCATCAGATCTAGCATTTAAGCTCTTTGCAATAATTTCTCTCGCGCGTTCGACTTCTTTTTCCGCTTCAAATCCCTTTTCGTGTAGCGACGAAGGATTCCCAAATTTACCAGTAAGAATCTCCATAACCTTGTCCACAGCCGCCTTGCACGGCCTAGTCGTCGCACTGTTGTCCAGATAAACCTCGCTCATCGCCTCACCCCCGCCCCTCGCGCGAATTCGTCCACCAACATTATAGCTCAAAATTCTCAACAAGAAAATAGTTTTTCTCAAAAAGAAAAAAGAGTTCACAAAACGGCTTGTAAACTCTAAAATTTCAAAATAATTATGCGTAATCCGGTAGCGAAAAATTATACTTGTTTTTCCCGCCATCGCGCGCGTAATCGCCATAAAAATAGATCTGCAGCTCTTCAATCCGCCGGTTCAAAAGGCCTCTTATGAATCTTCCGCCCACCTTGTTATACTCTAAAAACGTCTTTGCAAAGTCACCCCGGCTCGCAGAATTCTTAACATCCAAAGCCTTCACCGTTAAAAACTGCGCAGCGCAATATCCCACCAACCCACCACTCGTCCGAATTTTATACCATCCGTTATTATTCTCGCTCAAAACCTCAACTTGCTCATTAAACTTCATCACCGAAAGCACCGAATTTTCAACACCCGGACCCTCTCGCAGCTTCAGCCCGTCGCTCGAGTTAACAACACCAATATTACTATTTGTATATTCCGTAATCACGCTCAAAAACTCCGCAAAGCAATACCCCTCCAAACCACCATTCGCCCGAACCCGATGCCAACCGTTACGATTTTCGCTCAAAACTTCAACCTGCTCATTAAACCTCAAAATAGCCAAAGTCCCAGTTTGCGTGCTAGGCCCCTCCCGCAACCGGAGGCCATTTGTAGAAATAATCGTCCCAACCATCCTTTTTTGAGGCTTGGTCGCATTTAAACTATTTGTATTTTTAAAACTCAAAAATACATTTCGTAAATTAGAATTGCTAAGCCATCCGGCGCCCAGGTTGTACGTAAAGCTAGAAAGCGCATCAAACTCGTTCTGAGTCAACCTCAAGCCATTACGCAGAATAAAATTATTGAGAACCCGCGAACAGTTGCCGTTGTTGAGGCGAGTCACAAGCATTGCGTGCGCCGCAGCGCGCGTGACGTTATTATAAAAAGCTGCACCGGCCCTAACTCCGCTGCCGTAGCCGATGTCATAGACGTTTTTCGCCAATCCATCCTCCATAATCCTCGCTCTAAAGCCCTCTTTAGCCTTTATATAATCAATGCACCTATCACTAACACGCATTTCTGCTGATTTTGCCGCTGAGCTCTCCGTAAAAAACCCATCAAAACTGCAATCCGGCACATCCACCCAATTAGAACCGCTCTCCACCTGCGCTTTCACCGTGAACTTCCCGGAACCTCTAGGTTTTACTCTCGCTCGGTAAATAAAACAGTCTCCGTCTGGGCATTTTTTCTCCGCCAGAGCCTCAAAGTGACCTAAATTCGTAGTCAACAAAAACTTAACCCGGTCCACTGCGGCATCCGCAATCGCTACTAGCTTTAGGTCCTCACCAGGCCGCGGATTATTCGGTTCTACAAAAATGTAGCGTATCAACTTTGGCGGCAGAACCTTTATTTTAAACCTTTTTTCCTGGATTTCTCCACCCGCACCGGTTCGTACTTCCCTGCAGAACGCCTCCCCCACTGAGTTTGCAGTAATTACCCCATTTAAAACCGACGCCACCACGTCATTCTCCGATGTTAGCATCGCCGAATTCTGCAAGTGTTCTACAGAAATAAACATCGATTGCCCTTTGTGCAGCGTAAATTCTCGCACCAACCCTGCAAAAGCTTGTCCCGCTTCCGCCAAAATCGTCATCAGCGCGAACAAAACAGCGCAAATCTTCCTTTTTATACCCCTCATTTTAACTCCCAAAAATTATACTATCTGTAATATTCTCGAAAATAATTACTAAAACGGATTGAACGTGACAGCCTGCCGAACCCCAGATACCGCTATTATGCCCTCGAAAACGAATTGCACGACGAAAAAAATTCCAGCCAAAATCAAATATTTTTTTACCTCTTCGCTAATCAAGCTGCGGCCCGATTCGTCGCCTGTTGGCTGCTTGCAAAACATGCACACCGGATATTTTTTGGAGACCATCTTCCCGCAATGCCGGCACGTCACGAATTCTTTTTCCTTCTGATACCTGAAAATCGCATAAACCACCGCCGGAATAAATCCGAAAATCGCCGTCAAAACCGTCCACAACATGACTTTTTGGTCGCTATGCTCCGTCGCATCCTTATAAACCGCGATGCACAAAAAAATCTTATATGCCAAAGCCGCCAAAGTCCGCAGCATGCCCGCGCCAAACAGTCCGCCCATCAAAAACATTTTTAAATCCCCCTAATTTTAATGTGCATTTTTGCTCAAAAAACCGCTTATTATTTTACCATTTGCCTCGTTTTTTGTCAATTATCTTCTCTAGCGCGCCGGCTTTAGTCGTATTTTCCGTTTTTTTGCGACTTTTTAAACCTTTTTCGCCCATTCTGCAAAATCCACTTGCACGCCCGCCCGTTCTATAATATTATATTATTGAGGTCGAAATTTTTTTACTATTTCTTTTTTCGGGGGTGCCATCATGATTTTGGACAAAATCGACGAGAACCGTCTGCTGATTGCCCTTTCGAGCGAGGATTTGAAATTTTTGGATGTCTCGATTAACCGTCTTAACTGGAAATACGAGTTTTCTTCAGAAATCATCAATAATCTGCTGGCCAAAGCCGAATCCGAAATCGGATTTTTCTGCAGCAACAAAAAGCTCCTAATAGAAGCTATTCCGCAGTCCAACGGCTGTTTCGTCCTGATCACGCTGCTTTCGAACCGCCTTGACTCTGCTCGAAAAATTTATAAAATCAAGAATAAATCTAAGCCGTTCGCATTCTTTTTTAAAACGCCGGATTCTCTCTTTGCGCTCGTTGAACGCCTCTACAACGGGCGTTTCAGCTTTTTCGATAGTTCTATTATAGAAATTAAAAATTCCTATTTTTTGGTATTATACATCAAAGGCGCAATCTCATCGAATCTTCTGGCAGTCATCAGTGAGTACGGGCGTTTTGCGGGCAAAAGTGCCGTTGCCGCCGCCAGACTGGTCGAAAGAGGCAAAGTCATTATCAAAAACCACGCCATAGAGGAACTCGGGAAGTATCTTTTAACCTAAAATTAAAGTAATCAAGCCGAAAACAAGGCCCCGCCTGCCCTCAGAGCACTCACAGGTAACCTTGCTTTCGGTCAATTTTTTGCCTAAATTTATCGCAACCCTCGCCTAAGCTCCCTTTATCTCGGCGATCGCACGCTTCATATCGCTGCTTTTAAAAATACTAGTCCCCGCCACACAGATGTCCGCACCGCTTTGGGCCGCCATTTTGGCGGTCTCTTTGTTTATCCCGCCGTCAACTTCTATGAGCGTCCTAAGCCCTTGTTTGCAGATTTCCTCCCGCAATTCGCGAACTTTACCCATCATCTCCGGCATAAACGCCTGACCGCCAAAACCGGGCTCAACCGTCATCACGACCGCCAAATCTATCATTGGCAAATACTCCAAAAACTCATCCACCAGCGTTGCGGGCCTTATGGCTACTCCAACCTTTTTGCCCGTTGATTTCACGGCGTTTATCTCGCTCAAAAGATTGCTCCCCGCTTCGGCATGAAACGTGATTACATCCGCGCCAGCTTGGGCAAAATCCGAAAAGTACCGCGAAGGCTCGGTTATCATCAGGTGCACGTCAAACGGAACGCTCGCATACGGCCGTATTGCTCTAATTATAGCCGGTCCCATGGTTATATTCCGCACAAATACGCCATCCATCACATCTATATGCACAAAATCCGCGCCAGACCGCGAAACTCTCTCAATTTCGTCTCCCAGCCTGGCAAAGTCGCTCGCCAGCACAGACGCCGCCACTTTCATGAACCCTCAGCTCCCTCATTGCATAGCGCGCCCCACTATACCGCGGGGCGCTATTGTTGCTCTCGTTCGCAAAACTTTCAACAAAGTATCGCAACACTGTTAAAACTTTATTGATGCCCTTCTCTATTATCCGCATTCTGCACGTTTTCTTGAACAACCTTTTCTCCTTCAACCGCGGTCAGAATCGATATCCGTGCTCTCATCTTCATGCTCCATGCTAGCAACCGCAACGATCTTGTTATCATCAGCAATCTTCATAACACGCACGCCCTTAGAAGGACGCGAACACTTGCGAATCGAGTCCACCTTTATCCTGATAATCACGCCATTTTCAGCAATCAAAATCACGTCTTCATCGCTCGAAACCAGTTTTATCGCCGCAACATCGCCATATTTCTCAACATGATAATTTATAATCCCCTTGCCGCCGCGGTTTTGAAGCCTATAATCGTCAAAGTCCGAGAGTCTGCCATAACCAGTCTCCGAAACCGTCAGAACCGTCTTTTCGCGGCAAATAGGGCTCATCCCCACGACACTATCGCCATCCTTAAGCGTTATAGCCTTTACTCCGCGCGCCGTACGGCCAACCACCCTCACATCAGTCTCGCTAAACCGGATAGCCATGCCCTTCTTAGTCGCAACCATAAGCTCCGTCCTGCCGTCGGTAACGCTAACCCACGCCAATTCGTCGCCCTCGTCCAAGTCGATAGCAATCAAACCGCTTTTTCTCGCCGAATCATAGGCATTCAGCTGCGTCCTCTTGATTATTCCACCCTTCGTGACCATCACCAGTAACTTTTCTTCCTCAAACGCCGGCACTTTTATCATCGAGGTGACCTTTTCCTCCGGCAAAATCGGCAGCAAATTCGCCACATTCGTGCCCTTAGACGTCCTCGAGCCCTCCGGAATTTCGTAGCATTTCAGGCGATACGTCTTGCCCAAATTCGTGAAAAACATGACATAGTCGTGACTGTTCACTACGAACATCTCCGAAGCAACGTCCTCCTCGCGGCAGCTCATGCCCGAAACGCCCCGTCCACCGCGCCTTTGCAGCTTATATGTATCCGTCTTCTGGCGCTTAACGTACCCAAAGTTCGTCAGCGTCAGCACACAGTCCTCCTCAGGGATCAAGTCCTCCACGTCGACTTCTCCGCTCACCGCCATGATTTTTGTCCGTCGCTCGTCGGCAAACCGCCGCTTTATCTCTAAGATCTCGTCTTTTAGCATCTTCAAAAGCTTCGACCGATCCCCCAAGATGCTCAAAAGTTCCGCGATTTTCTCTTCGAGCGCTGCCAGCTCTTCCTCGATTTTGCTGCGCTCCAGGCCCGTTAACTGCCCTAGCCGCATCTGCACAATGGCTTGCGCTTGCACTTCGTCCAGTCCAAAAGACTCCATCAGCCGCTCCTTGCCTTCGGCCACCGACTTCGACGCCCGCAAAATTGCGATGACTTCGTCAATGTGGTCAAGTGCGATCTTCAACCCTGCCAGAATATGTGCACGCTCCCGAGCCTTGTTCAGCTCAAACCGCGTCCGTTTGGTCAGCACCTCTATTTGAAAGTCCAGATAGTGCGTCAGCATCTCTTTTAGCGTCAAAATTTTCGGCACGCCGTTCACGATCGCCAGCATTATCACGCCGAATGTCGTTTGCAGCTGCGTGAACGAGTACAGCTGATTTAGCACGATTTGCGGCGACGCGTCGCGCTTTAGGTCTATCCGGATGTGCATTCCGTTGCGGTCGGAGTGGTCCTCGATGTTTGAGATCCCATCGATTCGCTTATCCTTCACCAGTTCCGCGATGTTCTCGCACAGCCGCGCCTTGTTCACCTGGTACGGCAGCTCTGTGACGACGATTTTGTAACGCGAATTCTTCTCCTCGACGATCTCCGCACACGCACGCACGACGATTTTTCCGCGCCCCGTAGCGTAAGCCGACCGAATCCCGTTATGACCCATGATCTGTGCACCAGTCGGAAAATCCGGACCTTTTATATGCTCCATCAAGTCCGCCAATTCGGCATTCGGATTATCTATCAAGCAGCAGATCGCGTCTATAACTTCACCCAAGTTATGCGGCGGAATGTTCGTTGCCATTCCCACGGCGATTCCCGTCGATCCATTCGCGAGCAAATTCGGGAATCTCGAAGGCAAAACCTCCGGCTCCTTCAAGCGATCATCGTAGTTCGGCATGAAATTTACCGTGTCCTTCTCGATATCCGTGAGCATCTCGACCGACATCTTGCTCATCTTGGCCTCAGTATACCGATAAGCAGCCGGCGGGTCGCCATCCACCGAGCCGAAGTTGCCGTGACCGTCCACCAGCATGTACCTCATCGAAAAATCCTGCGCCAACCGCACCAAAGCGTCATAAACCGAGGTATCGCCATGTGGGTGATATCTTCCAAGCACCGACCCAACGGTATCCGCGCACTTTCGATACGCCTTATCCGGCCCCAGACCGTTTTCGTAAAGCGTATACAAAATCCGCCGATGCACTGGCTTTAGGCCGTCACGCACGTCCGGCAGCGCCCGCGAGACGATTACCGACATCGAGTACGCCAAAAACGACTTCTGCATCTCGTTTTCAATGTCCACATCTATCACTTTCGGCGCCAGTTCGTTCTTTTCTTCGTTTTCCAAAAAGTTCACCTCATTTTATTTTTGCCTTTATCTTTATTCAAAATTCCCTCCAGGCCGCCATTCAAGACTCTTCCTTAGGCTTTGTCCCTGCGATTATCATTCCCTGCACATCCGCCAAAAAGTCCGGCTCGATGGCCCGCGTCGGGATTATAAACAGCTTTTCCTGCGGCAGATAGATCAAGAACATCCCGTTGAATTCCTCGAACACGCATGAGCCATCCAGTGGGATCTTCCACGTCGACGCCTCGCTGTCCACCGCGATTTCGTCCGGATAAATCTCCACAGACAGCTTTTTACCCGTTGTTAATTTGTCCGCGTTGAACCCGACAAAAAAGCGCGGCATCAGCACCACCGGGAACACCAGCACGGTGGATATTACGCCCAGTATAAAATTTATTTTATTTCCAGTAACGAAAAATAAAACCGAGAACATCAGCGTCAGAACGAGAAGCAAGCAGATTTCCACAGCAGAGCGAGTTCCGTTAGACTTGAACAAGCCGGTATGCTTCAGGCAATCGAGGATCTCGTCTTTTTTCAAGACATAGCCAAACTTTATCCCGGCGTACTTCTCCTCGTACTCCTCGGCGTCGTCATCCTCCACAAACTCCGACTCCGAGCCATCCCAAGTCGCCTCCTCGCGCTCCTTCTCCTCGTCCTCGATCTTATCCTCCTGCTCGGTCTGCAAAACCTCGCGCTCTATCTGCTTTTCGTCCTCCATCGAAGACGTTCCACCCTCTTCAGGCTCGTTTTCATGCGCCTGCTCAGACACCTCATTTGCAGAATCCTCATCAGACTCGGCCTCAAGCGGAATATTCTCATCAAGTTCTCTCATAATGTTCTCCTCTAAAGTTAATTTTTGTGGTGAAATCGCGATTTAAACATCTAAATTCTGCACATACTTGGCGTTCTTCTCGATAAACTCCCGCCGTGGCTCGACTTTGTCACCCATAAGAATCGTAAAAATCTCGTCCGCGGCCGCCGCATCAGCAAGTTCCACCCGCAGCATTATTCTGGTTTCAGGATTCATCGTTGTTTCCCACAGCTGCTCCGAGTCCATCTCACCAAGACCCTTGTACCGCTGGATGTCCGTCCCACCGCCGAGCTCCTGCAAGATCTGGTCGCGCTCCTCGTCGGAGTAGGCGTAGTAATGCTTCTTGGCCCGCGTTATCCGATACAGCGGTGGTTGTGCGATGTAGATGTGCCCTTGCTCCACAAGCGGCTTCATGAAGCGGAAGAAGAACGTTAGCAGCAGCGTCCGTATGTGCGACCCGTCCACGTCGGCATCCGCCATGATGATGACCTTTCCGTACCGCAATTTTTCTAGGTTGAACTCTCCTCCGATTCCGCAACCCAGCGCCGTTATTACCGGCATGAGTTTATCGTTGCCATAAACTCTGTCCAGTCGGGCCTTTTCAACGTTAAGCATCTTTCCCCAAAGCGGCAAAATCGCTTGAAACCGCCGATCCCGACCTCCCTTTGCAGAGCCTCCAGCCGAATCTCCCTCAACGATGTAGATCTCCGTCTCTTCTGCGTTCCTCGACTGGCAGTCCGCCAGCTTTCCGGGCAAAGACGCGGACTCCAACGCCGACTTCCTCCGCACCAAATCGCGAGCCTTTCTCGCCGCATCCCGAGCCTTCGCCGCCGCCAAAGCTTTCTCGAAGATGGCCTTAGCAACAGCCGGGTTTTCCTCAAGGTAAGTCTGCAGCTTCTCACTCACCAAGCCATCCACAAACGCACGAATCTCGCTATTGCCCAGCCGAGCTTTAGTCTGACCCTCGAACTGCGCCTCCTTCAGCTTGACGCTTATAACCACGGTCAGCCCCTCGCGAACATCCTCGCCAGACAGGTTCTTATCGCTCTCCTTCAAAATATTGTACCGGCGCGCGTAATCGTTCATAACCCTCGTGAGCGCCCGTTTAAAGCCCTCTTCGTGGGTTCCGCCGTCCGTCGTGTGAATATTATTCGCAAAGGACAGCATCAGCTCGTTGTAGCTCTCGTTATACTGCATCGCGACCTCAACCTGCGCCGTGTCGTCCGGCATCGTCTTCGAAAACGCGATAACGTCCGGGTGTACAACGTCCAAACCTCTTTTCTTGTGAATATACTCCACGAAGCTCGACAATCCGCCCTCATAATGAAATCTCTCCGAACGAGGCTCGTCTTCATGCCGATCATCGATCAAAACAATGTCTACGCCCGCATTCAGAAAGGCTTGTTCGCGTAGCCGTGTCTCCAAAACCTCGAATTCATACACATCCGTCTCCGTAAAGATCTGTCGGTCGGCCTTAAACTTTATCTCCGTGCCCGTAACGGTCGTGTCGCCGAGAACCTGCATCTCGCACACCGGCACACCGCGCTCAAACCGCTGATAATACACTTTGCCCTCGTGAAAAACCCGAACCTCAAGCCATTCCGAAAGAGCATTAACCACTGAAGCGCCCACTCCATGCAGTCCACCAGAAACTTTGTATCCGCCGCCGCCGAATTTTCCACCAGCATGCAAAACCGTAAAAACCACTGTCAGCGCGGGAATTCCAAGCTTCGGATGCAACCCAATCGGAATCCCTCGGCCGTTATCCGTAACGCAAACCACTTCGCCCAGCAACAGTCGGACTTCTATCTTATCGCAAAATCCCGCCAGAGCCTCGTCTATCGAGTTGTCGACGATCTCGTAAACTAAATGATGCAGTCCACGGGGCCCCGTCGAGCCTATGTACATACCCGGCCGCTTCCGCACGGCCTCCAAGCCCTCCAGAACCTGAATCTCATTTGCCCCGTACTCATGATTTATCCCGGCATTTCCCGTTCTATTCAAAGTTAACCCTCCGTTTTTGTTTTGTCTGTTCGCCAAAATCTTCACTCGCCATTTTTCTTTTTTAGAATTATAAACCGTGGAACTTGCAGGTAGAACGCCAAAAACAGCAAAATGATTAAAACCGCGCCCCAAATATAATATCTTAAAAACAGCGAAAAAATCACCACAATCAGCCCGACCAAAACCGCCAAAACCTTCAGCACATCTACGATCTTGGCTTTCAACAATACCTCCGAAGTCTGCCCACACCGCGGACAAACGAACTCTCTGTTCGCCTTAGACTGAAACGCGCTCACAAAATTCACGGATTCATCGCAATGTGGGCACTTTAAAGAAAAATTTTTCACGAAAAACTCCCCATTTCTTTGCGCTTACTCAGCGTCGACGTAGCCAACGGACTTATAAAAACCGTGCGATCCCGCAAGGAATCGCCTCTGCAAACCACAAAAGACTTCGGCAACTCCGACAACACGCTCACCGTACAATTTTCTTTTTCCGCATTATAAAGGTAGTCCCGCGTTATTTTGCCAACGGTGCTGGTATCCAAATCAAAAAGTCCCACGATTTCTCGGGCGTTAACCATAACATCTCGACCCAAACACAAGTACATACGCCACTTACACCCTTTTCTCTTTAATTTTTTGGCTTAAACTCGCCATTCAAGACCTCAAAAATTTGCTCAACCGGTATCCGTTTCGCAATCTCCGGCGCGCAACACGTTATGAACACCTGCTTTTCCGAGATACACTCCAGCAAATAGCTCTGTCGGCTCCCGTCCAGCTCGCTTAGCACGTCATCCAGCAGAATTACTGGCGTCTCTCCAACCGTCTGTTGCACGAGCTCCGCCTCAGCAAGCTTCATCGCCAAAACCGCACTTCGCTGCTGCCCCTGAGACGAGAACATTCTTGCAGATTTGCCATCAATTTTGATTTCGATCTCATCTCGATGCGGACCTCGGGTTGTGAACCCCAGCGAAACGTCCTCTTCTCGCGACTCTCGCAACTTTTGCAAAAAATCTTTTCTTATCAAACATTTTCCCAAAACTCCCTCCACATCAGCATTCATCGTCGTTTTGTACTGTATAGACAACTTCTCTTTTTTGGAAGATAGTCCCAAATAGAACTCCGCCGCCAACTCCTTTAATTTTTCCACATAATAAAATCTACGCTCAATCAGCTCCGCACCGTACTCCGTCAACTTTTCCTCCCATACATCCAAGGTATCATCGAGATTTTTGCTCTTTTTAAGGTGACGAAGCAAGCTATTTCGCTGGTTCAAGACGTGATTATACTTCAGCAAATGCGCAGTATACTTGGGCTGTGTCTGACAAATCGCAGTATCGAGGAATTTTCGCCGAACACCCGGACCATCCTTGATTAAAGCCAGGTGCAACGGAGAAAAAACCACGGCACACAATCGACCAATCAAGTCCGAAGCACTACGTTGCGGGACTTTATTGATAGTCACAAAGCGCTTGCCGTCCAGAACGTCGATTTTAAGGTCTTGCACGCGACCAAAACTCTCAGCCGCCATAGAAAGACTCACATTCTTCTGCCCAAAAGTCGCCAAATCCCGATCCTTCGAGCCCCGAAAAGATCTCCCGCCAGTAAAAAGCCAGATAGCCTCAAGAAAATTCGTCTTGCCCTGCGCATTGTCCCCGCAAATAATATTAATCCCTTCGCACGGCGTCACTTCGGCATTTTTTAAGTTCCTATATTCTTTAAAAGAAATTTTCTCAATCTTCAAAATTTTTCTTCCTCAACAGCGACCTCATAGCGATTCCCGCGGGCTTCCACAACATCACCACCCCGCAACTTTATCCCTCGCATCGTGCAAACCTCGCCATTAATCGCCACAGCGCCCGCCTGAACGAGAACCTTCGCCTGTCCGCCGCTCAAAACCTCGCCACAAAGCTTCAAAAAAGAATCAAGTTTTATTCCGCCTGCAGACACCGGCACAACGCGAACTTTACTCATCGACGGCCTTCAATCTCACCGGCAGAACGAGAAAAACAAATGCATCGCCCTCCTTAGGCACAATCTTAATCGGGCTGAGCGGGCCATTGAGCAGAACCTTAACCTCGTCGCATTCGGTATTCTTGAGCGCGTCAATCAAATAGCGATTGTTAAACCCGATCTCGAGCGCGTCGCCTTGCATACTTATGGGCAACTCGTCGCTAGCCTTGCCGACCGTCGTTATGCAAAAAACGCGCGCAAAGTTGTCCGCAAAAGAGCATCTCACGGGGCTTTTAAGCCGGTCGGTGACCACCAAAGACACGCGATCAATGCTCTCAATCATGCTCTTCACGTTCACAACGGCCGCGGTAGCGTGCGAAGGCGGAATCGCCGCGGTGTAATCGAGGAATTCGCCCTCCAACAGTCGAGAAATCACGAAATAGCTCTCAATATAAAAAATTATATGCTTCTTCCCTACAGAAATCTGGATTTTGGCGCCCTCCGCGTCCGGAAGAATCTTCAAAACCTCATTAAGCGTCTTGCCCGGCACAACAAACCGCATCTCCTTGCCGCCCGCAAGCGCTTCCTTGCGCAAAGCCAGCCTAAAGCCATCCACAGAGATCAGCTTGAGCTCCGTCTCGCTAACCTCAAACAAAGTTCCCGTATTAATCGGCTTTACGTCAGTCTCAGACGTCGCAAAAAGCGTCTGCCGGATCATTCCTTTCAAAGTCTCGCAGTCAAGGCTCAGAGTCTCGGCGTCCGAAAGCGTCGGAATCTCAGGAAAATCCTCATGAGAAATCCCAACAAGCGAGAACTCTGCAGGTGCGCTGGTAATCGTAGCAATCAGCTTTTCGTCTACGCTGATAGTAATCGTATCCGCCGGCGCCTTGCGAATAATTTCCGAAAAAAGCTTAGCGTTTATCACAATTTGGCCCGGTTGTTCGATGGTAGCCGGAATCTCCGTCATAATTCCAAGTTCCAAGTCGTACCCACAAAGCGAGAGCGAATTTTCTTTTGTAGAAATAAGAATCCCCTCAAGCGCGGTAAGGCAAGATTTGGTCGAGACCGCCTTTTGAACATTCAAGACAGCTTCAACAAGCGTCTGCCGCAAGCAGGTCATTTTCATAAAAGATCACCTCATTTTAAAATAATAGCAATGAAATAATTAAATTTTAGTAACATTAGTAGGGGCCGTTGATATGTTGAAACGCCCTCCCGAAACGCATTGTAAAGCCATTTTAAAACCAAAACCCTTCGTTTAATTTATGTGGAAACTTTTTAAACTTTAAACCGGACCCGCGACGTTTCAACATTTTTGTGGAAAACTTGGTGTTAAATGTTGAAAAAAAGTTGAAAGAAAAACACAGCAAAAATCGCGAATTCAACCGAAAATGTTAAAAAGTGAAAACATTGTTAACAATTCAACAAAAGCTATCTGTCGCGAATATTCTTGATGATATCCTCGATCATCGCCCGCGTTTTGGGATCGGTCTTCATAGTCTTCTCTACCTGCTGGATAGCATAGACCACGGTAGAGTGATCCCTGCCCCCAAACTCCGCCCCCAAGGCCGTCATAGAAAGTTGAGTAATCTCCCTAGCGATATAAATCGCAGTCTGACGCGCGTTAGAGATATTCGAAGCCCGTTTAGATGAGCGAATATCCTCGCCAGAAACACCATAGGTTTTAGCGACCTCCTCCACGATCTTCTCCACAGTGAGCGGAGGAGGCTGATCGTTATTCAAAATATCCGAAATAGCGGCCTGCGCGGTAGCTATGCTCGGTTCGTCGCCCTGCAAAAGGTAGTAAGCCTTAATCTTCTTAACGGCGCCCTCGAGCTGCCGGATATTCGTCTTGAGCTTAGTTGCAATGTATTCCGAGACGTTATTCGGGATGTCAATGTCTAGAATTTCGGCCTTTCTTTTAATAATAGCGATCCGTGTCTCAAAGTCCGGCGGCTGAATGTCGGCAATCAGACCCCATTCAAAGCGCGTCCTCAAGCGATCCTCAAGTGTTTGAATCTCTTTAGGTGGCCGGTCAGACGTCAAGACAATCTGCTTATTGGCTTCGTACAGCGTGTTGAAGGTATGGAAAAATTCCTCCTGCGTAGAGTCCTTCCCCGCGATAAACTGGATGTCGTCCACGAGCAAAATGTCGGTCTGGCGGTACTTTTGATGAAACTCAATCGTCGTACCTCGCCGTATAGCGTCGATTAGCTCGTTTGTGAATTCGTCACCCTTAATATAAAGCGAGCGCGTCTCGGGGTGCGTCTTCTTGATGTCGTTGCAGATGGCGTATAGAAGGTGCGTCTTGCCAAGCCCCGAGTTCCCATAAATAAACAGCGGATTATAGGACCCAGCGGGGTTTGCGGCCACAGCCAGAGCCGCAGCATGCGCAAATTTATTGGAAGAGCCCACAATATATGTATCGAAGGTTAGTTCTGGCGCCGCGTCGATGGCCAAGCTGTCGTTTTTGGGCGGACGGCTTTCGCTGCTAGCGTTTGGCGTAACAAAACATATATTAATGCCGTTAGATCCGAAGATTTCCTCAAACGCGCTATTCAAAAGCGGCGTATAACAGCGAGTAAGCGTCTGTTTATGAAATTCGTTAGGCACCATCAAAATAGCGTCACCCGTGTCAAAGTCGATCTTAACCGGAGAAATCCGGCTGATCCACGTTTTGTAAGCGACGTCGGTTATTCGAGTCTTGCAGTAGGAACAGATGAGTTCCCAAGCCTCGTTGAAAGATTCCATTTTTTACCTCCAGAGAATTAACGATCTACTATCTTTAACATTGTGCGATACTGTGCGAAAATTTGCGAAATAAATTTCTTTTTAATAAATAAAAACCGCAGAAGGAATGCTGCCAAGAAATTTGCTGCAAAAAAAGCGTGTTAAAATCGACAAAAACGAGGCAAAAAGGCGCGAAAAAGCGATTTGGCCACACTAAACAGCCCATAAAACAAGATAAAGATATACAGTACTTAGGATACCACAAGTCGCAAAATTTTTCAATCGTATTTTTTGTGAAATTTTGGGATAGGCAAAAGAGGTCGAGCCTGCAGAAAAATCGCCGCAGAGACGCGCGTTTTGGCACTCTTGACACGGGCGCCGACTTTGAGGTATAATATCAACATACGCTTGATGTGTGAAGGGAGGACGCTTTATGTTAAGAACTTATCAGCCAAAAAAGCTTCACCGAAAGAAGGAACACGGCTTTAGAAAAAGAATGGCAGATAGAAATGGACGCAGAGTCTTGGCGCGCCGCAGAGCCAAAGGTAGACATAGACTTTCTTATTAATTTTTTTGTTTGAACTAGACTAAGTTGCGGCTTGGTCGATGTTTTTTGAACTTTTTTGTTGTGATGTTTTTTATTTTTGTGAGATTAAAAAAAGCGAAGGATTAAAGAATGCCGGTGTGGTGCCAAAATTAGAAGGCTTGGTGTTATGAGTAAGATTATTGCTTTGAATAAGAATCGCGAATTTAGCCGGGTTTACTCGAGGGGCCGGTCGTATGTTTCGCCGGTTTTGGTCGTTTACGTTTTGAGAAATCGCGAGAATACCGCCCGGATGGGCATTACTACTAGCAAGAAAATCGGTAACGCTGTGCAACGAAATCGTGCTCGGCGGGTTGTGCGAGAGGCTTATCGAACACTTTTGCCAAGGATACGGCCGGGGTTCGATGTTGTTTTGGTGGCCAGAAAAAAGACTTGGTCGATAAAAATGGGCGACGTTTTGCGAGAGCTGACCAAAAAGCTAGCAGAGGCCAGGATTTTGGCGGCAGAGGGCTGATTTTTGTTGCCTACATAAGGTTAACGTTTGGAGAGCGGGCTTTTTTATGGTGAAGAATTTTTTGATTCGGTTGATAAAATTTTATCAGCGAAATATCTCGAGAAATAGGCCGCCGTGCTGCAGGTTTTATCCGTCTTGCTCCGACTACGGCATCGAGGCGATTGATCGGTTTGGCACGTTGAAGGGCTTGGCGCTTGTTTTGCTCAGATTTTTGCGCTGTAATCCTATGTTTCGCGGCGGGTTTGATCCGGTGCCTTTGCCTGGGCGGCGAAATCGACGCTGATTTTGCGGTATTTATCATCATTACGGGGGACTTTTTTGTATGAATTTATTTAATCTGATTGGCGACGCGCTGGGCAGGCTTTTGGGTCTTATTTTGTGGTTTTTTTTCGATTTATTTGACAGTTTTGTTCCGGCGGTTTTCATTTTCGTCGTGATCATCAAGGCTTTGTCGTTTCCGTTTGAGCTGAAGTCGAGAAAGGCGCTGCTTAAGACCTCGAAGATTAGCGCGAAGACTCAAGAAATTCAGAAAAAGTACGCGAACAATCGGCAAAAAATGAACGAAGAAATGGCGAAACTCTACGAAAAAGAGGGCTTTAACCCGTTGGGTGGATGTTTGCCTCAGCTTTTGCCGGCGTTTGTTTTTACGGGCGTTTACGGAGCCATCTTTCGACCTTTGACGAACTTGTTTCACGTTTCTGCCGAGGCTTTGAGCTCTGCGGTGGAGACTTTGAAGGCTATCCCCGGACTGTCGGGCGATTTCGGCTCGGTTTACGCGCAGCTGGAGATCATAAAGGTTTTCCCGCAGGTCAGCGACAAATTGACGATGTTTACAGCCGAGCAAATTAGTGATATACTGGATTTTAACAAGGGCTTCAATTTTTTTGGGCTGGACTTGTTCGCGGTGCCGATGACGAGCTCTTTTGAGACTTTGGCGTGGATTTGGCCGGTGCTCTCGGCCGGAACAATGTTTGCGACGATATTTGTGGCTCAGCTGATGGACGGAAACCGCCAAGCGGCGCCAGGTTGCACTAAGTTCGTACCGTTTTTAATCCCGCTGATATTCGTTTCGCTGACTTTGTACGCGCCCGCGGCCTTGGGAGCCTATTACACGGTGTTTAACGTAATTTCGCTGATTCAGTCGATATTCTTAGCCAGGTTTTTTGGGCCAAAGGCGCTTGCAGCCAAGGAGGAAGCGGCGAGGATTGCTCGATTGGAAATCATTGAGGCTAGTGAACCCCGCATAGATGCTGAAAAGTAAGGACTAATTGTTTTAAAAATTGTCATAGATTTAAAATTTCTCAAAGATTTGTAAAATTTACGGAGGTGCATGGTTGTGGTGAAGGAAGCTGTTGGAGTTGGAGAAACACTAGTGTTGGCGCAGGAGGAGGCCTGCAAGGCATTGGGCGCGGCCCAGCAGGAGGTGTCTTTTGAGGTAATTCAGATGCCGGGTAAGAAGGTTTTTGGGATTTTTGGCGGGAAAATGGCGAAGGTTCGGGCAAGTGTCACGGTTTCGCCGGCAAAGCTTGCGGCTAGGTATCTGCACGACGTTTTGACCGCATACGGGCTGAAAAATTTTAGCATAGAGAGCGAAGAAAACCCAGAGGGAGTCAATTTGCACGTGGTTGGCGGTAATGCGAAGATCGCGATTGGGCATCGTGGCGACACTTTGGACGCAATACAGTATTTGGTTGGCTTGGTTGCTAACGCCGTGTGCGATTCGTATTATCGAGTGACGATTAATATTAGCGATTACCGCGAGAGGCGCGAAAAAGTTTTGATAAAGTTGGCAGAAAATCTGGCTTCGAAGGTTTTGCGCACGAGGAAGCCCGTTGAACTGGAACCGATGACGCCTTATGAGCGGAAGGTTATACATATGACGGTGGAGAAGGTTGATGGCGTGACGTCTTGGTCGGAGGGAGAGGACCTCCAGCGGCATTTGGTCATTGATCTTGACAAGTCCGTTTGATTGGTTGTTGATTTTTCGCGGTTGATTCAAAAGGTGATTCGGTTTTGAGTCGCCTTTTTGCTTTGTAGGCGGGTTTTATTAAGGTAGAATGTTATCAAAATGCCGGTAGAAAGGGAGGTTTGGCTGATATGCAGTTGGATCCGATTGCTGCGATCTCGACGGCGCAGGGGCAGGGCGGAATCGGGGTTATTCGCGTCTCTGGTGAGGGCGCGATTTCTATTGTTGACAAGGTCTTTAGGTCAGTTTCTGGCAAGGATTTGGCTGAGACTCCTGGCTATACGGCGCGGTTTGGAAAGATTTATGACCAGGGTGAAGAGCTTGACGAAGCCGTTGTGCTGGTGTTTCGCGCGCCGCACAGTTATACCGGCGAGGACGTTGTGGAGATCTCTTGCCATGGCGGGCTTTATATAACGAAGCGAGTTTTGAGGACCGTTTTGGCGGCCGGAGCGCAGCCTGCAGGGCCCGGAGAGTTCACGAAGAGGGCTTTTTTGAACGGAAAGATAGATTTAATCAAGGCGGAGTCGGTGATGAAGATCATCGAAGCGACGGGCAAAAGCGCGGCCAGGGCTGCTGTGGCGGTGAATGACGGCGCAGTGAGCAGAAAAATTGCTGAAGCGACTGAGGCTTTGATTGATTTATCGGCGCGTCTAGCGGTTTGGGCCGACTACCCCGATGATGCCGACTTTGATGCGGATTTTGATTATATAAAAGAAATATTGAGTCAAGCAAAAGCGCGATTAGACTTATTATTGAAAAATTATGATGCAGGAAAAGTTTTGATTAATGGCGTGAATACTGCGATTGTGGGCGCACCGAATGTTGGGAAGTCCACGTTGATGAACATGCTGGTGGGGTCCGAGAGAAGCATTGTTACGTCGATCCCTGGGACGACCAGAGACATCGTAGAGGAATCGGTGACGCTTGGGGACATCACGCTTAGAATTTGCGATACCGCTGGGATTCACACGACCAAAGATCCTGTCGAGGCCATTGGAGTGGATCGTGCGAGGGGTCGGTTGGTGTCTGCAGATTTGGTGATTTTTGTTCTTGACGGCTCAAGATCCTTGACAGACGGCGAAGTGGACTTACTTAATTCTATAAAAGAAAATAAAAATGTGTTGGCGGTTGTGAACAAATCTGATTTGAATCAGGTTTTGGACTGCAATTTTATTAAAAATTTTGTTAAAGATGTTGTTAAAACTTCGGCCAAAACTGGCGTTGGAGCTGAAGAGTTGGAGAAACGCATCTTGAAGATACTTGAAGTAGCGCAGGTTGACCCTTCGGAGGGCATTTTAGTCTCAGAAAGGCAGTATTTTACAGTGAAAACTGCGCTGGAATCGGTCAAGGAGGCTATCTCAGCTTTGGAAAGCGGTCTTACTTTGGACGCTGTGACGGTCTCGATAAACAGCGCTATCGAAGAACTCTTAGTTTTGACGGGCGAAAAGGCGACCCAGGTGGTTGTGGATGAGGTCTTTTCGAAGTTTTGCGTTGGAAAGTAAAGGGCTGTAGATTCAGTGTTCATGCCGGTTTTAGAGCTATGAAAAAGAAGGGATATTTTGAAATTTTTTGCAGAAGAATACGATGTGGCGGTGATTGGCGCCGGTCATGCGGGCATAGAAGCGGCTTTGGCTGCGGCTCGGCTGGGCTGCAAGACGGCCATCTTCACAATAAATATGGACGCGGTGGGGAATTGTCCGTGCAACCCGTCTATTGGAGGGACAGCGAAGGGCCATCTGGTGAGAGAAATCGATGCTTTGGGTGGAGAGATGGGCAAAACGGCGGACGAATGCTTTTTGCAAAGTCGGATGTTGAATCGCGGGAAGGGCCCTGCGGTGCACTCTCTGAGGGTTCAGATCGATCGAGAAAAGTATAAGAGCACGATGAAATATAAGCTCGAGAGGCAGAAAAATTTGCATCTTAGACAGGCGGAAATCGTTGAAATATCTAGGGTTGACGAGAATTTTTGGAGCTTAACTACGCGAATGGAGGCCATTTATCGCGCTAGGACGGTGATTATTGCTACGGGGACTTACCTTAAAAGCAGGATTTTTGTGGGTGAGGTGTCTTTTGAGAGCGGTCCGGACGGGATTTTCCCTTCGTCTTTTTTGAGCAAGTCTCTGATAAAACTAGGAGTTCGGCTCCGTCGCTTTAAAACTGGCACTCCGGCGAGGGTTTTGAGGTCGAGCATAGATTTTTCTAAATTAGAAATTCAAAATGGTGACGAGAAAATTACGCCGTTTTCTTACGAAAGCCGCGGAGGCGGGGGAAACATGGTTTCTTGCCATGTGGGATACACGAGCGCGAGGACTCGCGAAATAATTCTGCAGAATATTCACCGATCGCCGCTATATGCGGGCATGATTGAGGGCAAGGGTCCGCGATATTGCCCGAGCATCGAGGATAAATTCGTTAGATTTGCAGATAAGGATCGGCATCAATTTTTTGTGGAGCCATGTGGCCTGAATACCGATGAGATGTACATTCAGGGGCTGTCGTCGTCGTTGCCGGAAGATGTCCAGATTCAATTTTATCGGTCGCTACCGGGCTTCAAGAATGCGATATTGATGCGGCCCGCTTATGCTATAGAGTATGACTGCGTTGATCCGTTGCAGTTGAATTCTACCTTGGAGTTTGCCGAGCTGTCAGGATTGTTCGGCGCAGGGCAATTTAATGGAAGCTCGGGATATGAGGAAGCCGCGGCGCAGGGGCTGATAGCCGGAATTAACGCAGCGCTGAAGGTGAAGAATCGGACGACGCTTGAGTTGAACCGATCCACATCATATATAGGTACGCTGATCGACGATTTGGTCACGAAGGGAGTCAGTGATCCGTACAGAATGATGACGTCGCGCTCGGAGTATCGGTTGGTTTTGCGGCAGGACAACGCGGACGAACGACTGACGCCGATTGGGCGCGAGATAGGACTAATCTCTGACGAACGATGGAAAGCGTTTGAAGAGAAGCAAATTAAAAAAAAAAGAGAGATCGAACGCATAAAAAACGTAGCAATACCGCCATCTGTAGAGGTTAACGCAATGCTTGTTTCACGTGAAACATCTGGAATTTCCATCGGTACAAAAATGTTTGAGCTGCTAAAAAGACCGCAAATTACCTATGATTGCTTACGAGAATTTGACGTCAATCGGTCGGATATCGATGAGGAAATCTTTGAGCAAATCGAAGTAGAAATAAAATACGAGGGGTACATAAAAAAGCAGCTGTCGCAGATTGAAGCCATGAAGCGGCTGGAGTCAAAAAAGTTGCCAACGAATGTCGATTATTCGCAGATTGTTGGGCTTAGGTTGGAAGCTGTCGAAAAATTAAACCTAGTGAAGCCAGAAAATATCGGGCAAGCTTCGAGGATTTCTGGCGTGAGCCCAGCCGATATCTCGGTTTTGTTGATTTGGCTAAAGCAGAGATCGCAAAGGAGCGGGTAAAAATGGCGAGTCACTTTGTTGAATTTGAGCAAATTTTGAAAAAAAGCAACCTTGAAATATCAGAGCAACTGGTTGAAAAATTTGAGAAATATGCGGGCTTGTTAATAGAATGGAACCAAAAAATGAACTTGACGGCCATAACAGAACCGCGAGAAATCGCCGTTAAGCACTTTTTGGACAGCCTATTAACACTTGATGCAGTTGAATTTCCACACGGAGGCGCTATTATAGATGTCGGCACAGGGGCGGGATTCCCGGGAGTACCTATAAAGATTGTCCGGCCAGACGTCGATTTAACGCTGCTTGATAGTCTTAACAAACGAATAAAGTTTTTGGAAGTGCTGAAAGATAATCTAAAATTTGATGTGAAGTTAGTTCACGCAAGAGCAGAGGGTGCAGCTCAAGAAAATAATTTGCGAGAATGCTTTGATATCGCTGTATCACGGGCGGTTGCGCCTTTAAACGTTTTGCTAGAATATTGTATGCCTTTTGTGAAAGTTGGCGGAGTTTTTGTCGCACTAAAGGGTAAGAACGCACAATCTGAGCTGGATTTGGCCAAAAATGCAACGAAGGTTTTGAACGCGGAAATTTTCACACAAAAGAGCTTTAATTTGGTGACTAAAAATGATCGAAATATAATTGTTTTTAAAAAGATAGCGAAAAATTTGTACACTTATCCTCGAAATAGCGCGAAAATTAAGAGAAGACCATTATAAAAAGCTTAATCAAATTTCTAAAATAGAAAAATTTTTTACCTACACAAAAGGGTAAGAAATTCTTTTTTTTTATGGTATCATCGTGTTAAAACAGCGTTGTGCAGGGGGGATTCTTTTGATTTGTTTCCAAAATTCAGACAAAATTCGCAGCATACCGGTGATTCAGATTGAGCCGAGTCGATCTCAGCCGAGAGTTTGCTTTTCTAAAGAGGCATTGGCGGGACTTTCTCGGAGCATCAGGGAAAACGGAATTTTGCAGCCGATATCGGTTAGGAGGGTTTTTGCATCTAAGTTTGAGTTGGTTGCAGGAGAGAGGCGGCTTCGGGCGGCGATAATGGCGGGATTCAAGACGGTTCCGTGCGTGATTTTGGATTGCGACGAGACTCAGGCGGCGGTTTTTGCTTTATTAGAAAATTTGCAGCGAGCAAATTTAAACATGTTTGAAGAGGCCGAAGCAATGCGAAATTTGATAGAAATTTGGGGATTGACACAAGAATCAGTCGCGAAAAAACTGGGGAAAAAGCAGTCAACAATAGCGAACAAGCTAAGACTCTTGAAGCTGGATGACGAAGAACGAGCCTTAATAAAAAAAGCAAACTTGACTGAGCGGCATGCTAGAGCCATTTTGAAGCTCGAAAGCAAAGAGCAGCGCAAATTGATGATAAAAAAAATAGCTGCGAAAAATTTAAACGTGCAGGACACAGAATCATTGATTGATTCGATTTTGCAGGGCGCCAGGATGGACAATTCTGATAATATTGATGAAAAATTTGTTGTTAAAGACTTAACCTTTTTTATGAATGCGATCAATGACGCCTTGGATTTGATGAAAATTTCTCGGGAGGGTGTACAGTATATCCACAACGAGTCGGCTGAATATTTGGAATACATGATTAAAATCCCGAAAGAACGGGGGTCTAAGAAGGTCGAAAGCGCATAATTTATACTTTGAGTCAAAGATGTTTCACGTGAAACATCTTTTTTTGCGTCCAGGTTTACAATGTTTCACGTGAAACTTTTGATATTTTTCTTGCAAAAAATTTTGTGTGTGGTATAATTAGTGTAAACCATGAAAAAAGGGGGCGCATGATGAAGAAGATAATCGCGATAACGAACCAAAAAGGTGGCGTGGGAAAGACCACGACGGCGGTGAATTTGGCGGCTGCTTTGGGAAAGTCTAAGGAGAAAGTTTTGCTGATAGACATGGATCCGCAGGGTAACACGACGAGTGGCGTGGGGGTTGATAAGGCGAAGCTGAAGTGCTCGATTTATGATGTTTTGCTCGATGTGGACAGGGTCAACGAGGCCATTATCAAGACGGAGTTCGATAATCTGGACATTTTGCCTGCGAACATAGATTTGGCCGGGGCGGAGATTGAGTTAGCGAATTTGGAGAATCGAGAGTCAAAATTGAGCCAAGCAATCGCGCCAGTTCTGCGTTCGTATGATTACATTATTATTGATTGCCCGCCCTCTTTGGGACTGATTACCACTAATGCTTTGAGTTTTTGCGATTCCATTTTGGTGCCGATTCAATGTGAGTTTTACGCTTTGGAGGGGCTTTCTCAGCTGATGAGCACGGTGCGTCTGGTCAAGCGGACTTATAATCCGGATTTGGACGTGGAGGGCGTGCTTTTGACGATGTTCGATGCGCGACTCAAGCTGAATCAGCAGGTGGCCGAGGAAGTTAAGAATTATTTCGATCAGAAAGTGTTCAAGACGTTCATTCCGCGGACAGTGAAGCTTTCGGAAGCGCCGGGCTTTGGGAAGCCAGCCATATATTATGATAAGCACGGAAAGGGCTCGCGCGCGTACTTGAAGCTGGCGAAGGAGCTCATAAAGCGCGACAAGAAGAGGGGAGAGGGCAAGTGATGGCGAAGAAAAGCGGCGGACTGGGAAAGGGGCTGGACGCGATTTTTTTGGAGAACGCGACGGGAGACAAAGCGTCGGTGATGCTGAAAATCTCTGAAATAGAGCCGAACAGAGCTCAGCCGAGGACCGATTTTGACGAGGAAGCATTGGCAGAATTGGCAGATTCCATCGCGCAGCACGGCGTTTTGCAGCCACTTTTGGTGAGGCCCGTATCGGGTGGGGAATTCTATCAGATAGTGGCGGGGGAACGCCGCTGGAGGGCCTCTCGGATGGCTGGACTGAGCGAAGTCCCTGTTGTAATCCGGGAGCTCTCGGATGGCGAAGTCATGCAGCTGGCATTGATAGAAAACCTGCAGCGCGAGGATCTCTCGCCCGTTGAGGAGGCATTGGGGTACAAGTCTTTGGTCGAGAATTACGATCTCACACAGGACGAAGTCGCCAAGACAGTGGGAAAGTCCCGATCTACCGTCACTAACGCCATCAGACTATTGGGACTGCCACAATCTGTGCTGGATTTGCTCTCGGATGGCGCCTTGACTTCTGGCCACGCGCGGGCTTTGCTTAGTTTGAAGAACGCTGCAGACATCGAGAAGGTCGCCAGCAAGGCTGTGGAGGACTTTCTCTCTGTTAGAGAGGTTGAGAAGATTTGCAAGGACCTTTTGGAGGCCTCTACTGCGGGCTCTAAGAAGAAGTCGAAGCCTTTAAAGAAGAGGAATCCTTTTTTTGATGAAGTAGAAATTTCGTTAAAAGAAATTTTGGGTCGACGGGTCAAAGTTAAGGAAAAACCGCGCAAGAATAAAGGTGTGATCGAGATCGAGTTTTACAACAATGACGATCTGGCCAGTATTGCTCGGGGTTTGGAAGAAATTAATTTGTGAGGAAGTGCTTTTATGCTTGATATAAAGTTTATTCGTGAGAATCCGGACGTGGTGAAGGCCGCGATGAAGAGCCGCAACGCTAACATGGATGTGGAGATTGACGAAATTCTGCGGCTTGACAGGGTTCGGAGGGATTTGACGGCTAAGGTTGAGGCAATGAAGTCTGAACAGAACGCGGTGACGAAGAAGATTCCGCAGATGAAGAAAAATGGCGAGGATACGTCGCAAGTGATGCGGGAGATGAAGGTTTTGTCCGATGAGATCTCGGGTTTGGACGCTGAGCTTAGTGATGCTGAAAAAAGCTTGAGGGATCGGCTTCTTGCTATTCCGAATATCCCGAATGAGACCGTGCCGATGGGCGTTGATAATTCCGATAACGTTGAAGTTCGGCGTTGGGGAGAGCCTAGAGACTTTGGATTTTCTCCGAAGGCGCATTGGGACTTGGGTAGAGACTTGAACATTTTGGATCCTAAGCGGGCTGCCAAGGTTACCGGCGCGAGGTTTCACTTTTATAGAGATCTTGGCGCACGGCTTGAGCGCGCGATCATAAACTTTTTCTTGGACACTCACACAAGCCGCGGGTACACTGAGATTCTGCCGCCGGACATCGTTAATCGAGCCGCTATGACGGGGACGGGACAGCTTCCAAAGTTTGAAGAGGATGCATTTAGGCTTGCTAACGACGATTATTTCTTGATTTCCACGGCGGAGATTCCGCTGACGAACTACCATCGCGAGGAGATTCTGGATGGAAACGCTTTGCCGATAAAATATTGTGCTTATTCGGCGTGCTTTCGGGCGGAGGCTGGGTCGGCGGGCAGAGATACTCGCGGATTGATCCGGCAGCACCAGTTTAACAAGGTCGAGATGGTGAAGTTTGCGCGGCCGGACGCCTCTTACGACGAGCTAGAGAAGCTGACAGCGGACGCAGAGAATGTTTTGCAGCTTTTGGGGTTGCCGTATCGGGTGGTTTGCCTTTCTACCGGGGATTTGGGCTTTTGTGCGGCCAAGACGTACGATGTGGAGGTCTGGATGCCCTCTTACGACCGGTATGTTGAGATTTCGTCTTGCTCGAACTGTGAGGATTACCAGGCGCGGCGGGCTTCAATTCGGTTTAAGGATGACAAAGCTGATAAGGCTAAGCTTGTGCATACTTTGAATGGCTCTGGACTGGCTGTGGGCCGCACTGTGGCAGCGATTTTGGAGAATTACCAAGAGGCGGATGGCAGTGTGACGGTTCCGGAGGTTTTAAAGCCTTATATGAATGCAAGTAGAATCAGCTAAGCGGCGCACTATACCGCGCGCTGCCACATAACCACAAAAAGAGCATCTCGATCGGATGCTCTTTCTTTATTTGGTTTGACGGGATTACTCGATGTCCACGCGGGCCCACTGAGCTAGCAGACAGGTGTAGATTTTGCCGGGCAGCATTGTGAGTGGGGTTCCGTCTTTAGTGAAGTAGGAAAATGGCGATGTATCGGTATCTCTGGCCCAGGTGATGTCGATGCATTTGCCGTGGGAGATGTATTTTCCGGTGCCGTGGCCGATGATGTCGAGCGCAAGAAGCTCGGTATTATCGATGTTTTGGCCCGAAACGTTCATCAAAATGATGTTCGGCTTGCTGTTCTGCCTTTTGACGTTGTCGTCCATCTGAGGCCGATTAAACTGGGAAATCAGGTAGGTCTGAGTGGGCTCGTCGTAGGTAAAAACGCTGCTCTTGTAGCCTGAGAACTTAGCGGTGACCGTGGTAGCGCTGGTGCCGCTTAAAACTTGCGAATCAACACCGAATCTCTGCGGGTAGAAGTAATCCTTGCCCCACTGAGTGCGAAATCTGTGGGCTTTGATGCCCTCGCCGAGCTTCTCGCCAGACGTTAAGGCACTGTGCTCGAGACCCAGATTTTTGCGTCTGGCCGGGTCTCGCCACATGAACTGACCCTTGATAAGGTCGATGGAATCGATGTAGCCGCTCTTCAGGATGATGTAAGCGTGCGTGCTGCCGCCCAGATGGACGTAGATGGCGTCGAGGCTCTTAGCAATGCTGATGAAATACGGCCGAGAACTGCGCACGCTGCCGATGGCGGGCACTGCAGAGGGATCTTTAAACACGCCCAAAATCCGCGTTATGCCACCTTCTGTGGGGCATTCGTACATGATATCTGCCTCTGTGACGCCTAGGAGGGGCTGTCCGGAATGCAGATTGTTTATCATGATGGCTATGGGACGGTTATTCACCTTGTCGCCGTCGATAGAAAGCCCGGTCAGTGGGTTTTTACTCGGGTTTTCAGCACGGACTTCCTCGCTTTGTGAAGATTCTGTAACGGAACTATTTTTCTGATTTAGAAAAAAGAATCCGGCAGCTGCAAAAATAATTATAACGGAGAAAACTGCCATAACAGTGATTTTTGACTTATTTTTCATTTTTTGGCCTCCAAATATGTGATTTTTAATGTGGAAATTAGGCTTTTTTACAGATTTTATCAAAATTAATTTACAAATAGCCGAAATGTGTGGTATAATGGTCGCATCGAGATTTTTTGAAGGAGCTGTAATATGAACATTTGGCATGATATGGACGCCGAGCGGGTTTCTGCGAGCAGCTTTATGGCCGTTATCGAGATTCCGCGGGGCTGCAAGACGAAATATGAGTTGGACAAGCAGACTGGAATGCTGACTTTGGATCGCGTGTTGTATACTTCGATGCAATATCCGGCGAGCTACGGGTTTATTCCGCGGACGTATTCTGAGGATGGCGATCCGTTGGACGTTTTGGTGCTTTGCTCGGAAGAGGTTTATCCATTAACGCTGGTAAAATGCTATCCTATCGGGATTCTCTCTATGGTTGACGACGGTGAAAACGACGAAAAGATCATTGCGGTACCGTTTAAGGATCCTATGTATAACGGATATAAGGATATAAGCGAGCTGCCGCGGCACATTTTTGACGAGATGAACCACTTTTTTACCCGATACAAAGAGCTGGAGGGCAAGAAGACGTCGGTAGAGTCGATAAAAGGAGCTGGGGAGGCTTGCAAGGTCATTGAGCAGTGCATAGAGGCGTACAAAAAGAAGTTCTGCTAATGGCGAGATTGGCGGCACGTCCCGTTTTATAGTATGCGCCGGGCCGCGAAATTATGGCACCCATGGCAAAAGGCATTTCTTTTAATTAAGAAATGCCTTTCTTATTTGATTTTGCCGGGACTACGCGGCGGCGTTCACCAGCTTGTTGAACATCAGCGGGTTGAACTGATTCAGCGCGTTGTAGTTTATGGTAAAGCCCAACGAATCGAGCTTTTGCTTGATTTTTTCCTCAAACTCTGTGCGCTTCATCTCGGACAAGATGTTATCGCGTTTGCTGTTTTTGCCGGATTCATCGGATTCTTGGTCTTGATCCGAGTCATTTTCGGCGTTCTGATCGGAATTTTCCTGATTTGCATCCTGAGATTCTGGCTTCTGCTCGGTGTCCTCATCCTTGCTAAAGTCGAGATCCTCCGTAGGAGCGCCGGCGTTGTAGATTAAGAAGTAGATGTTGTTCAAAGTCACCATAGCTGCCTTGCCCTTTTCGAGCGTCTTGACCTTCTCTGCGATTTCTGACGCCAAGGTTGGTGAGTTCGGATTAATAATCTGCTCAACCAAAGGGTCGCTAGGGGCGCCATCCTGGGCAGGTGCAGACTTTTTGAGTTCCTCACGAACTTGATCAAGCGTCTTGCTGCCGTTGTTTATAGCGTCAACATAGCCGTTCAGCTCGCTCTGGATGGTTTCGTCCGTTTCGACCGGCTGATTCTGATTATTTTCGCCCTCTGAGCTATTTTCCGAATTAGAATTATTCGCATCGCCGCTCTCGCCCGAAGGAGTCGGCATTTTTGAGTGGAACAACAGTTTCATATAGGTCTCTTTATAATATCTGTTGAGAGCCTCGTCGGAAACCGGATTGGAGCCGTCCTTGCCGTAAATCGCCATGAAAACCTTGCTCCTCTTTACCTGAGCCGAAACCACGCGCTGCACGTCGGCCCTGCTAATGCCGGAGTTCGCAAACATCGTGCCCGAGGACGACATAATGGAGTCAACAAGCTTTTGAATTTGCTTTTCATCAGCTTCAGTCAGGCTCAAGCCCATCTCGACGAAGATGACCTCAATAACAAGGATCTCTTTGCACATAGTCAAGGACCTTTCGACGATCCAATTGGGCGCGCTCTGGCCTTCGATAGTCGCGTTGGAGAGGTCGTCGGTGGTGGAGCCGTCTTGAGACAACTTCTGAATAGCCTCTTGATGAGCCTGCATCAAGAAAAAGACGTAAACCCCAGTAGGAAGGGATTCATCGCCGCATTGGATAGCCCAAGACCTGTCGAAACAACCGCAGCCGCAAAAATTCAGACAAAGTGCGAGCGCCAAGAACAAGGTGATGCCTTTTTTGAAAAATTTCATTTTTACTTTACCCTCCGTTTTTTTGCTGCGCAGACATTGCCATACACCGCGCCAAAAGCCAAAAGTCCGCGCAAAAATATTATTTTAATCAGATTATACACTTTTTTACAAAAAATGTCCACAAAAATTTAAGATATCGATAGAATTTCTTTCAGGTTCGCGATGACAGGGAGCTTGGGGTCCGCCGTGACGCAGACGTGCGGCTTGGCAGTGGACTTGATGGTGACTCGCTTGCCCATGGTTTTTATGAATTTTTCGAGAAGCTTCTCGTCCAAATTGTTAGAAAAAAGCAGGAAAGTGCTGTTCTGCTGGCGGATTTCGTAAATCCCGAGGTCCGAAGCGGTGTTGCGAATGAGCGCGATGTCAATCAGATTGCTAACGCTCTCGGGCGGATCGCCAAATCGGTCAATCAGCTCATCAAAAACGTCCGTAGAGTCGTCCTTCGAGCGGATGTCAGAGATGCGGCGATAGATATCAAGCCGCTGGTTCACGTTCGAGATGTACCGCTCCGGAATATGGGCGCTAACCTGGACGTCCACAAGGCACTCGACCTCTAACTTTGCCGGCACATCGCCCTTTTCAACGCGAATAGCATTCCCCAAGAGCTTCAGATACATGTCGTAGCCCACGTCAGCCATGTGTCCGTGCTGCTCGCCTCCAAGAATGTTCCCGGCGCCACGCAGTTCGAGGTCCCTCATCGCAATTTTGAATCCCGAACCAAACTCGGTAAACTCGCGAATCGCCGCAAGTCTCTTTTGCGAGATCTCGCTTAAAATTTTATTGCGCTTATAAGTAAAGTAGGCAAAAGCGCGACGTTCTGAGCGTCCCACGCGGCCACGAATTTGATGAAGCTGCGCGAGCCCAAGTCTATCGGCATTTTCGATGATCAAAGTGTTCACATTTGCAACGTCAACGCCGGTTTCGATTATCGTCGTGCAGACCAGAATGTCGATTTTATGCTCAATCACGCCCTGCCACACGCGAGAAAGTTCCTGCTCGGACATCTTGCCGTGAGCAAAGCCGACCGTCGCTTCGGGAATCTGGCGTTGCAGAGCGGCCGCGGTTTGAGAAATGCTGCCGACGCTGTTGTGCATGTAGTAGACTTGGCCACCTCGCCGCAGTTCTTTGCGAATCGCCTCGTTGATGATCGTCTGATCGTGCTCCAGAACGTAGGTTTGCACGGGAACGCGATTCTGCGGGGCTTCCTCGATCGAGGACATATCGCGGATTCCATACATAGCCATATTCAGGGTGCGCGGGATGGGAGTTGCCGACAGCGTGAGGATGTCGACGTTTTTAGCGATTTCCTTAAAGCGCTCTTTTTGCTTAACGCCGAACCGCTGCTCTTCGTCGATGATTACGAGGCCTAGATCGCGGAAAATCACGTCTTTTTGGACCAGCCGATGCGTTCCGACGATGATGTCGATTTCGCCGCGCTTTAGGCGTTTTAAGATGGCCTCTTGCTGCCGTGGTGTCCGGAACCGCGAGAGCATCTCGATTTTCACTGGAAACGAGCGAAATCGCGAAAGGATTGTCTCAAAATGCTGCCAGGCCAAAATGGTCGTGGGCACCAGAATAGCGCACTGTTTGGAGTCGCAAACGCACTTGAACGCCGCCCGTAAGGCAACCTCTGTTTTTCCAAAGCCGACATCCCCGCACAGAAGCCGATCCATGGGTGCGATCCGTTGCATGTCCGCCTTTATTTCGTCGATGCAGCGCATTTGATCGGGCGTTTCGACGTACTCAAACTGAGCCTCAAAATCGCGTTGAAGCTCGCCATCTTCGGAAAAAGCGTATCCCTTTGTCCGCATGCGCTCGGAGTACAGCTTGATGAGCTCTTTTGCGATGTCCTGAGTGGCCTTTTTCACGCGCGCCTTTGACTTTTGCCAGTCGCTCGTGCCCAATTTATTGAGCTTTATGCGAGTTTCTGCAGACGGACCGATGTATTTGTCGACCAAATCGAGCTGCGTGACCGGAACATAGAGCGTGTCGCCCCTCGCGTAAGAAATCTTGATGTAATCCTTCGCCACACCTTGCACCTCGAGCTTGTGAACGCCGTTAAAAATGCCGATTCCGTGCAGGCTATGAACGACATAATCGCCGACGTGGAGGTCAGAAAGGCTATAAATGCTCGTGGGTTTATTTTTCTTTTTAGGAAAAATATTCTGAGCCTTGCCAGCGTGACTGTAGGTAATGAGCGAAAAGTTAATTTCTGGATATTCAAACCCCGCCGAGAGCGTTCCAGAAGTGATAATTTTAACTCCGTTTAGTATATTTTTAGTGTTTAATACAAATTGTATATTTTTGTAAAGTGGCGTGAGATCGAACACAATGCGGTTAGCAGCAGTTTCATCACCAGCGAGAATCACAACAGATTGATCAGCGCTCATAGAAGACAGATCTTCGCTCAAAAGATTAACACTTCCGCTCCAAGGCGCAATCTGACGGGCGTTAAAGGCAATACTTTTATCGATTGTCGAAAAATAACTTTGAGTTAAAA
The DNA here is from genome assembly GCA_948968885.1 of uncultured Eubacteriales bacterium. Taxonomy (GTDB): domain Bacteria; phylum Bacillota; class Clostridia; order Oscillospirales; family Acutalibacteraceae; genus CAG-557. The sequence goes on along the minus strand of CAREUR010000006.1, from coordinate 6,845 downwards.
ATAAATCTAAATATACAGTTTGTTTATTAGAAATAAAGGACAAAAAGTCAGATTTGTCGAGCGAGAAGGAGGTCAGACCATTGCAAAGCACGCCATCTTCTAAGTATGACCGCAAATCTTCTTCCCATTGAGCCTGATGTGATCGCAGTTTTTCATCGATTTGGGTCTGCTCGCATATGAATACCATCGCATTTGACGGCAAATAATCTAGTAAAGTCCCTGGAGAATCGTATATAAGCGAGATGAATTTATCGCGGGACCCGATATTACCTGTATTCTGCAAGCATTCTATTTCTGCAAGCAAAGTATTAATCGCCTTTTCGGCAGATTTACTTGATTCCAGATGTTTCTGAAGTTCAATCATTTTTGCCACAAGTTTAGAAGTATCGCTAATGACGACCTCATGGGCCGGAGTGATGCTTATGGCGTCAACTTTTTCGGTCCGACGCTGGTCCGCAATGTCAAAAAAGCTCATAGAGTCGATTGTGTCACCCCAGAACTCAATTCGGACGGGATTATTACTATTTGTTGAAAAAACGTCCAAAATTCCTCCGCGTAGAGAAAATTGGCCAGGGCCTTCAACCTGATCAGAGCGCGTGTAACCGCAGTTTGTGAGGTTTTTAACAGCATTTTCGGGAGAAATTTTTGCATCCAAGCCGATGCTGAAGGTGGATGTGCTGAGGGTGCTTTCGGGGACAGTAAATTGCAGCGCAGCGTCGATTGTGGTGACAACGATGTCCAACTGACCGCTTAAAATCTGGCTCAAAACGTTAATCCGCCGATGCTCGTAGTCCGTAGATTGCCCTTCAATATTGTAAAAATTGAAGTCACGAGCCGGAAAAACGGCGGCCCTGCTGCCCATAGCGGTTAAATCGGTGGCCATTTTTTGCGCAATACCCTCGTTTGGAACGATCATAAGGGCAGGAAAGTTCTTGACTTTACAGATAGAATGGGCAAAGTGAGCCTTGTGAATGTCGGCCAAACTTGTAATACCGATTGTATTTTTATCATTAAAAATTGCTTTTAGTATAGATTTAAATGTTGACGATTTTAACAATATTTTGTCTAAAAATTCCATTTCGACCCTCTTAAGAATTAAACTTATTCATCGCACCCTCGATGTCACCGCCGATCATCAGCTCGAGCGCGAGACTTATATTTTTTATCACGACATCAATTTTTTCGCGTTCCGCAGCGCTAAATTCGAATAAAACCCACTTGGCAAGATCCCACTTTGGCGGTTTGGCGCCAATACCAATCTTCATCCGAGGAAAAGTATCGCACCCCGTCTTAAAAATGATGTCCTTGAGGCCGTTGTGGCCGCCAGCGCTGCCCTTTTTGCGAATTCGCAGTTTACCCAGAGGCAACGAAATGTCGTCCACGATGACAATGACGTTTTCAATAGGAATTTTGTGGTAACTGACGATCTCCTCGACTGCGTCGCCGCTTAAATTCATAAAGGTTTGAGGTTTTACCAGCAGAACGCGATTATCTGCAAAAGAAGTCTCAAAAATCTCAGCATGATGCCGAGCCCTTTTGGCCGCAACGCCCTTTTCCTTGATGATATGGTCGATAGCCATAAAACCCACATTGTGACGCGTGTTTTTGTACTTGTCGCCAGGGTTACCCAGCCCTACGACGAGGAATTCCGGCTTTGACTTGTTAAAAATTTTAAACATACTGGGGCACCTCTTTTTTGTTTTACTAAGAAATGGCTAAGCAGCGGGGAAAATCACCCTAATATTAAATATACAGATAGTATAAATTATGTTAAATTATACAAACTCGTTGTTGCGAATGACCGAAAAAGGTTTAATCGAAACGTCCGAAATAATGCGAGAATCAGAGCAGTCAACCGCCCGAAGGCTAATATTGTTGCCAATCAAGCAGTTTTCTATGTGAGAATTTGGCCCAATCAAGCAGTTTGTGCCGATGATGGTTTTTCCGGTGATGACCGTCCCGGGAAGAATGCAGGTGTTCTGCCCGATCTGGACTTCGTCCGTCACGATAACCCCGTCAGTGCAAGGAATATCGACCCCGTTAAGCATCAAGCGTTTGAGAATCCCCGCCCTAGCGATGTTGTTAAGCTCGTTTAGCTGAATCGGGTCGTTGGCGCCGAGCACGGTATTTTCAGATTGAGAAATATAGGCGTTAACGCGGAACCCGCGGGACAAAAGCAGGCTGATGGTGTCGGGAAGGTAGAATTCTTGCTGAGAGTTGTTGCTTTTTATGTTGTGCAAGGCGTCCAAAAGGGGCGGAACCTTGAACCAATAGCCGCCGGAGCTCACCTCATTTATCTTCTGCGTCGTCTCGTCGGCGTCCTTCTGCTCCACGATGGCTGTGAGTGTCCCTGTGTGGCTGTCGCGGATAATTCTCCCGTATCCATGCGGTTTCTTGATTTTGGCAGAAATTACCGTAGCGTCGTTACCCTGATTCTGATGCAGTTCGTAAGCATTTTTAATAGTGCGGCTGTCCATAAAAGGCCCGTCGCCGTTCAAAATCAGAACATTCCTATCAATATTCTCCAAAAGAAAATTCTTGGCCGTCAAAACGGCGTGAGCAGTGCCCTTGCGCTCTTTTTGAATCACGGTCTCATAGGGAAGAGCGAGTTTCTGCAGGTAATCAATAATCACGTCACTCTTGTAGCCAGTAACTATGCATACCGGCGAGATTTCTGCATCACTTAAAGCGTTTAAAACCCATTGCAGCAAGGGCCGAAAGAGTACTTTTGACAAAACCTTCGGCATATTCGACTTCATGCGGGTTCCTTCACCCGCAGCCAAAACGATCGCACAGGTATTTTTCACAAAAAAGCCTCCAAAATTAAAAATTCAAATATAAAAGAGTTAAAAACCGCGCCATGGACGACCTGAGAGCAATTTTAAACCTTAGTAAATGCAAAACCTAAAAGTGCCATAAGGTCGACTAAACCGGGAAAGTTGAAAAAACCAAAATTAATATGAGTTTTGTGCTATTTGACGATACCGGTTTTTATTAAATCCAGCGCGGCGACTAATGCATTATATGCGGCGGAGAGCCGAATATAATCGCGGTCTGTGGAGTTTCCATGCGCCAAATTCAAGCGAACATAGGTGGTTTTGGTCATGTTAGAGAGCCCAACATACACAAGACCCAAGGTATCATTGGAGTTAGGGCCCTTTGGACCAGCGTAACCCGTGGTAGAGAGCCCAACATCGGCGTTTGCAAGCTTTCGGACGTTTGCGGCCATTTCCATCGCGGTCTCCTTAGAAACGGCGGTGTGCTGCGCAAGAGTCCTCGCGGAAACGGACAGCAATTTTTCTTTTATAGAATTTGAATAGGCGCAAATTCCGCACTCGAAAACCTCCGAAGCGCCGGGGATATCGGTAATCAACTTGGCAATCAAACCTCCCGTGCAGCTTTCTGCAGTGGCGATCTTCAAGTTTTTTTCGAGCAGCAAGTCGATCAGTTCGCGCGCGAGCAGGTTAATATTTAGGGAATTCGCGGGTTTTCCTGAATCCATCTTATTCGGGCCTCCAAAACAAATCTAAATCTATTTTAAAGTCGCCGCGCCGTTATGTCAAATTTTTTGGGCGGTTTTTTCAAAAATCGTTGACTTTTTGGGCGAAATTGGGGTATCATAAAAAGTGGAAAAGAGGTCGACAAATTTATGATTTCGAGCGAAAATACGTGGATTGTCGCGGCGTGGAACGTGGGGTTTATCCTGGCGTGGGACTTGATCGTGTTCTGCTGCTGCAAGGTTTTGAGCGACGACCATTTTGATTACAATAAGTATATTTATCGAGAAAAATACTGGGAGGATAATGGCCGGTGGTACAACAAATGGCTAAAAATCAAGGCTTGGAAGAATTTGCTGCCGCAGTACATCTCGAAGAACGGATTTTCCAAAAAAAGCCTGAGCAGCCTGTCGCTGAGCTACATAGACCGGTTTATTTTGGAAACGTGCCGCGCGGAGTGGGCGCACAAAAACTGCATGTGGGTGGCGGTTTTGATAGTCTTGATCAACAAGATCCTCATGGGAATAACGTTTTGCGCAGTTGTGCTGCTAATAAACCTGCCGTACGTGTGCATTCAGCGGTATAACCGCATCCGGCTGATAAATCTGCGTGAGAAGATCGTAAAATCGCGCAGGAACGAGTTCGAGAACGAAAATATGATGAATTTTGTGAAGAAGTTTGAGCTGGCGAACTTTCGGTGATTCAGAGGCCGAGGCTCGCCTGATTTTTGCGATTGGAATGATGGTATGCCGCGTTTTTTTGTAAACGAGCCGGTTGAGGATTTTTTTGAGATTTCGGGCGATGACGCCGTGCATATTGCGAAGTCTCTGCGGATGCAAAAGGGCGAAACGCTTACTCTGTGCCATGATGCGACGGATTATATTTGTGAGATTACGGATTTTGGCGAGGGTTCGGTAAAGTTGAGGCTCTTAAAGGTAGAAAAGTGCGACTCTGAGCCAAGCGTAGAGGTCACACTCTTTCAGGCGCTACCCAAAGGGGACAAGATGGACTTCATCGTTCAGAAGGCCGCAGAAGTCGGTGTGAGCGCGATAGTTCCGCTGCTCACAAGCCGATGTGTTTCGCGTCCAGCTGAAAAATCGCTGCAGAAAAAAGTTCAGCGCTGGCAGAAGATCGCCGAGGAAGCAGCAAAGCAATCCGGAAGAGGCAGAATACCGCACGTTTTGGAAGCAGTAAGCTTAGAAAATGCCGTAGAAACAGCAAAAAGAAGCGAAAAAACGCTTCTTTTTTACGAAAATGGCGGATCCCCCTTACGAGAGGCCATAAATACCGGCAAGCTGCGATCTATTGCTGTTTTCATCGGGCCAGAGGGTGGATTCGAACCTGCAGAAGTAGACTTGGTGTCAAAGGCAGGAGGCGCGACATGCACGCTCGGCCAAAGGATCCTCCGAACTGAGACGGCCGCGATAGTCGCCACCGCGCTAGTGATTTACGAAGTTGAAGCCAGAAACTGAGGTTTGCCGCTAGACTTTAATTTTTTCGGCTATGTAGTCGACCAGCTTGTCGATAGAAACGCGCTCCTGCTGCATGGAGTCGCGGTGGCGCACGGTGACGCAGCTGTCGGCCTCGCTGTCGAAGTCATACGTGACGCAAAATGGCGTGCCGATCTCGTCCTGGCGGCGATATCTCTTGCCAATGGAGCCGGCCTCGTCGTAGTCGACCATGAAGTGTGCGGAGAGCAGGCTGTAGACCGTGCTAGCGCCGTCGCTTAGTTTTTTCGATAATGGAAAAATAGCCGCCTTAAATGGTGCCAAATTCGGATGAAGCCTCAGCACTACGCGAGTATCGCCGTATTCGGTGGTTTCTTCGTCGTATGCATCGCAGAGGAAGGCCAGTGCGACTCTGTCGGCGCCCAGTGAAGGCTCGATCACGTATGGAATGTAGCGCTGGTTGGAGTCGGGGTCGAAGTATTCGAGGCTTTTTCCGGAGTGCTCCTGATGCTGCGTCAGATCGAAGTCCGTGCGGTCGGCAATGCCCCAAAGTTCGCCCCATCCGAACGGGAACAAGAATTCGATGTCGGTAGTAGCCCGCGAATAGTGCGAAAGCTCCTCTTTAGAGTGGTCGCGAAGCCGAATGTTATCGGATTTTAAGCCAAAGTTCAAGAGCCAGTTTTTGCAAAAATCGCGCCAGTAGTTGAACCATTCAAGGTCCGAGCCGGGCTTGCAAAAGAACTCAAGCTCCATCTGCTCGAACTCACGCGTGCGAAAGATAAAATTGCCTGGAGTAATCTCATTGCGAAAGGATTTCCCAATTTGAGCGATGCCAAAAGGCAGCTTGCGCCGGGACGTGCGCTGAACGTTAGCGAAATTTACAAATATGCCCTGCGCCGTTTCGGGTCGCAAGTAGACCTCATTCTTCGCATCCTCGGTCACGCCTTGAAAAGTCTTGAACATCAGGTTAAACTTGCGAATATCAGTGAAGTTCGCGGCGCCGCAGACCGGGCAAACAACGTGATGCTCCGTTATATAGGCGCTCATCTGGTCAAAAGTCATGCCGTTGGCGTCCCCACCGGCGTTCTCGATGAGCTTGTCCGCCCGATGCCGAGTCTTGCATTCTCTGCAGTCCATCAAAGGGTCAGAGAAATTGCCCAAATGTCCCGAAGCAACCCAAGTTTGAGGGTTCATCAAAATAGCAGAATCCAGCCCCACATTGAGCTTGCTCTCGCGAATGAACTTCTGGCGCCAGGCATCCTTAATATTATTCTTAAACTCCACGCCCAACGGGCCGTAGTCCCAGGAGTTCGACAAACCGCCATAAATCTCGGACCCAGGGAACACAAAGCCTCTGTTTTTGCACAGAGCCACGATTTTTTCCATAGATTTTTCGCTGTTTAATAGCATGAAAAAGGCCTCCTTTTGCTGACAGTATTATAATTCAGCAAGGAGGCACTTGTCAATTACCTGAATCTGATGCCATTAATCACTAGATATTTTAGGAATTTTGTAAATTTTTTTCAAATTCAAGTAATTCATATATTTTTTCGGGAGAGAATTTTTTGCGCTCCGGCCACCAATCCTCATGACAATCCTCATCGCGCCACGATTCACGTTCAAGTAATGCATCTATTTTTTTGGGAGATTCAAGTAATGTATCTTTTTTTATCGGGAGAGATTCGTTGTACTTCGATTCCCAATACTCATCACAAGAATCATTATCATCAAGTTGTTGGGGAGAAGATTCATCGCGCCCCGGCCACCAATACTCATCACAATAATCATTACTATATTTACGGGATGTTTTTGAAGGTGAAAGCCATTTTGCCCCATCCTGGGGGATTGATATATCCCTCTCGAAACGGGCTAAAGCCTCTTCCACAGTATGGTAGCCTGA